>JAZQNE010000031.1:0-6614 GCA_045627185.1 Lachnospiraceae bacterium
AGATTATAAATGAAGTGTACTTCCGTCTTTCATATGATTATGAAACTCTTCGTGCTTCGGCAGCAGTTCGTCTTGATAAAAAAATCGAGGATTTCAAATCCGGAAAATATAACTTCCGTTTTGCCGAATTCGGCTGCAGAAGAAGACTTTCGAGAGAGTGGGAGGATGTTGTCGTAAAAAGACTTGTAAATGAAACAGAAAACTGTGTCGGCACATCCAATGTATATCTGGCTATGAAGTATGATATCACCCCCATAGGCACATATGCACATGAATTTGTGCAGATGTATCAGGGCATAGATTCCATCCCGCTTGCATATACGAACCATTATGCAATGGAGGACTGGTATAACGAATATAAAGGCGATAACGGTACGGCCCTTACGGATACCATCACAACAGACCTGTTCCTGCTTGATTTTGACCGCGCACGTGTGAACAATTACACCGGTGTCCGTCACGACAGCGGAGACCCGTATGAGTGGGGCGAAAAAATTATCGCACATTATAAAAAATACGGCGTTGACCCGAAAACAAAGCTGCTTCTTTTCAGTGACAGCCTTAACTTTGACAAGGCTGAAGAGCTTTACGGGTATTTCAGGGACAAAGCAAAAGTATCCTTCGGAATCGGTACCTTCTGCACAAATGATACCTTCGAGCACGCTCTTAACATTGTAATAAAACTTCAGTACGTAAACGGACGTCCTGTTGCGAAGCTTTCCGACGTTGACGGAAAGACGATGTGCAAGGACGACGAGTTCTGCGAGTATCTGCGCCGTTCGGTTGAATTCAGACTTGAGCGCGAAAAGCAGAAAAACAGATAAAAAGTGTAGTGAAATCTTCAGACGGAAATGGATACTTCCGGTAATTCAATTGCCGGTGTAGTTCATGACAGATGTCAGAAACGGAAAATGAAATGCAAAGTACAGAAATGACTCAGGAAGAAAAACAATATAAGAGAATGACGGAAACACCGGTATCAAAGCTTGTACTTCAGCTTGGCCTTCCAACTACCATCAGCATGCTTATCACAAACCTTTATAATCTGGTTGATTCGAAGTTTGTCGGAAACCTCGGAACAAGCCAGTCGGGTTCGATAAGCATTGTACTGGCGCTGATGGCCATTATTCAGGCCTTCGGATTTATGTTCGGACACGGTGCGGGAAGTAATATCGGACGTCTTTTGGGCGGACATGATAAAGAGAAAGCAAGAAACTATTCTGCAACAAGTTTTTATCTTGGCTTCGCCACAGGCCTTGTAATTCTTATTTTCGGCCTTTTGTTCCAGGAGGACTTCATGTACCTTCTTGGCAGTACGGACACGATTTTACCCTATGCAATTGATTACAGCACCTATATTCTTCTGGCTGCACCTTTTATGGTTATCAGCTGTGTCATGAACAACATTCTGCGCTATGAAGGCAAAGCGACCTTTGCCATGATAGGCCTTGTATCGGGCGGCCTTTTGAACATCCTCGGCGATTTCCTTCTCATCAGCGTTTTTGACATGGGCGTTGCGGGTGCCGGCATTTCAACAGCTGTTTCACAGGTTATCAGTGCGATTATTCTTGCGATTCCGTTCATTCGCAGAAAAGTGCAGAGCAGCCTTAATCCGCGCTTTTTCTCCTTTAACGGAAAACTGATTTTTGCTATCCTTGCAATCGGTTTCCCAAGCCTTGTCAGACAGGGACTTAACAGTATTTCCACAACCGTCCTTAACCGGGTATGCAAGCCTTACGGCGATGCGGCAATCGCAGCAATGGGCAACGTTGCCAAGGTAATGGGCGCTTTGTTCTGCGTAGGCCTGGGTATCGGACAGGGCTTCCAGCCTGTATGCGGCTTCAACTTTGGCGCTAAGAAATATAAGCGTGTAAAAGAGGCTTACTGGTTCACGCTTAAGTTCGGTCTGCTGCTTCTTGGCGGCATGGCTGTTCTGGGCTTTGCTTTCGCGGAGCCCGTTATCCGCTTTTTCAGAAATGATGACGAGGTTGTAAAAATCGGCGCTTTGGCCATGCGCTTCCAGAGTGCGTCACTCATAAGCCTAAGCTTTACGGTTATGGGCAATATGCTGTTTCAGAGTGCCGGAAAGAGCGGACGCGCATCGTTCCTTGCAACGGCAAGAAGCGGCCTGTTTTTCATCCCGATTCTGTATCTGTTCAGCAAACTTTTTGGTCTTATCGGAATCCAGATGTCACAGGCAATTGCGGATGTTCTGGCAGCCTGTGTGACCATGCCGATTGTGCTTGTATTCTTAAGGAGTCTGCCTGATGAAGACAAAATGATTGCAGAGTAAGGAACAATCATGAAAATAAAGTGAAAAATCACAAAAAAAGGGCGTTGTTCAGAAGAACACGCCCTTTACAAATATCTCTATTCCGATTCCGATAAGGATTACACCGCCAAGAATTCCGGCCTTGCCGGCAAGCTTTGTGCCGAACTTTCTTCCGAGAATCAGGCCTCCTATGCAGATGACAAACGTCACAATGCCGATAATCAGCGCTTCTGTGAGTGCCTCCGGGAACTTGTAATCCGAAATGGTAAAACCAACCGAGAGAGCATCGATGGAGGTTGCAACACCCTGCAACATCAGAGCCCAGAAGCCGACGGCGGGCTTTTCTTCATCGGTGCTTTTGTTTTTTATACCTTCAATCAGCATTTTTCCGCCTATGTAGAGGAGAAGAGCGAGCGCAATCCAGGGGATGAACCTCTGGAAGGCCTGAAACTTCTCAGCAATTGTATGTACACAGAACCAGCCGATTAAGGGCATTGCAATCTGGAAGCCGCAGAAGGTTCCGGCAATATCGCACATTCTTTTGCGTTTCATTTGCGGCTCGTTCAGGCCGTTTGCAAGCGATACCGAAAAGGCATCCATGGCAAGGGCGATGCCGAACAGGATACTGTTTAATATAAACATAAATACTTTCATGGTGATTCTCCGAAATGTGACACTTATATCATGTTACATATTTTGAAACGGCTTTTAGTATATCTGGCCGAGTACTTGAAGAAGAATTATATCACAGAGGTTTGGGATTGGCAATGTCCTTTTGCAAAACTGTCAGGTGTCAGGTGGTGAAGGAAAAGTGCTTTTGTTTTCGGGAATTTATGCCGATATATATCTTGGTTTATAACTTAAGTTTGAAAGCTGCTTGTTACTTTGACCGGACTAAAAGTTCCGTGACATGAATATTTCTTCAGGAGGAATCCATGAAAAAATTAGTTATTATTGGTCTTATTTCTATTTTATGTCTTGCCGGTTGCGAAAAAAAAGGCTCTGTTACAACCGGTGTTACTGCAACAACGGCCCCGACAAATACGCCTACGGCTACGCCGTCCGCAATCCCTGTGACCCCGTCAAAAACCGGTGCATTCGGAATAACAGCGGTGACTCCGCGTACAGTGCTTGAAGCACGTTCATTTGAAATTGACTGTAAAGGGAATATCGGACAGCAATTGAAGGACATTGGTTTTTTGTACAAGGGAGACACGGTTGTTTTTAAGCCGGAGGAAATTAACGTTTCAGTTAATGATAACGTAATCTGCGCATATGTGGGTGCTGCCTGCAGCGATTGCGAGGAGCTTGTTTCAAAAGGAATTGCAACTGTCGAGTATTCTACATATGGTACGCCCACAAGCAGTAAAGGAAATGCGAACTTTGGTTCGAAAATCACGATTACGTCCGATTATGCCGTCCTTCTGTCTAGTAACGGCGGTGGGGGAAGTTCATCATCCCAATATACAAAAGCCGACGGTCAGAAAGGACAAATTGCTTACTATGCCTGTTCACTGAAGAGCCATATGATTGATGAGAGCCGTGAACTTGTCTTCAAGGCCGGTCGCACGTACGGGGGTGACAGCACAGATGAAATCAATATTTCCGATCTGTACTGTTATGATGAAAACAATATTCCCGAGCGTATGTATGTTGTTGATGATAACATTGAGTTTAAGCTTGGAACTCCGGTTTGTGAAGGAATGCATTTTTCATACTGGAAGGTGGCTTATCCGTCAGCACAGCGCCTTTACTGTGATAAACATGATGACGGTACTTACTGGATTCATACTGTTTCAAGCGTTAATTATGCAGGTAAAAATGAAATTGCGGATGAAGGAAAGCCACTTACTCTTGAAGCTTGTTTCAGAGATGGAAACACGGTAACCTTTAATGCAGAGGGCGGAGCCCTGGACGGTTTCGATAAAAAAACAGTTGAAATATTTGATTCAAGCTGGTTGAACAAGTTTGATGTAAGTTCTTTTGTGCCGGAGCGTATCGGCTATACTTTTATCGGCTGGTATGCTGAAAAGGAATGTAGCGGAGAGCCCTTAACAACATTAGTTTCACTCCGAAACCCGGAAACGCATGCTCTTGATACTAGGCTTCAATTGTATGCCGGCTGGAAAACGATTCAATAAATGATACTTCTTAAAACCTGTATTAAGGAGCGTTTAAATGAGGAAAAGAACACTGCTTTTAATTTTTGCTTTGTTAATACTGCTGTGCTCATGTGGCAAAAAGATGTTCCGAGCGGGAAAAAGGATATGAATAATACTTCGGCTCCAACAGGCGAAGTTAATAAACCCACAGACAAAACCGATATACCGACCCCGACAGAGGTTCTTTTACCTGAAGGAACAAAAGTAATGTCAGTGGAAGAAGAGAGGTTTTCTGCTCTGATTCCCGATTACAGTACTTTTAAGTACGTGCAGGATGATGGTACATACATATATGTTGCCGACGGTGAGGGGATTCCTTATGTGTATTTTAATGTTTTGAGAGATATCCCCATCGGAGCAAATCAGTTTTTGGAAGAATCCGTTATCACGAGTATTCAGGAAAATTACGGTGAAAGACTTTATGAAATGGGCTCTGTCTATATGGAAGAAGATGAAACGGCAGATGCTATCAGTGAAATGATTAGTGATTCATGGAAACAGCGTAACAAGAGTACAGAACTCGAACTTGAAAAATACAGTGATGCACTTCTTGGTTATTCACGTGTAGAGGATACCGATACAGGTGAAATCTATTGGACGGATACAGGTTTTGAGGACAGATATTTGGGCGAACGCTACAAACCGATTACCGATGAGCAGTATTCACTTCCAACCGCCGGAATACTGCAGATTAAGTAATGAAAACCTTATAAATTGATTTGAATAGTTTTGATGCCGTGTTTTGAATGCTTTTCAGCTTGTTGTATGAGTAAAATAAGCATTCGGAGCATGGCATTTTCGTATGGACTTTATTTAGAAAAAGCCATATAATTAAGATTGTTTTATCGGGAAGAAACAGAACTTTACGAAACGGAGAGCATTCCCATGTCGGATATGGCTTTCAAAAGAAAAAAGGAATTCAGACGCGGTCTGCGCGATGGAATCCCCATCGGGCTGGGCTATTTTGCTGTTGCCTTTTCACTCGGAATATCCGCCGGAAATGCCGAAATCAGCCCGTTTCAGGCAGGTCTGATGTCTCTGCTTATGCATGCTTCCGCGGGAGAATTTGCGGCAATAACTGTAATCGGAACGGGCGCGGGACTGCTTGAAATGGCAGTAACCACACTGATTGTCAATATGCGTTACCTGCTTATGTCATGTGCCCTTAGTCAGAAAATCGACAGAAAACGCAGTCTTTTACACCGCTTTCTGATTTCGCATTTTGTAACCGATGAGCTTTTTGGGATAGCCATGGCACGTGAAGGCGCTTTTGCTCCCGAATATTACTACGGCGGAGCGCTTGTGGCAAGCTTTGGCTGGGTGAGCGGAACAGTGCTCGGAGCGCTTGTCGGAAACGTACTGCCCGAAGCAATTTCAGGGTGCCTTACAATTGCTCTTTACGGAATGTTTATTGCAATTGTGCTGCCGCCCGCAAAACGTAGCAGGACACTTCTTGTTGTTATTTTAAGCTCAATGCTTGCAAGCGCGCTGTTCACCTATCTGCCTGTTGTAAAAAGGCTTTCTTCGGGTAACAGAATCATAATCCTTACGGTTGTGATTGCAGCTCTGGCGGCACTGATTAAACCTATAGACGATTCGCCTGTCAACCCGCCGGATGAAAGTTCCGAAGGCTGTACAAAGGAGGCGACCGCATGATATACGCTTATCTTGCCGTTGCAGCGGTTACCCTTTACCTTGTGCGAATGCTTCCGCTTGCGCTCTTAAGGCGCGACATAAAAAGCCGTTTTATCAAGTCGTTCCTGTATTATGTGCCGTATGTGACACTTTCTGTCATGACCGTACCCGCAATTCTAAATGTTTCCGAGTACGGTATTGTGGGGCTTGCAGGCTTCCTTGCAGCGGTCATTATTGCCCTGAAGAGCGAAAATCTCTTTAAGGTTGCAATCGGAGCCACACTTACTGCCGTCGCAATGCAGGCACTGTTGACGTATGTGCCGGTGCTGAGGCTGTAAAATAACCTAAGAAGTACACTGCCTGTTTTGACTTCTTAAGCTGTTTTACAGCTTCTTTTTTTGTTGTTAAAGATGTCAAAATTAACTTGTTTACTAAATAGATGCTATTGTTTACTAAAAATCAATTGATGTTCATGGCAGAGACATAACATCGGTAACGGATGCTGACGGCAACACTACAACTTACGTTTACGATACATCAACCGG
>JAZQNE010000032.1:0-25096 GCA_045627185.1 Lachnospiraceae bacterium
CGAAGTCGGAAGGGGACCGCTTGCCGGCCCTGTAGTTACGGCAACAGTAATTCTTCCGCGTGATTGCGAAATCCTTTATGTTAATGATTCCAAGAAATTATCCGAAAAAAAGAGAGAAGAGTTATTTCTCGAAATAATGGAAAAAGCAATATCTGTCGGTATAGGAATCTGTTCTCATGAAGAAATTGATGACCTGAATATTTTGCAGGCCACTTATGAAGCAATGCGAAGGGCAATAAAGGAACTCACCCCGCAGCCTGACTGTATTTTGGTTGATGCTGTAACAATCCCCGGCATTTCAATCAGGCAGGTTCCTATTATCAAAGGTGATGCAAAAAGCATTTCTATTGCA
This sequence comes from Lachnospiraceae bacterium, assembly GCA_045627185.1. GTDB lineage: Bacteria > Bacillota > Clostridia > Lachnospirales > Lachnospiraceae > SZUA-448. The sequence goes on from JAZQNE010000032.1 coordinate 353, forward strand.
GCTGCAAGTATTATTGCAAAGGTTACAAGAGACCATATGATGCTTGAACTTGACAAACAGTATCCCGGATACGGCTTTGCTTCCAATAAAGGTTATGGCTCCGCAGAACACATTGAAGCGCTGAAAAAGCTTGGCCCCTGTCCAATTCACAGAAAGAGTTTCATTAAGAACTTTATCTGAGTTTTTGCACTGTAAACAAATTCATTAAAAATATGATTGAAAACAATAACAAAAACAAAACAGCGATTGCCATTGAATATAATCCGGCCGATGAAGCTCCTAAAATACTTGCGGCCGGAAAAGGCTATCTTGCGGAAAAAATCATAAGTGAAGCAAAGTCAGCCGATGTTCCCATACATAAAGACGAAAGGCTTGCAAAGGCTTTATCGAATCTGGAAGTAGGAGAATATGTTCCTCCGGAATTATACCAGGTTGTTGCTGAAGTTCTTGTATTTGTTGACCGTATGGACAAGATTAAAGAAAAGGCTTATTCAAATGTTGGAAAAGAAGAATAAAAGAGCCGATGGCAGTGAAGGTGAAGAAATTGCCGTAAAACTTCTGAAAATAAACGGATATACCATTCTTGAGAGGAATTTCAGAACAAGAAGCGGTGAAATTGATATAGTTGCCAGAGAAGGTAATTACCTGTGCTTTGTTGAAGTTAAGAAGCGCGCGGACACAACTTCGGGGTATCCTGAAGAGGCAATTACAAAAAACAAAATAAACCAGATTAAAAAGACTGCATTATTTTATCTGTCAAAAAATCGCATTTCTCCGGATTCGCCGATACGGTTTGATGTATTGGTTATTTTAGCTGACCGCTATAAAATCCTAAGAAATGCCTTTGATTTTTCATAAAGGAATTTTCAACTATATGAAAGGCATGACCTGTTAAGGTCCTGTAACATTATGAATTATATACTTACCGATTCCTTTTGCCCTGTATGTAAAAGTGTAAAACTAAATGAATATCCGGAAATTGTATCGGCATGTTCAACGCGTCTAGGCGGAGTCAGCAAGGGCATTCATACTTCAATGAATCTTGGCTTTCTGAATGGTGATGACCCTGAAGATGTACATGAAAATTTCAGAATAATCTGCAACGAGCTTCAAATTAATCCGCGAAGCCTTGTTTTTGCTGCACAGACTCATACAAACAAAGTTCGTGTCACAGGCCTTTCTGACCATGGCAAAGGGATTTTCAGGGAAAGAGATTATGATAATATTGATGCTCTTGTAACGAATAATCCCGGCACAACACTTATTATTCTTACAGCCGACTGTGTTCCGGTTTCAATTTACGACCCGGTTAATAAGGCTATTGGGCTTGCTCATTCGGGCTGGAGAGGAACTGCTACGGAAATTGTTTGCGAAACAATTAAAACCATGCAGCAGGAATATGGGTCAAAACCTGAAAACCTTATTATTTCAACAGGTCCGTCCATTTGCAAAAAGTGTTATGAAGTTTCTGCCGACGTTGTAAAAGAATTTGAAAAAGCGTATAATGAAAATGAGATGAAGGTGATTTGCGAACCTGTTTTTGAGGAGCATTATCTTCTTGATCTGAATGAAGCAATAAAAATATCTGCTCTCAGAGCAGGCGTAAAACCTGAAAATTTCGAAATTACGGGGCTTTGCACAAACTGTAATCCGGAACTTCTGTTTTCGCACAGAGCCACCCACGGAAAACGCGGAACACTTGCAACTTTTCTTTGCATGAAGCCGGTTTTACAGTAAAAAGAAAAGGAATAACATGAAAAAACAACGTCATATAATTAAAGATATTGCACCGGAAAGCATTGCTGAAGAAATGGGCCTTGAACCCGGAGATGAACTGCTTTCCGTTAACGGTGAAAAAATAACGGATGTTCTGGACTACCGTTTTCAGGCGGCAGGTGAGGACATCCTTCTTTTGGTTAAAAAGAAAAACGGTGAAGAATGGGAACTTGAAATTGAAAAGGATTATTCCGATGACCTTGGAATAACCTTTGAAGACGGCCTGATGGATGAATATAAATCCTGCAGAAACAAATGTATTTTCTGTTTTATCGACCAGCTTCCGAAAGGAATGCGTGATACCCTTTATTTCAAGGATGATGACACCCGTCTTTCATTCCTCCAGGGAAATTACGTTACTCTTACAAATCTGTCGGATGAAGATATTGAGAGAATTTGTTTTTACAAGCTTTCACCGATTAACATTTCAGTTCATACCACAAATCCCGACCTGCGCTGCAAAATGCTAAACAACCGTTTCGCAGGAAAAATTGAGGATATTATAAAACGTTTTTGTGACGCTGATATTGAAATGAATGCCCAGATTGTTCTCTGTAAGGGCTATAACGATTGCAAAGAGCTTGACCGTACAATTGCCGACCTTGAAAAATATATCCCTTATATTAAGAGCCTTTCGGTTGTTCCGGCGGGACTCACAAAATTCCGTGAGAAGTTAACAAAACTCGAACTTTTCAGCGCAGATGAATCAAAAGCCCTTGTCAGTCAGGTTGAACTCTGGCAACAGCACATGCTTCATGCACATAATACAAGATTTGTTTATGCATCGGATGAATGGTATATCAAAGCAGGCCTTCCGCTTCCGGGTGATGAAGAATATGAAGCTTATTCCCAGATTGAAAACGGAGTAGGAATGATGCGAAGCCTTATAACCGACACAAGAAATGCCATTGATGATTATTTCTTTGAACTTGAAGCATTACTTGATCCGCGCAATAAAATGTCAAAGGAAGGGTTAAAGGATTTTATTTTACCTGAAAAACTCACTAGAAATATATCAATTGCCACAGGCCTTCTTGCAGGCGATTATATCAAGGGCCTCTGTGACGAAATAAAAGGCCGTTTCCCGGGACTTTCGGTTAATGTGTATAAAATCACAAATAACTTCTTTGGTGAGAATATAACCGTATCAGGGCTTATTACAGGGCAGGATCTGATTAATGGTCTTGCCGGAAAAGAGCTTGGTGAAGAACTTCTTTTGCCGGAAAATATGCTTCGTTCCGGTGAAGATGTTTTTCTGGATGATGTTCATATCTCAGAGGTTGAAAAGGCTTTACAAACCAAAATCAGTATTGTAAAATCATACGGTAGCGGATTTTTTGACGCAGTTATCGGATTAAAAAAGATTGAGCTTTTTCAGCAATAATCTTTTAATGAAATGAGGACTAAAATGAGTAAACCCATTGTAGCAATTGTAGGTCGTCCAAATGTAGGAAAATCAACACTTTTCAATACCCTTGCAGGTGAAAGAATCAGTATTGTAAAGGACGAACCCGGTATTACAAGAGACAGAATATATGCAGACGTGACATGGCTCGACCACCAGTTTACCCTTATTGACACAGGCGGTATCGAACCCGACAGCAGTGATAAAATGCTTGTTTACATGCGCGAGCAGGCTCAGACAGCCATTGATTCCGCAGACGTTATTATTTTCCTTGTTGATGTCAGACAGGGGCTTGTTGACGATGATTCTCGCGTTGCCGATATGCTTAGAAAATCAGGCAAACCGGTAATTCTTGTTGTAAATAAAGTTGACAGCTTTAAGAAATTTGAAGCTGATGTTTATGAATTCTATAACCTTGGAATAGGAGACCCTTATCCTATTTCTTCCGCATCAATGCTTGGTCTTGGTGACATGCTTGATGAAGTTGTTAAATATTTTGACCGTAAAGAAGAATCTGAGGAAGAAGATGAACGTCCGAAGATTGCCGTTGTCGGAAAACCCAATGTAGGTAAATCTTCAATAATCAACCGTATTACCGGTGAAAACCGTGTAATCGTTTCAGATGTTGCGGGTACTACGCGTGATGCCATTGATACAGTTGTAAAATTCAATGGTAACGAATATATTTTCATTGACACTGCAGGTCTTCGCCGTAAATGCAAAATCAAAGAAGAACTTGAACATTTTACAACAATCCGAACAGTTGCTGCTGTTGAAAAATCAGATGTTGTAGTTCTTGTTATTGATGCAAAAGAAGGCGTTACCGAACAGGATGCAAAAATCATCGGTGTGGCTCATGACCGCGGAAAAGGTATTCTTATCTGTGTAAACAAGTGGGATGCCATTGAAAAAGATGACAAGACTATCTATAAATACACCAATAAGATCAGGGAAATTCTGTCCTTTGTTCCTTATGCCGAAATTATTTTTATTTCCGCACTTACGGGTCAGCGTGTAAATAAGCTGTTTGAAGCTATTGACGTAATTATTCAGAATCAGAACTTAAGAATAAAGACAGGCGTTCTTAACGAAATCCTTATGGAAGCCGTAACTCTTCAGCAGCCTCCGTCAGATAAAGGCAAACATCTGCGTCTTTATTACATTACACAGGTTTCCGTCAAGCCGCCTACATTTGTTATTTTCGTAAATAATAAAGAGCTGATGCATTTCTCATATACACGTTATATTGAGAACAAAATCCGTGAAGCTTTTGGATTTTCGGGCACATCGCTGCATTTCATTATCCGCGAAAGAAATGAAAATGAAACAAACTAAAGCTTAAAAGCTTTTGATTAAAGGTTGGGAATAATATTCAGGGTGAGGGGCAGATATGCTTGTATTAAAAATACTGTGCTGCTTTGTAATCGGGTATCTTCTCGGGTGCATTTCAACAGCATTTATTATTGGTAAAATACATGGAATTGATATTAGAAATTATGGCTCGGGAAATGCCGGAACAACAAATGTTTTAAGAACACTCGGAAAAAGATCCGGTGCTTTCACTTTTATCGGTGATTTCCTTAAGGCCGTAATTCCGATTCTGCTTGTTCGATTTGTTATTTTCCCCGAACAGGATTATACGGAAATTCTTTGTCTTTATGCAGGAATTGGCGTTATTATTGGACATAATTTTCCTTTCTGGCTTGGTTTCAGAGGCGGAAAGGGTATTGCTTCAACATGCGGCGTGTTTTTTGCCATCAGTCCTACCATAACAACTGCCTGCATAGTTCTTTTTGTTGCAATTGTTTTTATTTCAAGATATGTTTCTCTTGCTTCTATTGCCTCAATTATTTTAGCCGGCGGGCTTATGATTGCTTTTAAGTTCAAGGGTGATTTTCATGCAGTAATTCTTATTCTTTTCTACGTTGTTATGGCTGTTTACCGTCATAAAGGCAACATTAAACGTCTTATTGCCGGTACGGAACGTAAAATTTTCAAAGACAAAACATCCCTTGTTGCTGATGAAAAAGCAGTTGCAAGGAATATGACAGACAGCAAAATCAAGAAAATTGCCGTTGTTGGCGCAGGAACCTGGGGCACGGCACTTGCAATCCAGCTTGGTCAGAACGGTCATGATGTCCGCCTCTGGAGCAAGCTTACAAAAGAAATAACAGATATGCAGGCCGACCGTAAACATATAAAGAACCTGCCCGAAGCTGTTCTTCCGGATAATATCACCCTTTGTACCGAACTTGAAAAAGCTCTTGAAGGTGTTGAAATTATTGTTTCTGCCGTTGCTTCTCCGTATGTCCGTTCAACCGCAAAGGAAATGAAGCCGTTTGTCAAAAACGGAACAGTTATTATAAATGTTTCAAAAGGTGTTGAAGAAAGCAGTCTTTTAACACTTTCAGAGGTCATTAAAGATGTTATTCCCCAGTCAATTACGGCCGTTCTTTCGGGCCCGAGCCACGCAGAAGAAGTAAGCCGCGATGTGCCTACTCTCTGTGTTGCGGGAGCAAAGAGCCGTAAAATTGCAGAGCTTATCCAGGATGTTTTCATGTCAAAGGATTTCCGTGTCTATACAAGTCCGGATGTTCTTGGAATTGAACTTGGCGGGTCCCTGAAAAATGTTATTGCCCTTGCAGCAGGTATTTCGGACGGCCTTGGATTCGGTGATAACACTAAGGCCGGACTTCTTTCCAGAGGAATTGAGGAAATTGGTCGCCTCGGAGTTAAAATGGGTGGTGAAGAAGATACATTCTATGGTCTTTCCGGAATGGGTGACCTGATTGTTACCTGTCAGAGTCTTCACAGTCGAAACAGAATGGCCGGATATTATATCGGACAGGGCATGTCCGTACAGGATGCCATAGCAAAGGTCGGTCAGGTTGTTGAAGGTGTAAACTGTGCAAAGGCTGCCCTTAAGCTTGCAAAGAAATATCATGTAAGCATGCCTATTATTGAACAGATAAATGCTGTTCTGTTCGAAAACAAACCCGTTAGTGAAGCTGTTGACAATCTGTTCAGCCGAAAGAAAGGCTCAGAACATAAAACAAGCAAATGGGCTGAATAAAGAAGGAGAGAACCGCCGTTTTTTTGCACGGCGGTTCGAGTTTTGAAATGAAATATACAATTTTAGCTGAAAATCAACAGAATAAAGTTGTTTTAATTTCTTTGGCAGCAATTCTTGTTATAGCTTATATTGTTTTTTTAGTTATTAAGCAAAACAGGGATAAGCGTAACAAACTTATAAAAAAGCTTAAGGACAACTATGGAAAGTTCCCAAAACTTGAATTTACCGTAGAAAGATTTAAGTCTCTCGGCTTTTATTTCAGGTCCTTAAAGCCCTTGAATACCGACATTGATGAAATTACCGTTAATGATATTGACCTTGATGAGGTTTTTCTTGATATTAACAACACCTGTTCCTCAATAGGAGAAGAATACCTTTATTCCATCATCCGTAAGCCTGTGTCTGATAAAGAAACCCTTGAGGAAAGAGAGCGGATAATTGATTTCTTTTCCAAAGATGCTGATACAAGGCTTAAAATTCAGATTTTATTATCCAACATCGGCAAAATCAAATCCATTTCACTTTATGAATATTTAAGCCGTCTTGACAGTGCACCCGTAACCGGTAATTTATTGCATTATATTTTACTTTTATGCTACCCCGTGTTTATTCTGGTCGCAATTTTCGGCAACGTTGTTACCGGTGTCCTTTTTCTGATATTAACAGTTATCGTTTCTGTCATAACATATTATTCGTGCAAGGCAAAAACAGAGCAGTATTATAATATTCTTCTGATCATGCTCGGTACAATCAGACAGTCGGATAAAATATGCAAAATTGACTCCGAAGAGCTTAAACCTTATTTGGAGAAACTTGAAAAAGCCACCGAAGTTTTAAGACCCATGAACCGTTTCTCCTTCATTATCACTTCAAGGGGTGGCAATCTGGTTGATATTCTTCTTGATTATGTCAGGATACTTACGCATCTTGACCTGATTAAGTTTAATAAAATAATTGCAAAATATAATAGGCATAACGATAAACTGCTTACTGTGTTTGAAATCATAGGCTTCCTGGATTCCATGATAGCAATTTCTTCATACAGAAGGTGTCTGCCTTATTACGGTATTCCAAACCTTTCTGAAGATAAAAATTTCAAATCATTTTCCGTGGAAGATCTTTATCATCCGCTTCTTGAAAATGCAGTTCCAAACTCAATAAGCACGGAAAAATCAGTTTTGCTGACCGGCTCCAATGCTTCCGGAAAATCAACTTTTATCAAGTCTCTTACGATAAATGCCATACTTTCCCAGACAATACATACATGTGTTGCAAAAAGCTACAGTGCACCGTTTTTCCGCATCGTATCGTCCATGGCACTTCGTGATAATTTAAGCGGAAACGAAAGCTATTACATTGTTGAAATCAAATCGCTTAAGCGAATTCTTGACAGTGTTTCAGAAGAAATTCCCGTTCTCTGTTTTGTAGATGAAGTTTTGAGAGGTACCAATACTCTTGAAAGAATAGCAGCTTCATCGCAGATTCTAAGAAATCTTTCAAAAGAGAACTGCCTTTGTTTTGCTGCAACACATGACCTTGAACTTGCGGATATCCTTTCAGAAACATTTGATTCATATCATTTCAGTGAAAAGCTTACCGAAAAGGATGTTGAATTTGACTACCTTCTTAAAGAAGGCAAGGCAACATCAAGAAATGCAATTAAACTTCTCAGGACTTTGGGGTATCCTGAGGAAATTACCAATAATGCAGAACTTTATGCCGCTGAGTTTGAAAAAACCGGCGTTTGGGGAGGAATAAACTAATATGTCACCTTTGATGGAACAGTATTTTGAGATAAAAAAGAATTATATGGACTGTATTCTTTTCTATCGAATCGGTGATTTTTATGAGATGTTTTACGATGATGCAATTACCGCATCACGTGAACTTGAAATTACACTTACGGGAAAAGACTGTGGAGAAGCTGAAAGAGCACCTCTTTGCGGAGTTCCTTTTCATGCTTATGAGGGTTATCTTACCCGCCTTGTAAACAAAGGTTATAACGTTGCCATCTGCGAACAGGTTGAAGACCCGGCTCTTGCAAAGGGCCTTGTTAAACGTGAGGTTATACGTGTTGTAACACCCGGAACAAATACTAACACGCAGTCAATCGAAGCAGGCAAAAACAATTATCTTATGAGCGTTATTTATTCCGAAGGCGGTTTCGGACTTGCTGCAGTTGATGTTACAACAGGCGATTTCTTTACTACCGAAACGGACAAATTATCTTCCGCGGAAGATGAAATCTTGAAATTTTCTCCAAAAGAAATTGTATGCAATCCTGTTTTTCTTATGTCAGGAATTGATGTTGAAGCCGCTAAAGAAAAATACAATGTTGTAATCAAAGTTCTTCCGGAATCAATGTTTGACCTGAAATCTTGCTCCAAAGCTCTTACGGATCATTTTAATGTGACATCCGTTTCTGAGCTTGGGCTTTCCTACACGGGGACATCTGTAATTGCTTCCGGTTCAATTATGGAATACCTTACTGAAACCCAGAAGAATTCACTTATTCACATTACAAAATTAACACCGTATGAAACCGGACGTTTTATGGTTCTTGACAATTCAACCCGCAGAAATCTTGAACTGCTGGAGACCCTTCGCGAAAAGCAGAAAAGAGGATCTCTGCTCTGGGTTCTTGACAAAACCAAAACGGCCATGGGCGCAAGATACCTTCGTTCCTGTATTGAGCAGCCGCTTATAGACAAAAAGGAAATTGAAGCACGTCTGGACGCTGTAGAAGAGTGGAACGGGCTTCTTATGGAACGTGAAGAAATCCGTGAATACTTAAATGCTGTTTATGACCTTGAAAGACTTTTAAGCAGAATCAGCTACAGAAGCGCCAATCCGCGTGATCTTACGGCTTTCCGTTCTTCAATGGAAATGCTTCCCCATATCCGTGAACTGCTTATAAACAGAAAATCAGAACTCTTAAAGGAAATCTTTAACGATATTGACCCTCTTGACGATCTCTGCGATTTAATTACACGTTCAATTAATGATGACCCGCCCGTTTCAATTCGTGACGGGGGTATCATAAAAGACGGTTACAATTCGGAAGTTGATACCTTAAGACTTGCTAAAACCGATGGAAAACAGTGGCTTGCAGATCTGGAAGAAAGAGAACGCAACCGTACGGAAATCAAGAATCTCCGAATTAAATACAATCATGTTTTCGGATATTATTTCGAGGTTACGAATTCTTATAAAGATCTGGTTCCGCCCGAATGGATCAGAAAACAGACTCTTACAAATGCAGAACGTTTTACAACTCCCGAACTAAAGGACCTTGAAGTTAAAATCCTCAATTCGGAAGACCGCCTGTTTGCTCTCGAATATGATATTTTCACAGATATCCGTGAAACCATAGCAGCAAATGTAGAAAGAATTCAGCGGACTGCAAAAGCCATAGCAAAAATAGATATGCTTACCGCTTTGAGTTCAGTTGCTGTCAGCAGCAATTATGTACGCCCTTCAATCAATAAAAAAGGTGTAATTAACATTAAAAACGGGCGTCATCCCGTTGTTGAGAAGCTTCAGAACAATGACCTTTTTGTTGCAAATGATACGCTTCTTGACAATAACAGCCAGCGTATTGCCATTATTACCGGTCCGAACATGGCCGGAAAATCAACTTACATGCGTCAGACAGCTCTTATTGTTCTGATGGCTCAGATTGGTTCGTTTGTTCCCGCAGATGAAGCAGATATAGGTATTGTTGACCGTATTTTCACACGTGTAGGTGCATCGGATGACCTTGCGTCCGGTCAGAGTACTTTCATGGTTGAAATGAATGAAGTCGCAAACATCCTGAAGAATGCTACAAAGAACAGCCTTCTTATTCTTGATGAAATCGGCCGCGGAACAAGTACCTTTGACGGTCTCAGTATTGCCTGGGCCGTAGTAGAGCATATTGCAAATCCCAAGCTTCTTGGTGCAAAAACCCTGTTTGCAACTCATTATCATGAACTGACCGAGCTTGAGGGCAAGCTTGACAGTGTGCATAATTACTGTATTGCCGTAAAAGAACAGGGAGAAGATATAGTATTTTTACGTAAAATCGTTCCCGGCGGAGCTGATAAAAGTTACGGTATTCAGGTTGCACGTCTTGCCGGTCTTCCTGAAAATGTTCTTAAGCGTGCTCATGAAATATCCGAACAGCTTTCCGAAAATGACCTTGCAGAAAGAGCAGGCCGTGTAAGGGAGGCAGTTATGCAGGTAATCAATAATGCCGAGCCCGAACAGCTTTCATTTTTTGAGGATTCAAAAGAAGACAAGCGGAACAAGGTTCTTGATGAACTTGCAAATACGGATCTTTCAAACATTACTCCCATGGAAGCACTGACAAAACTTTACGATTATCAGATGAGATTAAAATAACTGTTTTCAGATGTAATCAGGTTAACAGTTTACTGATTTATTATTTAAGTCTTCATAGGGCTTAAAATATCCTTTTTGATATGAGGCTTTAATATGGCAAAGATTAATATCCTTGATCAGGATACAATCAATAAAATAGCTGCAGGCGAGGTTGTTGAACGGCCTTCATCCGTTGTTAAAGAGCTTGTTGAGAATGCCATCGATGCCGGTGCAACTGCTATTTCCGTTCAGATTGAAAACGGCGGAAAGCAGTTAATCCGTATCACGGACAATGGCTCCGGATTTGATCCGGAGGATATTCCTGTTGCTTTTTTAAAGAATGCAACAAGTAAAATCCGTAATGCAGAAGATCTTGATACGGTTATGACTCTCGGGTTTCGAGGTGAAGCTTTATCAAGCATTGCAGCCGTTGCAAAGGTTGAACTTCTTACAAAACGTCCCGGGGAGCTTTCGGGTATCCGTTATCTTATAAGCGGCGGAATAGAAGAAAGCTGCAGTCCGGTCGGCTGTCCGGAAGGCACAACAATTATTATTCGCGACCTGTTTTTCAATACACCGGTAAGAAGAAAATTCCTTAAAACCGATATGACGGAAGCCGGTTATGTGAACGATGTCTGTGAGCGCATTGCACTTGCGCATCCTGAGATTTCCCTTAAGTTCACAAATAACGGCCGACAGCTTATTTCCACAACCGGTTCGGGCAAGCTTTCCGATGCTGTATTTATGATTTACGGACGTTCCTGCGCCGAACAGCTTCTTGATGTTTCACTTTCTGCAGGCGATATAAGCATTTCCGGTGTAATTGCAAGACCTGTTATTGCACGCGGTAACAGAAATTATGAGAATTATTTTCTTAACGGAAGATATATCAGAAATCCTTTAATCGGCAAAGCAATTGAAGAGGCTTATAAAACTTATCTTATGCAGAATAAGTATCCTTTTACAGTTTTGAGCCTTAATATGCCTGCCGGATATTTTGATGTAAATGTTCATCCTGCCAAACTTGAGGTCCGTTTCACGGAGCCTCAGCTGATTTATGAGCTTGTTTACAGGGCAGTTTTAGGTGCATTAAAACAGGGCGAAACAATTAGTGAACTTCCGATAGATGAAGTTAAGCCTCAAAAGAATGCAGAAAAACCGGCAGCCCCCGCAGCTCCTGAACCGTTTGAAAAAGCCAGAAGAGATGAAAAAACTGTTCAGCCGGAAATAAAACATTCTGTTGAAAAAACCCATGCTGTTGAAGAAAATAAGCCTGTTTTTGAAAAGCCCCATGCTGTTGAAGAAAACAAGGCTGTTTCAAAAAGCTCTGACAAATATCCTTTTACCGATGAAGAGGATAAACTATTTGAAACACCGCTTTATATTAACAGGCAGTCTGCTGAAACTCCTTCGGATAGTGTAAACGAAACTCCGGTTATTGTGTCGAAACCGGAGCAGTTATCCTTCCTTTCTCCCGAAGCTGTTAAAGAACATCGGATTATCGGTCAGATTTTCGATACTTACTGGCTTGTTGAATACGATGAAAAGCTTTATATAATCGACCAGCATGCAGCACATGAACGTGTTCTTTTTGAAAACCTTGTTAAGGAATATAAAAACGGAGAAGTTCATTCACAGCTGCTTTATCCCGCACCTATAATTGAACTTTCGCTTTCCGAAATTGCAAAGCTTGAGAAAATCGGTGACAAATTAAAAGAATTCGGTTACGAACTTGAGCCGTTCGGAGGCCGTTCATACAGGCTTCTGGCCGTTCCCGAAGGCCTTTCCGAAATCGGAAAGCAGGATTTGTTAATTGAGCTTATTGATTCCTGCTCAGAAGATATTTTCAACGGTGATTCACAGACTGTTTTTGATAAGCTCGCATCTATGTCCTGTAAAGCGGCTGTTAAAGGAAATATGAGACTTTCTGAAGCAGAAGCAAAGAAGCTGATTGAGGATTTGCTTAATCTTGAAAATCCATTCCATTGTCCGCACGGAAGACCTGTTGAAATATCCTTTACCAAATACGAAATTGAGAAAAAGTTTAAGAGAATTGTTTAAGGAAAACACATGAAGAGACCGCTTGTTATCTTAACGGGGCCGACTGCCGTCGGAAAAACCGGATTATCAATTAAACTTGCAAAGCAGATTAACGGGGAAATTATTTCCGCTGATTCAATGCAGGTTTATAAAGGTATGGACATCGGAACCGCAAAGATTACAAAAGATGAAATGGACGGCGTTCCGCATCATTTGATTGATATTCTTGAACCGACTGAAGAATTCAGTGTTGTTGAGTTTCAAAAAAGAGCAACGGAGGCGGTTGAAGAAATTTATTCACACGGAGCAGTACCGATTGTTGTGGGTGGAACCGGTTTTTACATTCAGGCTCTGCTTTATGGCATTGATTTCACTGAAAATAACGATAATTCCGCAATTCGTGAACGTCTTTCAAAAGAGATGCTGGAAAATCCCGAACGTCTTTACGAAAAGCTTTGTGAAGTCGACCCTGAAGCTACTGAATACATCCACAAAAATAATCATGTAAAAATTATACGTGCGCTGGAATTTTATGAGCTGACAGGTGAAAAAATTTCAGCACATAACAGGGAACAGCATGAAAAAGAACCTGCATTTAATTCAGCTTATTTTGTTTTAACAGATTCCAGAGAACATCTTTATGAAAGAATTGATAAAAGAGTTGATAAAATGCTTGCAAACGGACTGGTAAATGAAGTACAATCACTTCTTGCGTCCGGATGCACCGGGAATATGATTTCCATGCTTGGCCTTGGTTATAAAGAGATAATCAGTTATCTTGAAGGTGAATGTGATCTTGAAAAAGCTGTTTATGATATAAAAAACGGGACAAGACATTTTTCAAAGCGTCAGATGACCTGGTTTAAGCGCGAAAAGAATGTGATTTTCCTTGACAGGGATAAGTTTTCGGGAGATGAGGAGATACTTGAAGAAATCAACCGGATTATACGTGATAAAGGAATAATTCAATAGCTTTCCCTAAATGCAGCCATGCAAAAAATATGTAACAATGTACCTAAGAAAGGCAAGTAACAAAATGAACAGAAAAGTAATTGACAGTTATCTTGAAATGGGTATTTCAAAAGAAATCCTGAATTATTGCGAAAGAATAGAAGATTATCTTCGCGAAAGATTTAATGAAATAGATTCTGTTGCGGAATATAACCAGTGCAAGGTTCTTGCTGCAATGCGAAAGAACCGTGTTGCAGAAGCACACCTTGGCGAATCAACCGGCTACGGCTACAATGATTCCGGCCGTGAGAAGCTGGAATCTGTTTACGCCGATGTTTTTCATGCCGAAGCTGCTCTTGTCCGTCCTTCAATAACCTGCGGTACACATGCTCTTACAGTTGCGCTTGCCGCAAATCTTCGTCCGGGCGATGAACTTCTTTCACCTGTCGGAAAGCCTTATGATACTCTTGAAGGCGTTATCGGAATAAGAAAACAGAAGGGTTCTCTTGCTGAATTCGGGATTACATACAGACAGGCGGACCTTAAGGAAGATGGCAGTTTTGATTTCAATGCAATCAGAAACTGCATTAATGAAAAAACCAAACTGGTAACAATTCAGCGTTCCAAAGGTTATGAAACACGTCCGACTCTGTCTGTTGCAAGAATCGGCGAACTGATTAAGTTTATTAAAGATATTAAACCTGATGTTATCTGTATGGTTGACAACTGTTACGGTGAATTTACCGAAACAATTGAGCCTACCGATGTTGGCGCAGACCTTTGTGTCGGTTCTCTTATTAAGAATCCCGGCGGCGGACTTGCTCCCATTGGCGGGTATATTGTAGGAAAAGCAGAATATATTGAGAATTGTGCATACAGACTGACTGCTCCCGGACTTGGTGCTGAAGTTGGTGCAACACTTGGTCTTAACAGAAACTTTTTCCAGGGATTTTTCCTTGCTCCCACAGTTACCGCAGGTGCATTAAAGGGTGCAATTTTTGCAGCCAACTGTTATGAAAAACTTGGATTTCCCGTTATTCCTAACGGTTCTGAATCCAGACATGATATTATTCAGGCCGTAACCCTTGGAAGTAAAGAAGCACTTGTTGCTTTTTGTCACGGCATTCAGGCCGCTGCCCCTGTTGACAGTTTTGTTATTCCCGAGCCCTCCGACATGCCAGGTTATGAAGATCAGGTTATTATGGCTGCCGGTGCATTTGTTCAGGGTTCTTCCATTGAACTTTCGGCAGACGGTCCCGCTGCCGAACCTTATGCTGTTTATTTTCAGGGCGGACTTACCTGGTATCATGCAAAATACGGTATCATGATGTCACTTCAGAAGCTTCACGAAAAAGGTCTTATTTCTCTGTAAAAAACATGAGATTTGTTAGATTTTAACTGTGATTAAATCGTGTTTTTTTATGTACAATCGGGCTTTTTTGTGGTAAAATAAATTTTCAGATTTTTGTATTTCATTTTGAGGGAGGAAACGCAATGCGGGTTTCTCATAAAAACGGTGTTGTTCTTGTGCTCCTTATTATGGCCGGGATGGTTCTGGGCGGCTTTTTGGGTTACATTTTCAAAGATGTTTCCTGGCTTCAGTGGCTTAATTACGGAATCGATTTCGGAACCTGTCAGCCCACGGGTGAAGGAGTTGCTTGTCTTGACCTTGGAATAATTATTCTTTGGTTTGGTATTTCATTTAAGGTAACCATCGCCAGCGTAATAGGCGTAGTTATAGGTCTGTTTGTTTATTCCAGACTTTAATTTCTTATTTGTCCCGGGAGAGAGAAACGGAGACAAATATGCAAAACAAAAACACTTATTTAAGTGTAAAGGAACTTCCGTTAACGGAACGTCCCTACGAAAAATGTGAGGAATTCGGAGTATCCTCACTGTCTGATGCCGAACTTCTTGCTGTAATTATTAAAAGCGGAACACATGGTGAACGGTCCGTTGACCTTGCCAGAAGGCTTCTTGTTTCCCTTGATAAGGACGGGCGCCTTTGCGGACTTAATTCCTGTTCCCTTGAAGATCTGCGTAAGATAAACGGTGTCGGAAGAGTCAAGGCAATTCAGCTTGTATGCGCCGCTGAGCTTGGCAGGCGCCTTGTTGCCGATAATCGCCGTAATTCGCTTGATTTATTTAATGCAGAATCGGTTGCGGCTTATTATACTCCGTTGCTTTCACATCTTCAGAAAGAAACCGTAATGCTTCTTCATGCAGATGGAAAAGGCCGTATTTTTGCCGAAGAAACAATTTCAGTCGGAACAGTAAATTCCGCTCTGATTTCACCCAGAGAAGTTTTTCTTTCGGCACTGACACATAAATCAGTAAATATTTTTCTGATTCACAATCATCCAAGCGGAGATCCTTCACCAAGCATTCAGGATATTCAGGTGACCGAAAGAATTGCTGCATCGGGCAGACTTTTGGGAATCGATCTGCTGGATCATCTTGTTCTCGGAAATGAAAACTACTACAGTTTTTCAGAGATGGGGCAGCTGGCAAGAATTAAACAGAACATCTGTTAAAGAACAATATTTTAAGGGAGGGTACTACAATGTCATCCAGACTTTTCGGAATTGACTTCGGTACAAGCGTAATTAAAATCTGCAAAAAGAATGACGGGGTTATTTATGACTCAAAGAACATCATTGCCATTGAAGACGGCGGCAAAATGATGGCTATAGGTGATGAAGCATTTGAAATGCTCGGTAAAACACCTGCAAATATCAATGTCAGTTTCCCTGTTAAAAACGGCGTTATTGCGGATATTGATAATATGCTTACTTTGCTTAATACAATTTTTAAGCAGATTGAGAATAAACACGGAAAGGTTGCGGGCGGCGAATTTATTGTAGCAGCTCCCACAGATATCACAGAAGTTGAGAAACGTGCATTTGTTGACCTTGTAGCACGTTCGGATGCTAAAACAAAGAAAATCCGCATCGTTGAAAAACCTATTGCGGACGCACTCGGTGCAGGCCTTGATGTTACAAATGCAAATGGTGTAATGATTGTTGATATAGGTGCAGATACAACCGAAATTTCAATTCTTTCACTCGGCGGTATTGTTCTCAGCCGTTTAATTACCGTAGGCGGTAACAAGTTTGATGAGGCAATTATCAACAATGTCCGTAAGAAACACAATCTCTTCATCGGAAACAAAACAGCAGAGCAGATTAAGAAAACCCTTGGCTGTGCGGTACCTCCCACAGAACCCAAGTCACTTAAGGTTTTCGGACGCGATATTGTTACCGGACTTCCTGTTGAAAAAGAAATTACAAATCAGTTTGTTTATGAAACTATTTCGGAACATCTTTTCTCAATTGTCGATTCAATCAGAATCGTACTTGAAAAGACTCCTCCGGAAATTTCATCGGATATTATTGACTCCGGTATTTTTGTAACCGGCGGTTCGGCGCAGATTAAGGATCTTGAAAAGCTTTTCGGTCAGGAAACAGAACTTCAGATCAATATAGTTCCGGATCCTTCAAGTACAGTTGCTCTTGGAATTGAGCGTATCCTTGAGGATCAGAAGCTTACAACACTTGCCGCACCCTTAAAGCAGAACTTTTTAGGTTGATTAATACGGGAAGCCTAAGGCTTTCAAATGAAATTAATTTATAGAGGATTAACATGGCAGACCAGCGTAAAAAATACAAGTTCAAAGCGAGTTCAAAATACATCCTTATCGGCTTGGCGCTGGTTTGTTTTATTTTGATTTTCTTTGGAGTGCGTTTTCCGGAAAATGCCGCAAAAGTCCGTTCTGCAGCTTCGAACTTTATAACTCCCATGCAGAATGGTCTGAATAAAATCGGAAAATCCGTTTATAACCGTATAAGAAACTTTTCCGATATCAATTCACTGCTCGCACAAAATGAAAAGCTCCAGAATGACCTGGACCAGCTGAAATATGAATATGATATGCTTCAGCGTGATAATAACGAACTTGAAGAATATCGTTCAATTTACAAACTTGACCAGAAATACATTCAGTATCCAAAGGTTGCAGCCAGAATCATAAGCAGGGATGTTAACAGCTTTTACAGTACCTTTACAATTGATAAGGGTTCAAATGACGGTATTAAAGAGGGCATGAACGTTCTTGCCGGTAACGGCCTTTGCGGACTTGTTTATGAAGTTAATGAAACATCCTCAAAAGTTCGTTCCATTATTGATGACAGTTCAGCTCTTAGCGGAATGTTCCTTAAATCATCAGATACCTGTATGGTTAACGGAAATCTGGAATCAATGCTGAAAAACGGCTATATAGACATTTCCATGATCAGCTTAAATGCTGAAATTGAGGAAAATGCCGAAATTGTAACATCGCATATCAGCGAAAAATTCCATCAGGGTATTCTTGTAGGTTATGCCGTAAATATTACCCTTGATGCAACTAATATGAGCCGGTGCGCAAATCTGATTCCGGCAGTTGATTTTGAGCATCTGGAAATGGTCCTGATTATTACTGAGATGAAATAACAGCTTATAAAAGTTTTTATCAAATTCTATTGTATTGAAAAAATGAGAATATTTCGGTTTTTAATTATTATAACTGAATTACTGATATGTTTTCTGCTGGAAAGCATGGTTGCTGTCCATTTACCGTTTCACAATATTATTCCCGATCTTATGATGATTATTGTTATTGGATGCGGATGGATGTTCGGAAGTAACCAGGGTATGTTTTACGGCTTTATTGCCGGACTTGTTATTGATTTTACTTCCGATACGCCACTTGGCTTTGCAGCACTTCTTTACGTTGCAAGCGGTTTCTTTGCCGGCCTTTTCAGACGTTTTTACAGAAGGTCAGATTGTATTTCACCTCTTTTGATTGTTGCATTTACCGAATTTGTTTACCTTACCCTTTATTATCTTGTATTTTTCCTTACAAAAGGACGTTTACAGTATTCGGTTTTTGTACAGAACAAAATACTTCCAAGAGTTACATTAACAGTTTTATTTGCCGTATTTCTTTATAAACTTTTTCAGTTGTCCCTCAATTGGACAAAACGCGGAGAGATTAAAAAATGAACCGATTTTTTGAGAAAATAAGAAATATTTTTACGTCACGATTAACAACAATACTCGTGCTTTTTCTTGTTATGTTCTCAATTCTGGTTTTTAAAATCATCAATATCCGTGTTAAAACTTCTGCAGGAAATACAAATTCATCTTCCGATGCTAAAATATATAAGCTTCGTGATGTGAAAAGCACCAGAGGAAATATATATGATGTTAACGGAAAGCTTCTTGCTTATAATACCATGAGTTATTCTGTTGTTATGGAGGATAGCGGTCTTCTTAAAAACAACAGTGAAAAGAATGCAATGATTTATAAGTTATTGAAGATTCTTGATGCTCATGAGGTTGCTCTTGAGGTTTCCTTCGGAATAGAAATTGATGAATCAGGCCAGCTTGTTTTTAATGTAGAGGATAATGCCTTACTTCGTTTCAAAAAAAATGCATATGGCCGTAAATCTATAAATGACCTTACAACAGAGGAAATTCTTGCAACTCCGAATGATGTATTCAATTTCCTTAAAAGCGGCAACAAAGCCGTTCCCATGTTCCAGATTTCCGATGAATACAGCCTTGAAGATACCATTAGAATAATGGCTATTCGTTATACCATTTTTGCAAATGTTGTCGGAACCCAGTTTACCATTTCAAGCAATATCGATGAAGAACTTGCAGTAGCAATTATGGAAAACGGAGCAGATTTACCCGGTGTTGAAGTAAAACAGGTTATGTCCCGTGTTTATAACGAAAGTGAATATTATGCCCATATAATCGGTTACACAGGTGCTATCAATAATGATGAAATAGAGACACTTAATAACGATATTATCAGCCGTTTCCAGCTTTCAACCGAGGATCTTTCAAGCGAATACGGTGTGTCTCTTCTTTACAACGCAAGCGATGTTGTAGGCAAAACCGGTATTGAAAAATCAATGGAAGAAACTCTTTCCGGAACAAAAGGAACCACATCGCTTACTGTTAATTCCGCAGGCAAAATCCTAAGCAGTTCACCAAACTCTTCACCGGTAGCAGGTGATGATATCTATTTATCAATTGATACAAACCTTCAAAAAGCCTGCTATTATATTCTTGAAAGAAACCTTGCGGCTATTCTTCTGAGTAAGCTTACGTCAAAGCTTGATTACGGCAAGGGCAAAAATTTCCTTATCCCGATTTATGAAGTTTACTATGCACTGATTGACAACGGAATTATTAAAATAAATCATTTTGAAACAGAAGAAGCAACAACGGTTGAGCATGATGTTCTCTTGAAATATCAGAAATACGAAGAAAAACTTCTTGATCAGTTAAGAACCATCCTTGATGTTTCAAGTACAAAAGTCAATAGTAAAACAACAGAAGAGCAACAGGAATATCTTGAATTTATCTACAATAAAGCTTTAAGTTCGGGACTTCTTGTTGAATCACTGATTGATACGGCTGATAATACTTATAAGAAATACAAAAATAATGAAATCAGCATGAGTGAGTTTTTCAGGTATGCTCTTACAAAGAACTGGATTGATACTTCATCTTTCAGCAATTCCCAGCAGTATTATTCAATGACCGAGTTATATAATATGTTCATTGACAAGCTGTTTGCTCTGATGAGAGTTGATAATAATTACAGAGAAAAAATTTATCATACACTGATTTTTAAAAATAATTTGTCAGGTCGTGATATTTGTCTTTTATTATTCGAACAAAATGTGTTAGAATATGATGAGAAGACCGTTAAGAATTTAAGGAACGGAAAACTTTCTGCTTATGATTTTATGGTTGAACAGATTACAAACCTTAAAATCACACCCGGTCAGCTTGGACTTTATCCCTGCAGCGGCTCAATTGTTATTACTGATGTAAACACAGGAAGTGTTAAAGCTCTTGTAACTTACCCGAGCTATGATAACAATATGTTCGCAAACAAAATTGATTACGAATATTATTCAAGCCTTCTTGAAATGAATTCACTTCCTCTTATCAATCGTCCCGCAATGCAGACAACTACAACAGGTTCAACATTTAAGCCTCTGTCCGCACTTATAGCCCTTGGTGAAAAGGTTATTACCACTTCAACCAAGATTAAGGATGAAGGCACATTCCTCAAGGTTGACCCTTCGCCCCGTTGCTGGAAATATCCCGGAAATCACGGAAGTATCAATGTTTCTGATGCTATCATGCATTCCTGCAACTATTTCTTCTATGAAACGGGTTACAGACTGACTGCAAACGGAGACGGTACATACACTGACTCTACCGGTATCAAAAAGATCCAGAAATATGCTGCAGAAGTCGGTCTTAACCAGAAAACCGGTATTGAAATTTCAGAAGCGACTCCAAAGGTTGTTTCGAACGATGCTATCCGTGGTTCAATCGGTTACGGACATTCATATGCTCCCGTTCAGATTGCACGTTATATCACGGCAATTGCAAATAAGGGTACTGTTTTCAATTTATCATTAATTGATTCGGTTCGTGAAAAAGACGGTACTGTTGTCAGCCAGCATGAGCCTGAAATTGTTAATTCGATTTCTGATAATTATACGTCAAAAGAATGGGATGCCGTTCGTGGCGGTATGTACAAGGTTGTAAGTTCAAAAACCAATTCACTTTATAAGATTTATGATAACCTTGGAATAAAGGTTTGTGGAAAAACCGGTACGGCTCAGGTTAGTGATACTATTCCAAGCCATGCGCTTTTTGCATCATTTGCTCCGTACGAAAATCCTGAAATCAGCGTAATGGTTGTAATTCCAAACGGTTATCAGTCAGCTAATGCTGCATATATCGCCCGTGAAGTATATGGTCTGTATTTCAATCATGAAAACATGGAAGACCTTCTTAACGGAAACATCAAAGCCGGTACAGCTACTACAATTGAGATTTCAGACTGATTTTGCTTAAAATGCTTTATTAAAACAATATTTCGGAATCAGTCAGTGAAATAAGGAGATAAAATGGATCAGTCGGTTATTATCAAGGGTTTGAATCACGGCATCGTTGTTGTGCTTGATCCGGCCGTTGAATATGAAAAACTTAAGGAACGGGTAGCAGAAAGATTCCGAGCATCTGCAAAATTTCTTGGTAATGCTGAGGTTGCCCTTAGTTTTGAAGGTAAAATATTATCAGAAGAGCAAAAATCAGAGCTTCTTGATGTGATTACTTCTGAAAGCAACCTTTCTGTTGTATGCCTTCTTGAAAATGATCCCGAAAAAGATGCTGTTATGCAGGCTGCCGTTGAAAGCATGTCAAAAACAGCAGCAACAAACCTGAACGGCCTTTTCTATAAAGGAAATCTGCGTTCGGGCCAGGAGGTTTCCTCTGAAGAAAACCTTGTTATTATTGGTGATGTTAATCCCGGTGCATCGGTAAAAGCACGGGGTAGCATAATTGTTCTCGGTTCGCTCCGCGGTATGGTTTTTGCCGGAATTGACGGAAATGAGAACGCATTTGTTCTGGCGCTTGATATGTCGCCGGTACAAATAAGAATTGCCGATACAATTGCCAGGGCACCGGATAACCCTGTCAGGTCGGAATACAAGGAACCGAAAATTGCATTCCTTGAAGACGGCAACATCTACATTGAACCGGTAAACAGAAAAGTATTAAGCGAAAGAGAATTGTAAGTCGAATCGAAAAATACCTTAGCTTGTATTGTTTGATAATCGGCGAACGAAGAGAGGAGATCAAATGGGAGAAGTAATTGTTGTAACTTCCGGAAAAGGCGGAGTTGGTAAGACAACCTCTACTGCAAACATCGGTACCGGTCTTGCCAAACTCGACAAAAAAATTGTGTTAATAGATACTGATATAGGTCTTAGAAACCTTGATGTTGTTATGGGTCTTGAGAATCGTATCGTGTATAATCTTGTTGATGTTGTTGAAGGTAACTGCCGTATTAAGCAGGCTCTTATCAAAGATAAGAGATATCCTAATCTTTACCTTCTTCCTTCAGCTCAGACAAGAGATAAATCTGCTGTTACACCTGAGCAGATGAAAGTTCTTTGCGATGAACTCAAAAACGAATTCGATTATATCCTTATGGATTGTCCCGCAGGTATTGAGCAGGGCTTTAAGAATGCTATCGCAGGTGCTGACCGTGCACTTGTAGTAACAACTCCCGAAGTTTCAGCTGTTCGTGATGCAGACCGTATTATCGGACTTCTTGAAGCAAATGAAATGGGCAGAATCGACCTGATTATTAACCGAATCCGTATGGATATGGTTAAACGCGGCGAAATGATGTCAGCAGAAGATGTTGAAGAAATTCTTGCCGTAAATCTTATCGGTGTTGTTCCCGATGATGAAAATATCGTTATTTCCACGAACCAGGGCGAACCTCTTGTAGGCTCTGATACTCTTGCAGGAAAAGCATATATGAATATCTGCAAACGTGTTATGGGTGAAGAGGTACCGTTCCTTGACCTTGCTGCAAAGAAGGGCTTGTTCAGCAGACTTTTTGGTAAAAAAGACTGATTGAAAAGTTCAGATCAGATAGGAGAACGATATGTTTAATTTCAGAAAAAAAACATCCGGAGATTTTGCAAAAAACAGACTTAAACTTGTTTTAAGTTCTGACAAGGCAGGCTGCTCACCGGAAATAATGGAGCAGATGAAAAACGAAATTATTCAGGTAATTTCAAAATACATTGATGTTGACACTGAAGGCCTTGAGTTCCGTTTCAAAAATGAATCCGACGGTACCAATTCACTTCTTGCAAACATTCCGATTAAGAAGTCAAACAAGGGTAGAAGATAACTGTAATGTTTAAGTTCAGAAACTACAATTTCAAATCTTTTAGTCTGGCACTTGTGTCAATCGTGCTGGCGCTGGGCGGTTTAGGAGTTTTCCTCATCCAGCGTCTGCAGGATTCCGACGAAAGGCAGTTTGAAAAGCAGATTGTGGCTTACGGAATCGGTATCGTAATTATGCTTGGTGTGACACTTATTGATTACCACTTTATTGCGAAATTTGCCATTCCTCTTTACATTCTGAATCTTGGATTATTGCTTTTTATCAGGTACACAAGTTCAGCAAATCCGCTCAGTCTTGGCCCGCTTAAAGTCTATGGAAAAAAGCATTATACCGCCAAGCGCTGGATAGAAGTTGCAATAAGCGGAAAAAAAGTTGAATTTATGCCTTCTGAGCTTACAAAAATCATTATGATAATTTGTCTGGCGGTTCTTTTGGACAAATTACAGAAACAGATTAAAAAGTTCTGGGTTATTCTTGTTGCCGGTGCACTAATGGCTGTTCCGATTTTCCTTATCCTGATTCAGCCCGACCTTTCAACAAGTATTGTTATGTTCCTGTTTTTCTGTATCATTATGTATGATTCGGGGATCAGTTATAAGTACATCATCCCTATAATCCTGATTGGCATACCTCTTTTATTTTTCCTGATATGGTATGTGCAGCAGGACTGGCAGGGACTTTTGAATAGATATCAGCGGAATCGTGTCCTTTCACTGATTAATCCGGCCGAACATACAGATGAAATGTACCAGCAGAATAATGCAATGCTTGCAATTAAAGCCGGCGGCTTTTTCGGAAAGCTTTTTACGGGAGATACAAGCCAGCGTCTTACCGATTATGTTCCTGTTGTTGAGAGCGATTTCATTTTTGCAGCAATCGGTGAGGAATTCGGCATTATTGGTATGCTTGTTATTATTGGCGCATTTTTCCTTTTTGCTTTCTTCGGAATCAGAATCGCCATGAGAGCAAAAGATACTCTTGGACGCCTGATGGCAGTAGGAATCACGTCGCTTCTTACAATTCAGGCATTCGTAAATATGGGTGTAGTCACTTCACTTTTACCAAATACAGGTTTGCCGCTGCCGTTCATTAGTTCCGGTCTTTCAGCTCTTTTGTCAAATCTGTTTACACTTGGAATTTTACTTAATATCAGTATTCAGCCGGCAGGCTATAACGGTTCTGACGGTAATGATTATGACTTCAAACTTAAGGCACGGGAAAGCCGTCCAAATGATTTTTCAAAAATTACATTGTAGGTTCTGTTTTTTAACAATTATTTGAGTTAAAAATTCTGCAAATGTAATGAGGAGGTTAAGGTATGAATGTTGGGTTAATTGCACATGATGCAAA
>JAZQNE010000033.1:0-4756 GCA_045627185.1 Lachnospiraceae bacterium
TCAAGTCCCGCCATCCGCATAAAACCCCGGAATTTCCGGGGTTTTATTTTTTATTTTGTCGGTTTATATCCGGATCAGAACAGCTTCTTCTCAAGAATAAAAGAATCTCTGGTAAAAATCAGAACAGCTTCTTCTCAAGAATATAAGGATCCTGAGCGAAGTTCAGAGCTGTTTCGGCGCTGATACGGCGCTTCAGGTACAGATCATAAATTGCATCATCCATGGTAAGCATACCGAATTTGCGGCTTGTCTGAATAACGGAATCAATCTGATGAGTTTTTGCTTCACGAATCATATTCTTAATAGCTGCTGTTGCGTGCATTACTTCAAATGCTGCAACTCGACCGTTATTGTCCTGTGTAGGAAGCAGCTGCTGAGAAATAACCGATTCAAGAACGGAAGCAAGCTGGATTCGAATCTGCTGCTGCTGGTGCGGCGGGAAAACATCTATAATACGGTCAATAGTGTTTGCAGCACCAATTGTATGCAGTGTTGAAAATACAAGATGTCCGGTTTCAGCTGCAGTTATGGCAATTGAAATTGTATCAAGATCTCGCATTTCGCCTACAAGAATAACATCAGGGTCCTCACGGAGCGCCGCACGGAGTGCCTGAGCGTAGCCGCCTGTATCAAGGCCTATTTCACGCTGGTTAACAACGGCCTTTTTATGGTTGTGCAGGTACTCGATAGGGTCCTCAAGCGTGATAATGTGGCAGTAATTATCTTCATTTATTTCATTAATAAGGGAAGCAAGCGTTGTTGATTTACCGGAACCCGTAGGACCTGTAACAAGAACAAGGCCTCTCTTTTTCTTTGTCAGTTCAATAATAGAATCAGGAAGACCTATATCAGCAGGTTTAGGGATCTCAGTATTAACAAGTCGAATTACAAGGGCATATGAACCACGCTGACGGAACACGTTAACACGGTAACGGCCTTCTCTCGGGATTGCATATGCAAAATCGACTTCTCCCAGTTCACGGAAGGTGGTTGCAAACGGCTCCTGAATAATAGGTTTGATAAGAGCTTCCGCATCATCCGGCATAAGACGCGGATAATTCATGTCAACAAGAATACCGTTAACTCTCATCTTGGGCGGAACACCAACCGTTACATGAAGGTCGGATGCGCCGTGCTGTTTTGCTTCATGGAGCAATGTAGTAATGTCGTAATTAATCATGTCTGTAATCCCCTTTATTTTTCTTCAATACCTTAATTCTCATATTACAATTCTGTTTTTTTCGGATTTTATCCTCAAATCTGTTTCATACAGTTTTTATAATCAAATCATTTCTTCCCTACAAACAGAGTTCCCACGCTTCTGCCCTCAAGGATGTCATACAGATTCTCAGGCTTCTCGCCATTTGCGATAATAACGTCCGTTCCATGTGCAACGGCAAGCTTTGCAGCATTAATCTTTGCAATCATACCGCCCGTCCCAACGCCGCTAAGCGAACCGCCCGCAACAGCTTCAATTTTTTCATCTATATTCTCAACAACCGGAATAAGCCTTGCGTCCGGGTCCTCCGAAGGATTAGTCTCATAAAGACCGTCAATATCCGTCAGAATGACAAGCAGGTCCGCATCAATAAGCTTTGCGGTAACAGCTGAAAGCATATCATTATCGCCATAGACAATTTCATCAATTGCAACTGCGTCATTTTCATTTATTATGGGAATAACGCCCGCTTTAAGAAGCGTGTCAAAGGTGTTCGTAACATTTTCGCGAAGGATGTCGTCTTCCATAACGGACTTGGTAAGAAGCAGCTGAGCCACAATATTCCCGTACTGTGAAAACAGCTTGTCATAAATGAACATCAGCTCGCACTGACCAACGGATGCAGCCGCCTGCTTGCCCTTTATATCCTTAGGACGGGACGAAAGCCCCATTTTACTGACGCCGGCGCCTATTGCACCACTCGTTACAAGAACAACCTCCTTGCCGGAGTTTTTGATATCACTCAGAACCATGGCAAGATGGTCCATCCTTTTCAGGTTCAGTTTTCCCGTGCGATGCGTAAGCGTTGATGTACCAACCTTTACAACAATCCGCCTGATGTTTTTATAGTCAATCATGATATGCCTCTTCTAATATTTCATAAAATCAAAGGTCTTGCATATTCTTACACAATACCTATTTTATTTTATAGTTTTCGGGTAAGATATGCAAGTGTTTTTCGGAAATTAACCGCAGGCCGGTGAATGTAATTGATGAAAGTCAAATTTCGATTTCCAAGAAAAGGTTGACTTTAGCAAGGTAAAGTGTTAGTATGTTACAAAGTGATAGGTGCGATTACAAAATCATCCGCATCATGGGAGGACATAAATGTACGACAGCAAAACAAAATCCGAATCAACAGATGACCTTTATGAACATATATTAAAGCTCGAAACCATTGAGGACTGCTACCGTTTCTTCGATGATCTCTGCACCATCAGCGAAATTCATTCCTTCGCCCAGCGCTTTGCGGTTGCAAAGCTTCTCTCTCAGGGAGAAACCTTTAATGTTATTGCTGAGCAGACCGGTGCTTCAACAGCTACAATTTCACGTGTAAACCGCGCACTTCAGTACGGATCTGACGGATATAAGGCCGTGCTTTTGAAGGATGAATAATTAAAGATTTCATCAACACATTTTGTCCTATTACCCGAAAAAAAGGAACTTCCGCATATCATATCGTGCTGAAGTTCCTTTAATTATTATTTATTGATTAACAACTCTTTTATTCAAAAACAAGTTCACCTTCCACTGCATTCTTCTGACTGAATACAACAGATTTTTCTTTTACATTTATTACTTTCAGAGTTGTACTTTCACCGTCTGATTCATAAAATGCAATATAATCACCACAAACAGCGATATCCGAATTGAACTTCACACCTTTTTCCGTCTGATAGTAAACATTGTTCTCTGAATCCAAAAGCTTCTCCGGAACCTTTTCGGTACCGAAGTGCGGTGCGGTTTCGACATAATACAATTTATTATCAACGTTCTTTGTGAAGAAAGCTCCGTAATATTTTGTAAGTCCGTTTTCTTCACTGTAAATCAGCATAACATCCATTGAGGGATTTACATGACAAACAATTTCAAGAGTGTCTTCATCCGACCAGTTAATTGAATAAACCGCAGTGAATAATTCATTGTCAAGGCTCACGGTTTTTATCGAATCGCCGTTTTTAATTAAAATTTCACTCCAAACGGAATCCTGCTGCTTTCTTACGGAAGCTTTTTTACCGGACAGGCTTACCGGATTGCCGGAAGACTTTTCTGTGAATTCTTTCACCTTAAGCTTCAATGAGTCTGTTACTGAATAAAATTCAATATAATCGGGTTTGAAAATTTCAATAGGGACACTAATCTCCTTTGCCTGCTGTTCCTGCAGTTCACTTACTTCATCAGAATTATTATAATCAATATCGTAATTTGTCCTGTTCTTCTTTTCTGCAGCCGAGGCAGCAACAAGTGAAGTAATCAACACCAAGACTAATGAAGCAATAATAACAACCGGTTTATTCATCTTTTTATTCATCTTTTTATTCCCTTTTGTTAATATAAATTGTTACCAATATACGTAACTGTTTGGTATGTATTATCCCAACTTGCCGGCGACGCCGGTAAACCAATTCCCAGATAAACATCTATCCTAAATCCGGTAATTGCACTTCCATTATCTTCTGCCTGCCTAAATCCAACATTTCCAATATATATTTTTGCACGATCAACTTGTCCGTCAGGTCTGTAATATCGAGGAACATATGTATTTTGAGCTGCTATAGTCCTACCTGCTTCCGCAATTGTTCCTGATGCAGTAATAATAGCTTGCACAATTGAATATTGCCCATTGCTGGGTGAGTACTGTAAATAATGTCCATGAGAAGAATAACCCGAGCCATTTAATCTTACTGCATCTAAAAAAGCTTGTTTATATAAATAATTATTAATTCCATTCGCACGAACGGATTGTGTCCCGGTATATTGCGATTCATCTGCAGTTACATACCCGGTAACATAAAATTGTGATTTATACGAAGCAGCAACGGGTACTGAAACATTAACTGTTGAAGAACCAGAATAAGAAGAACCAATTGCAGAAACACTACTAACATATGATGTTACATTCCAAGACTGATACACCACATAAAAACTTGCTGAATAATTTCCGCTTGACCCCATAGCATTCAGCTGAAACATATTTGACGAAACAATTCTTACATTGTTTGAGCCGGTAGATGCTACGCTGAATACTGTTCTTGAGAAGTTTGTTACACCGGTAATGGTATACTTAATTGTAATCTCATATACAGGTTTCCCTTGTGATACAATTCCCTGAGAAAGGATAGAAGTGGAATCAGCGATTCTAGTACTGTATACGTATCCGCTTACCGTTAATGGTTGCCCTGCTGCATTGACTTTCAATCGTCCAAAACTAATAAAAAACAAAATAGCAAAAATAAAAAAATAATGTTTTTTCATTTCATAATGTAACAACCTTTCCATAAAATAAAAAAAAATGACGATCTTCAAACTATTTCAATTGTATATCATTGTATTTGGCTTGTCAATACCATTTCAAGTTAGAAGACTATAAAAGATACTATAAAATCCAAAGAAAAATAAGTCTTTCGCAAAAGAATAAAATATCGATTTTAGTATAGTAAAGTGTTAATAGAAATCAAAGAAAAACGCGGATAAAATCCACAAAAAAAACATTCACACAAAATTTTATAATTACAAGCAATCAAATTCAAGTATGTA
>JAZQNE010000034.1:0-17851 GCA_045627185.1 Lachnospiraceae bacterium
CGAAATCTTTTTCTACATAATTATCAGCAATTACGGGGATTTTACGGTCAACAAAAGGATATTTGATGTGCCAGAAATGACCTGCCTGGTCCTCATATTCTACTTCAGCATCAGAAATAGAGGTGTTACATATAGGACACCAGTTGACAATTCTTGAGCCTTTATA
This sequence comes from Lachnospiraceae bacterium, assembly GCA_045627185.1. GTDB lineage: Bacteria > Bacillota > Clostridia > Lachnospirales > Lachnospiraceae > SZUA-448. Next base: position 167 of record JAZQNE010000034.1, read on the forward strand.
AATCCAGCCTTTTTCATAAAGCTTTGTGAAAACCTCAGTAACGGCCTTGTTGCAGCCTTCATCCATGGTGAAACGCTCACGGTCCCAGTCACAGGATGAACCGAGTTTCTTAAGCTGTGATACAATTCTTCCACCATATTCTTTTTTCCAGTCCCATGCGCGACGAAGGAATTCCTCACGTCCGAGTTCTTCCTTTGAGGTGCCTTCCTGCTTCAGCTTTTCAACAATTTTAGCTTCGGTTGCAATTGAAGCATGGTCTGTACCGGGCTGCCAGAGGGCATTATAGCCCTGCATGCGCTTGAAACGGATAAGAATATCCTGCATTGTATTGTCAAGTGCATGACCCATATGAAGCTGACCGGTAATGTTGGGCGGCGGAATTACGATGGTGAAGGGCCGTTTTGTATGGTCAACCTCTGCATGAAAATACTTTTTGTTTATCCATTTTGAATAAAGGCGGTCTTCTATCGCCTTGGGATCATAGGTTTTAGCCAATTCTCTCTTTTCAGACATAATATTTCTCCATTTCTATAACAAACATATTTGCTCTGAAACTAATAAATTATGTGTAATAATATATTTCAGAGCACTATTTGTCAAGGATTATTCTCTCTTGACGGAAACAAATCCGCGAGTCCGTAACTTCTTAAAAGATTACTGAATTCACGCTTTTTATCAGGGAAATTTTCAAGCATCCACGCGATTTCGCCTTTTGCGCTTTCGCAGTGACGCTCTGCAAAATCAAGCCTGTCTTTGATGGCGCGGCGCCTCTCATTCAAGCGGTGCCGCACTTCCACTCGTTCCTTTGCCGAAAGAATAGTCTCAGGCGCAATTACAAACATTTCCGGGTCTGAAATTCCAAGTTCGGAAAGGCGCAGGGAAAGTGATTCGCCAAGGGCTTCAATCTTCTTGGCGCTGCGCTCATATTTCTCACGTTCTTCTCTTGCAGTGAGAAACTGTTCCCAGTAAAACTTGAGTTCCTCAAAATTGTTTACTCCGTATTTTTCACAGACAAACTCAATGGCGTTTACTGTGTTTACGTATTTAATCTTTGTTGTATTTGTAAGGCGGATGGCCTTATTTACCTTGTTCGCGGTGAGCTTTGTTTCACGCGAATTTTTGACGGATGAAAAATAAATATATGCCGCAAAGGCAACTCCAAGAATGCAGGTCACCAGAATCGCAGGTGACAGGTCACCCTTTATCTTTCCCGAAATGCCCCAGAGTACAAGGAAAACAACAACAATCGTAATGATTCCGGCAATGGTAAGCTTCTTAAAGAATTCTTTCTTGCCTTCCATTTCCTCAAGGTCATCCTGAAGACGTTCCTTTTCTCTTTCGAGTTTGTCAAGGTCACCGGTTAGGGCAACACGGTATTTTTCCTGCTGCTCAAGGTCTTTCATCGAAACCGGGATTTCATCCGCATGACTTTCCATCTGAAGATACCTTGTTGCGGAAATACGGTTTTTTTCCTGCTCCTGATATGCTGCACGTTCCTCATTTAAGCGCACAAGACCGTTTGCGAATTCTCTTACCGATGCCAGTTCATCCGCGGTTAAGCTGTCAACAAGCTGGAGATCATCGTATCTGGAATTGGAAGCTTCCATTTCACGCTGTATTTCCTTATAACGTGACTCTGCATCAGTGTATTGTTCGCAACATTCTTCACATCTTTCAATTATTTCGCTGAAGGTAAGTTCTCCGCTCTTCATCTTCTCACGGGTTACAGCTTCTCCGATGGTCATCCATTCGAAGCTGTCTTCCCTAAGCAGGGCATCCTTCTCCTTCTTTTTACTGAAAAGTCCCATCAGCCGTTCTCCGTTCTGTATCTGGTCTTCAGGCGGGTAATCATTTCATCGGCAGCCTTGTAATACTCAGCTATTCTGCCGCTTTCCTTAAGTTCCCTAAGTTTTTTCAGTTCATGGTAATCATATGTATTGTCTTCTGTATCGGAAACAAAAAACAGTTCATTTTCAATCTGGTCAATCAGCGGTCTGTTCTCCGCAAGAGCAGAAATCTCGCGGTCAAAAACATCATCCTGGTGTGAAAGCTTAAGCGCGTACAGGTACTGTTTAAGCGAACGCTGGTCCTCATTTCTGGCATAAGCTTCACGGAATTCCTCAGCTGCCGTTGCAAAAGCGCCGGTTCGCGCATGGATAATTGCAACGCTGTGTAGAATGTTTCCGTATTCCACAGCATCAGGAATTTCATTCTGACCGCTGTACAGCAGTTCCCTGAAAATATGCATTGCTTCGCGGTTTTTGCCGTTTTCAAGGTATTTGTCAGCAATACGTTTCTTTCTCTGAAGCGGTGTCATGCTGTTCAGGTTTTCGTATTCTCCGATAATGCGTGAAATTTCTTCATCACTGTAATATGCGGAATACTGCATAATTGCAAGGATGACATCCTTCACGCCCGCATGATTCATTATCAGGCGTTCGAGTTTTGTTGCACAATCCGGAAGACCAAGGTTCTGTCTGATGTATTCCGTCAGTTCCTTTGAAAGGAATTCATCGTCAAGATTGTCAATGTTGTGCGCAATGTAGTAGCAAAGCTCTTCAACAGAATAAATCCCAACGCCCGTGGACTTAAAACGATATGCACTTTTGGCCTGCTGTCCGCAGCACAGGAGTACTCTGCCCATCTGCTCTGCTCCTTTCTTTATTTTACGGTTTTACAGCCTCAGTATCTGTTCCCAGACTCTGTAGTTTGTCTTGAAGAACTCTCCAAAGCCGATATCTTTTATTTTCACAATGGCCGTCTCACGGTCTTCAAACCTGAGTTCCACATCAAGACGGACCGTCTTGTTTTCTCTTCTTACAGGACTGTCAAGACGGACAATTTCCTGCACCGAATCCTTGCGGATACAGTCGCTTACAAGGAATTCGAACTCTGCGTTTCCGTCAAGAATAACCCTGCATTTCTTTCCCGCTGTCTGCCACGGCTCACCAACAAGGGCAAGCGGAAGAAGCTGCTCCTCACCATTCGAAACAACTTTAAGGCTGATATCCGAGGTGATTCTGTCTTCCGAAAGGAAAATATATTCCGTCAGTGTTCCGTTTACAAGCGATGCAGCCGCATAGCAGGCGCCTTTTGCATAAAGGTTCTGTCCCTTGAAAACCCTTCGGCCCATGCAGAGCCCGCGCAGAACGCCGTCTGCCCAGCTTCCTTCAAAGCCTCTGCCCGATACGAACACCGATGTGATAAGTTTCTTATGAAGTGCAAGGTTTGCCTCTGTTTCAAAGCCTTTTGTAAGTCTGTCCGTTACATGTCTTAAGTACATTTCATACGGAATCTTTTCCGAAAGGTCTGTGTGCTCCGCAACAACCGTATTAGGCAGGCTTTTTCGTCCGAAACTGAGCTGATAATACTGCAGGCCGCCTATACCGTATTCGAACAGGGCAACATCGTTAACCCACTGGTCCTTGGGCTGGCTTACAACATAATACATAAAAGCAAGCGTGTGATTGATAATCTGAGCTCTGTCCTCACCGATTCCAAGTCTTTCAAGTATTCCGCAAAGCAGTGCCTCTGTTCGCGGATAGCTTCCCGGAAGAGTCACAACAAGCTGAAGAATACTGTTATTCTGGAAACGCTGGCGGATGATTCCAAGAAGCTTGCGCAGGAAACGCTCCAGAAGCATTTCGCCCGAAAAATCAACATCATAAAGGGTGACACTTTCTTCTTTTTCAATCTTTGTAAGAAGATTGTCAACGTAGAGCCCGGCCTGTCTGTCACGGCAGCGCTCGGCTTCCTCTCCTATTATCCATTCCTTTGAGTTTTCACGCACACAGACGGCTGTCGGGATGAGGTATTTTGTTTTATCGGGAGTCATGCATACGGATTCGGGTTCTCCGGGCATTGTCTGTCCGTTCTTCCGGATACAGCTGATCTGCGAATAATCATCGCACAGATCAAGGCCTATGACGAGTGTTCTCTCTTCATCCATTTAGCATACCTCCCCTCAGTAATTGTTTCTGTTGTTTCTTCCCGTTACCCCATTTTATTCGGGAAGCAGTGCACCTTCCGTGAAGACGCTGGCTGCATTCCAGAGCAGCCATTCGCTGTTACCCGAATCATAAACAGCCTGGATTTCATTCCGGACTGCAACAGCATCATATGTAATGTATCTCTGCACGCCTGTCTTTTTATCCGTTCCAAGGTAATCAGCCGTGAAGTCCTGCAGCCATGGCCTTACTTTTCCGCAGTGCTGGTAAGCCGGAACCTTTGCAAGTTCTGCATTTGATTCCTTCAGAGCCTGAAGAATAACACCGTAAGGCTCCTTATCGGGATAAGCAAAATTACGCCAGTTGTATGCATAGTGCGAAGGATAAATCATGGGACAGATGTAATCAAGATACTGTATCAGTTGCACGTAATCCTGACCTACAACACGTGTGTCTGCCGCACTGCCGATAATTGCACCGTAAACATCCGCAGAAATGTAAACGCCCTCCATGCGAAGGTTTTCGCAAAGGAACTTTACACCTTCCGTAATACACTCAATAACGGTTTTTGTTGCGTGTTCCGGACCGTAATCAAGATTTTCTATATTGTCGGTCGGGAAACGCATATAGTCATAGTTAATTTCATCAAATCCGATTGCAGCACAGGCTTTTCCGATTTCAAGCAGGTAATTCCATACTTCCTGCTTGAAAGGAGAAACCCATTCGCAAGGGGTATTGTCCTTGTAATATTTTCCGTTCTTATTGTACAGAGCCAGCTCCGGACGTGATTTTGCAAGCACCGGATCCTTGAAGGATACAATACGTGCAATTGCATAAATACCCTTGCTGTGCAAATCTTCTATCAGCTTAGGCAGATACGGTGCTACATTGTTTATTGACTTGTATTCGTCAAAAAGCGGATTGTCAAAATCATAAACAAGTGTGCCGTAGTCCTCTTTTATATCGATTATAACCGCATTAAGTTCTGTTCTTTCAATAAGGTCAACCAGATTATAGGTTGCTTTTTCGGATGCAATTGTCTTTTTGGAAACGTAGATACCTTTTGCCTCAAACGGTGTACGCGGGTCTTCCCAGCCTTCCATCCAGATTTCCGTTCCCGGAGGAATAACCATGGTAGGAGTGGGTGATAAGGTAGGCTCCCAGTAACCGTAGGGCCCTGATGCTATCTCTTTCGGAGTAGAGGTAGGTTTTGAACTGTTCCTGGGGGTAGGTGTAGGCGATATTTCGGGTGTCGGTGTAGGCGTGGGCGTAATGGTAGGTGTAGCTGTAGGCATATTTTTGCGCGCCTGCCGTTCCTCCGTAAAAAGTGCACCTCCCGTGACAAACAGGGTAATAAGAACAAGTATGATAAAAACAATTAAGGGCCAGCGCATTCGCCCGCCCCTGTTTCTGTTTGAAAGACTTTTGTACGACAAAGAATTGCTCATATGACCACCTTACAAGAGTGGGTCATTTGTCTCCATGAATATCAAGACCCATCTTCTCCATTATAACCAAAAACTTATCGGTGTCAATGGGCTTGACGGCGTATCCCTCGCATCCGAGGTCAAAAGCCTGGTCAACCTGATTAACGTCATTAAGAGCCGTAGTCATAATTACGCGGGCTCTGCTGCTTCTGTCAATTCCGAACTGCTCTTCAAGACTTCTGATGGCAGTCAGTGCCTCGATTCCGTTCATATTCGGCATCATTATGTCAAGACATACAAGGTCATAACGTATTCCGTCCTCAAGCGCAAGCTCAAAAGCGGCCGCTGCCTCCTGACCGTCAACAGTCACGTCAACTTCTGCGTATTTTGAAAGAAACTTAAGCATAAACTTACGGCTCGCGAAATCATCTTCTGCTATCAAAATCCTCATACAGGCTTTCCTCCTCTCCGTTTGTGCCGGACTTGAGCGGGATGCTTACCGTAAAGACCGTACCTTTTCCGATTTCGCTCTTTACGGAAATGTTTCCGCCAAGTTCTTCTATATTGTGTTTAACAACATCCATTCCGACTCCGCGGCCGGAATAAATGCCTTCTTTTTCATGTGTTGATACGCCGGGAATAAACATAAGTTCCATTATTTCCTCAGGTGTCTCGGCAAACTCAGCCTCATAAACACCGCGTTCAAGAGCCCTCTTGCGAAGGTTTTCAACATCGATTCCGGAACCGTCATCGGAAAGTTCAATAATGAATTCCCTTTCGGTCTGCGAATAAGCAACTTTTATAAGGCCTTCTGCGGGTTTTCCAAGGATTTTACGTTTTTCCTTTGACTCAATGCCGTGGTCGATGGAATTGCGGAGCATATGTACAAGCGCGCCCGAAATCTTGTCCATCCATGTCCTGTCTATAAGAACGCTTTCTCCTTCAATAACAAGCCCGCATTTTCTTTCAAGACGTGTGTTCATTTCGGAAACGGTCTTATGAAGCTTGGGTGAAATGTGGCCCATGGGAACCGTAGATGCCTGTGTAATCCAGTCAAGCAGGGCAATGTTGATTTCATGGAACTCACCGAAAACGTCAGCATAACGGTCATATTCCTTACCGAAACGGGCCATCATGCGTTCTTCAACGCCGCCAAGGCTTGTCACAAGGTTATAAAGTTTTTCAAGGTCGTCACCGGTGATTGAAGACTTGTCTTTGAGCCAGGTGATTTCAGATGAACTCCTGTCTTTTTGTTTTTCGTCTTCAGGCTGTTCGTCCCTAAGTGATGTCTCAAAATCAATACCCGAAAGTTCAGATGCTCCGGCTGTTTCGGAAGATTTGGCGGATTTTTGTCCGACAGCATCTTTTTTTATTTCCTCTGCTGCATTATCTTTTACCTGAGCGGGTTTTGTTTTGGGAGCAGCTGTCTTTTTCTTTGCTGTTTTCGTGCTCTTCTTTTCAGGAGACGCATCGGTAGCACTTCCGATGTAGAAGCGCATGGGCTCATCCTGAATTTCGAATTTTGCCTTCTTTTCTACATTTTCAACCTGCTCGACACTGATTCCGCTTGCAAGTTTGTCCCTGTAATCAAGGAATTCCTGCTTAAGCTCATCTCCGTCGGTGTCTGCGGCTTCTCCGTTCAGAATGCTCTGAACCTCTGATTTTACATAGTCAATAAGCCTTGTGAGCATATCCGAAAACTCGTCAAAGTTAACTATGCTGCACTCATCCCTGTAAAAGTAGAGAAGTCTTTCGAATGCACGCGTCGGAACAGCCACACATTCAAACAGCATCATGGTGGCGTCAGCCTTAAGTGTATGTGTTATTCTGAATATTTCATTGATCAGAGTGAGGTCATATTCTTTCTTCTCTCCGGCCATGTGAAGATATGTCTCGTACTGGGTTACAAGGTCCCCGCATTCTTCAAGGAATATTTCCATCATCGGATCGCTGTTTGCAGTCATATTATCCATAGGATTCTCTCTTATCCGCGTTTAAGCTGTTTTTGAACCTTATTGAAAACCTCAACGATATCCGGATCGAAGCTTTTTCCGGCGTCATCGTTAATAATTTTCATGGCTTCTTCATGTGTGTATGCACTCTTATAGCAACGTACGCTCACAAGAATGTCATATACGTCAACAATTGCGGTAATACGTGCCGCAAGCGGGATTTCAGTTCCTTTGAGACCCTCGGGATAGCCCGTTCCGTCCCATTTTTCATGATGATAACGTGCAATGTCGATTGCCATCTCAAGCGCAGGATTTTTCTCGCTCATCGAATAGATGCTTTCAAGTGTTTCGGCACCGATTTTCGAGTGAGACTTCATGACTTCCATCTCCTCGGGAGTCAGCTTGCCGGGCTTCAGAAGGATACGGTCCGGAATCAGAACCTTTCCGATATCATGAAGCGGCGATGCCTGCTCGATTGTATCGGCAAACTCATTTGAAATGAGTTTTGTAAACTTGGGGCTGAACTGAAGTGAAAGGGCCAGCATTCTGGCATTCTTTCCAACGTTTTCGAGATGACTGCTGTCTGCGTTGTCACGGCTCTCGGCAAGTTTTGCCATCGCATACATAATCAGACGCTGCTCTTCATTCATTTTACGAATCTGAGCGGCAATGGTCTTCTGGAGCTGCCTGTTGTAATTTTCAAGCTCTCTCTGCATCCTGTAAAGCTTAAGATGCGTGTTTACGCGAAGATAAACCTCCTGCGCTTCGAAGGGCTTGAGAATAAAGTCAACGGCACCCATGTTGAAGCCTTTTTCCTTACTTTCCTGAGTGGTGATGGCAGAGATGAATATTACCGGAATATCACGTGTTTTCACGTTTTTCTTAAGCATTCCGCAATACTCGAAGCCGTCAATTTCAGGCATTGTAACGTCAAGAAGAATCAGGTCCGGAAGAAGTGCGTCAACAGCCTCCATGGCCTGCTTAACGCTTGTAACGGGACGTGCAACATATCCTGCTTTTTTAATTATGTCGGTGAGGATAACCAGATTGGCGGTTACGTCATCAACTATCAGAACATTTTCTTTTTGGTTTTCATGCATATGAGCTTACTCCCACTTGTTTCTGTTTTTTATTTTACAGTGCATTAAGCTGTTCTTCAAGCTCTGCCGCAAGCTCCGTCGATTTATCATAATCTTCCTTTCGGACGGACAGCTCAAGGCGGAATGCAAGACGCTTAAGATCCTGATTGTCTTCAGGCATCATATTCTTGATGATACCGGCAAATTCTTCTGCTTTTTCCCATGTTCCAAGGTCAATGCAGAGTTTCATTTTTTCAAGTGAATCCTTTGCTGTGAAGAGATTGTCTTCAGCATCAAGAACCTCCTCGGATTCATTGAGCATTCTGTATGAAACCTCATTTCCGCCTGCTGAGCGGCTGTATTCGTAACGTCCCTGAGGTCCCTGGTATTCTTCTTCACCGTCTTCAAGAACTGCATTATCAACCTTAATTGTGAAGGAGAATGTACTGCCCTTGCCGCTTTCGCTCTCTACGCGGATCTGGCCGCCCATCAGCTCAACCAGCTGCTTGCTGATTGAAAGTCCGAGTCCCGTACCGCCGAAACGTCTGGTGATTGAACCGTCAGCCTGTGTGAATGACTGGAACAGCTTGTTCTTGCTTTCTTCGCTGATACCGATACCTGTATCGATTACCATTATGAACAGCTCTGTCTGGGTTGCACTCTTTGAGTTGACTGCCACTTCAAGAGCAATATATCCGACTGAAGTGAACTTGATTGCATTTCCGATAAGGTTATTGATTATCTGGCCGATTCGGACTTCATCGCCAACGATATATGTGGGAACGTCAGGTGCAATGTTTGCGATAAGCTTAAGCCCTTTTTCATTAATTTTGGCCAGGTGGAAGGCCATAAGGCTGTCAAGACTCTTCCTGAAGTTGAATTTCTGACGTTCAATCGTCATCTTGCCGGCTTCCATCTTTGAGAAATCAAGGATATCGTTAATGATTTTACTCATATTATTACAGTTTCGGATGATGATTTCAACAGTTTCGGCCTGGGAAGGTGAAAGCGGAGTATCAAGCAGATTTTCTGCCATACCCTTCATTCCGTTTACGGGAGTACGAAGTTCATGTGTTACATTTGCCATGAACTCGGTTCGCATGCGGATTCCGTATTCCATTTCCTCTACAGCGTCCTTGGAGCGTGCAATCGCTGCCTTCTGCTCCGAATAATCAAATGCAATGATTATGCCTGCAATGTCTTTTGAAGGCTGCTTTATTACTCTGGCCTTAACCGGAAAACAGGTTTTGTTTTTTCTGTATACAGCAGATTCAAATTCGGTGCTGAATTGGATTTCGGGTTTCCATGTTACTTTGTCATCTACAATTTCGACAATTCCGGGAAAGACCTCAGAAACAGGCAATCCTTCAAGTTCTTCCTCGTATGTCGTTTCATTGCGTGCAGTTTCATTTGCCTTCACGATTTTTCCTGAATTATCGAAGAAATACACTGCTTCCTTGCAATTTTCAAGAATCAGATTGAAATCAAAATCCATGAGATTTACGGTATCCTTTACCATGTTTTCCTCCATTCAATTCACAAACTTTAATGATTTATGAGTAATATTCAGAATATAGAAATCATCCTTTTATAATAATAAGATAAATTTCACGTTTTGTCAACGAAAAAACAATAGTTTGGATTTTGTGAATAGATGTTGACAAATACGAAAGAAGGCCCTATAATGAGTTGCGTAAAAATCGACTACTGTATGTACAGTTTTTTTTATAAGGGGATAAGACAATGACATTTAATCTGAGACTGAAACAACTGAGACAGCGTAACAAGCTTACGCAGAGTGAACTGGCTGACATCCTTGGACTTAAGCCGACTGCAATTTCCAACTACGAATCCAAACGCAACGAACCGTCTTTTGAGAAACTCATCGCACTGTCAAAGTATTTTGACGTTTCGTGTGATTATCTGCTTGGCATTTCCGATGCTTATCTTCCCGTTGGAGGGGAAGTTCTTGATAAGGACATTGTTGAGTTCTTCAATATGTATCAACAGTTAAATGAAGAATCTGTTGATCTTCTTAAGGATTTCGTACATTACCTTCTTTACAGACAGGAACAGAAATAAAAAAAAGATAAGGCCTGCAGGATTGCAAGCCTTGTTTTTTTATTTTGCGGCGTTTGATGCTTCTCTTACGGCTCTTGCAAGCTGGTCGGCACATGATGTCTGGCGCGGACCGCAGGTGTTGCCAAGAAGAATTTCTTCAATTCTGTCAACCGTCATTCCGTCAACAAGCTTTGATACAGCCTTGAGGTTGCCGTTGCAGCCGCCTACAAAGCTCACATTGGTGATGATATCATCGTTAATGTCAAATCTGATAATCTGGGAGCATGTTCCCTGTGTTTTGTATTCGTATTTCATTCCTGTTCTCCTTTGTTTTCTTCATCAGTTTTTATATTTTCGGGTGTCGGGATTTCTATAGGGTTACGTTTGCTCAGACGCGCAAACATTCCGATTATATAGATTACGGTAGGAACAGCAACCGTAAGCATTACGCTTGCAAGGAATATTTCCCTTGTATTCGGTTTGCAGGTAATTGCACAGTAAATACTGAAGGCATACATTCCCGCAATAAGAATAAGTCCGATCCATGCAGCAATTCTCTTGATTTTTTTCATTCATTTATTTCCTTTTCTTTTGAATTAATTCCGGTTTTCACGGCATTTCCGGGCCATTTGATTATTTTTCCGGGTCGGGCCCGTCAAAACGTTCCGGACGTATTGAGTTCAGGTATTTCAATATTGTCTGCTCATATCCCATTCCATCCGGATTATAGAACCTTTCCTCAGTTACACCGTCAGGCAGGTACTGCTGTTTTGTGTAGTGTCCCGGAAAAACATGCGGGTATTTATAATCAAGTCCGTGGCCCAGGTTTTTGGCATCTTTATAATGAGCATCAGCAAGGTGCGCCGGTACGGGCGGGGCTTTGTGACCTTCAATGTAGCTCATTGCATCACCGATAGCATTTGTAGTGGCATTGCTTTTCGGAGCTGTTGCGATATAAGCCGCTGCCTGCGCAAGAATAAGCTGTGCCTCAGGCATTCCCACACGCTCCGTGGCAAGAGATGCAGCTGTTGCAACAACAATTCCCATAGGGTCCGCATTTCCCACATCCTCCGATGCACAAATCATTATACGCCTTGCTATGAATTTCGGGTCTTCACCCGCATAAAGCATTCTGGCAAGGTAATAGATTGCGGCATCAGGATCAGAACCGCGCATACTCTTGATAAATGCTGAGATTGTATCATAATGGTTGTCACCGTCTTTGTCATATTTCAGGACACGTTTCTGAATACACTCAGCGGCAATTTCCTTAGTGATGTGGATTTTTCCGTCCTCTGACGGCTCCGTTGTGAGAATTCCAAGCTCCAGAGCATTGATTGCATGTCTTGCATCACCGTTTGCCATATCGGCAAGAAACTCAAATGCTTCTTCGGAAACCTCAGGGTTGTAGATTCCCATTCCGCGTTCCATGTCATATGCGGCACGTTTCAGAAGTATGATTATGTCCTCTGCCGACAGAAGCTTCAGTTCGAAAACCTGCGATCTTGAAATAAGAGCACGGTTCACCTCAAAGTACGGATTTTCCGTGGTTGCGCCTATAAGAATTATGGTTCCATCCTCAACAAACGGAAGCAGGAAGTCCTGCTGAGCCTTGTTGAAGCGGTGAATTTCGTCTATAAAAAGGATTGTCCGCTGGCCGTACATTGCAAGGATTTCCTTAGCTTTGTCGGTCACTTCCTCCATTTCCTTTTTCCCGGAGGTTGTAGCATTAATCCTGCAGAATCTTGCGCTTGTAGTATTTGCGATTACCTGGGCAAGCGTGGTCTTTCCTGTTCCGGGAGGCCCGTAAAGCACGATTGACTGCAGCTTGTCAGCCTTTATGTCACGGTAAAGCAGCTTGTCTTTCCCAATGATATGCTCCTGCCCTACAACTTCATCAAGCGTTCGTGGCCTGATTCGTGACGCAAGCGGCGATTCTTTTTCTTTATTCTGTTCATTCATGTATTCAAACAAATCCATACAGCATCTATCCTTTTGGCCGTGCGTTAAGGGTTCCCGGCAGCCTGTCGTCCGTTTTGCGGACTGTCATCCATTTCACAGTCTGTTCACTTGATTTACTGCGCCGATATTGATATAATAACTCTAAGCGGGCCTTTTTGCAAGATAATCTGATGCCCCCATACTGACATTTTCGGAGGCTAAAATGTACTCTGCCGATTATTACTGCGTACTCAACGGCGGTGTAGGTGAGGTTGTCGAAAAAAAATCGAGATTCATTGCAACCGTTCGCCCCATCACATCCGAAGAAGACGCAATCAACTTCATAGAGGAAATGAAAAAGAAATACTGGGATGCAACGCATAACTGCTCTGCCTTCGTACTTGGGTTCGACCCTGAGCTCCAGCGTTCCTCAGATGACGGAGAACCTCAGGGCACAGCCGGACGTCCCATGCTTGACGCCCTTGTAAAAGCCGGCATTCGCAACACGGCCGTTGTTGTAACACGTTACTTTGGCGGTACTCTTCTTGGAACGGGCGGTCTTGTCCGTGCCTACACAGAAGCCGTTAAAGCCGGTCTTGCCGCTTCCGAGGTTGTGCAAAGGACTTTCGGCCGCAGGCTGATGCTTAAAACGGATTACAACGGCATAGGAAAGCTTCAGTATCTTGCCGAAACGACAGGTGTTTCCATTCTTACCACGGAATATACCGATACTGTCATCTGCACCGTTTTTGTCACTCCGGAAAATGAAAATTCCTTCTGTAAAAAGGTTCTTGAACAAACAGCCGGAAAAACAGTCATCACGCCTCTCCAGAATGCTTTTCTTGTTATTTCGGGCGGAAATAAAATAATTTTCGACGAGTAACGGTCCATTGAAGGAAAACACAGTCCAATTTGTTAAAAATCTGTTACGTTTTCCGATTTTTCTTGCATTCCTTTTCACCAAAGTGTAGAGTAAACTGCAGAAAATAATATATATATGTTTATTCATTCCGCCGCCCAACCGGCGGGATAGGGTTTTGCCGGAACATCATCAAACGGATTCGGTAAAACATAAAGAGGAGATTCAAATGAATTACAATCAACGTGGAGTTATCACAAGACAGCAGGAATTAAAATCCGGCTCAAAAAAAATAGCGGTTAAAGGTGCAGTCATCGTATTCAGAGTTTTACTGATTGCCATGGTCTCAATAGTTTTCCTGGGCGGCTTCATAGCCCTTGGTGCACTAAGAGGACTTGTAAGCAGCTCACCTTCACTTGTCAATCTGGACCTTGAGCCCGATGAATACAAGACAAGCGTTTATTATGCCGACGGTACGCTTTCAACCAAGCTTATAAAATCCGGTTCAAACCGCTCATATGCTGAAATCGAAACAATTCCCCAGCTTATCCGCTATGCGTTTATCGCAAAGGAAGACACACGTTTCTATGAGCACAAAGGTATAGATGTTCAGGGTATTTTCCGTGCACTTGTTTCGGATATCAGAACAAGATCCTTTGATTACGGCGGAAGTACAATCACCCAGCAGCTTCTTAAAAACCAGGTATTTGGCGGCGGTGAAGAAAAGAACGTACTTACAAAGATTACCCGTAAGGTTCAGGAACAGTTCCTCGCAATTCAGGCGGAAAACATGTACACCAAGGATGAAATCCTTGAGCTTTATATCAACGTAATCAACTTTGGTAACGGTAACTACGGTATTCAGGAAGCAGCCAGAGGCTATTTCGGAAAGGACGCTCAGAGCCTGACACTTTCTGAGGCCTGCGTTCTCGCCCCCATCGCCTATTCTCCCACGTACCGAAATCCTGTAACACATCAGGAAGAAAATGCAGAAAAAAGACTTGAGCTTCTTGATGCCATGCTGGAAGGCAATTTCTGTACAAAGGAAGAATATGATGAAGCAGTTAATGACGATGTCTACACCAGAATTGCCGAATATCAGGAAATGAGTGAAGAAAGTTCACACGCTCCTTACTCTTATTTCACCGATGCACTGATTACCCAGCTTACAAATGACCTTCAGACAAAACTCGGATACACCAACATTGAAGCTTCAACGCTTATCTACTCCGGCGGTCTCCAGATTTATACCACTCAGGACCCGACCATCCAGAAGATTGTTGATAAAGAATTCAATGACCCTGACAATTTCCCTGCAATCGGCTCCGGTTCATATTACTACGTGGATTACAGAATTTCCGTATATGATGAGAATGATGAAACAATCGTAACTCACTACCAGAACAAGGATTTCCTTGCATATTACGAAAATTATCAGGATAAAGACCACAAGTATTATCATGAACCTGATGAGAAAAAAAAGGTTTCATGGGTTGGCATCAATTCCGCCGGAACCAATTACAATTCGGAAGTTGCAAGGTGCTACGGCATTGACCTTGAAGATATCAATAACAAAATTGATGAATTCCGAAAGTCACTTGTTGAATATACCACAGAAGACGGTGAAGTTAAGGAAAGAAAATGCTATGAAACACGCAGCATTACGCTTCAGCCTCAGGCAGCTGTCACTGTAATCGACCACACAAACGGTCATGTTGTTGCTCTTTACGGCGGGCGTGGCACAAAGACATCAAGTCTTACCCTTAACCGTGCAACCCAGACAAAGCGAAATGTAGGATCAACCTTCAAGGTTCTTGCATCCTTCCTTCCCGCTCTTGACGGTGGCGGACAGACACTTGCATCGGTTGTTGATGACTCGCAGTTTGTTTATCCCGGAACCGCAAAAGAAGTTATCAACTGGTACAAGACCGGATACAGAGGCATCACCCCAATGCGTGCCGCATGTTATGATTCCATGAACGTCTGTGCCGTTGAATTCCTTGAAAGAATCAAGCCGTCCCTTTCCTTCAGTTATCTGCAGAAGCTTGGCTTCTCAACACTTGTTAAGTCTGAAATAAGAAACGGACAGGTAATGTCTGATATCAACCTTGCTCTTGCGCTCGGCGGTCTGACAGATGGTGTCATCAACCTCGAACTTACCGCTGCATATGCTACAATTGCAAATCAGGGTTGTTATCAGGAGCCCATCCTTTACACAAAGGTTTATGACCGTAACGGCAACCTGCTCTTATACAATGAGTCAAAATCTACTCAGGTTATCAAGTCTTCAACCGCATGGCTCCTCACAAGTGCAATGGAAGACGTTATCAAGGTAGGTACCGGTAGCAGACTTAAGTTCCTGGATTACCAGATGCATGAAGCAGGAAAAACCGGTACATCAACCGGCTCAAAGGACCTTTGGTTTGTTGGTTTCACACCTTACTACACAGCCGGAATCTGGAGCGGCTTTGACCAGCCCTTCACCCAGACCGATACTCACTACCAGCAGCACATCTGGCGAAAGATTATGGAGGGAATTCATTCAACACTTGAACTTCCCGACAAAGAATTCGAAATGCCGGATTCCATTGTTACTGCAGAAATCTGTACAAAGTGCGGCAAGCTTGCCGTTAAGGGATTGTGTGATGAATATGTAGGCGGCAACTGCATCGCCACCGAATATTTTGCAAAAGGTACCGTTCCTACAGAAAAATGTACATGCCACGTTCGCGTACCGATCTGTACCGAATCAGGCCACATTGCATCACCCGAATGTCCTACAAGCAGTATTAAATACGTTGTTTACCTTGACAAGGTCGAGCGTGATTATTACGATGTCGTAGCTGCCCAGAAGGCACTTGATAACGGTGAAGAATATGTTCCGCCGGAACTTGAGGAAGGCGAGGAACCTATCAAGATTGTAACGCGTGATACGCCATATATTCTTCCAAGGGGTGAACAGGCAGACCCTTGTCCTGTCCACTGTCCTGACGCTTACGATGACGGCGGCGGTTCAACCTTCGACATCCCTGATGATGACGATATTCCTGTTGACGATGAACCCGCAGACGATACCGTAATCGACTGATTTCCTGTGGCTGCAACCTGTATAAATACCATAGCAAAAGCAGCGTGAAAGACTCGCGGCATATAACGCAGAAAAATCGAGTAGGAGGCGGTGACTAACCGCCGTCCTCTCACAGCACCGTACGTACCGTTCGGTATACGGCGCTTTCAATAGTTGACGTGCACAGACTGATAGGCTGTGGCTAGATCATAAAAGCCACTGTTTATCAGTCTTTCTTTTGATAGGGCGCGGTTTACCGCTCCCATTCCAGATACATACCAATATCCCTTGCGACTATTGGCTGTGATACATGCATAGTACTCTGGTATTCCGAGTCTGAGCAGATTTCTCTTTCTCGTCTTCGGCAACTTCCACTGTTTCCATATACACATACGTATTCTGTGATAGAGCCATCCATTGATGTCTTCTATGTTATTCTTCATGCTCGCAATTCCATAGTAATTAAGCCATCCTCTTGCATACACCTTGATTTCTTCAAGGCTTGGCTTGATTGACTGACAGCGTTTGCGGGAAGATAACTCTTTCAGCTTCGACTTAAACTTCTTCCATGACTTCGGATGAACTCGGACATAGATGCCACTTCCGTTCCTTCCCAATGCGAAGCCAAGGAACTTAAAATTTCGGATTGCAAACACACTCACAGTACGACTTTTCTCTCGGTTGACTGTTAGTTTCAGTTTCTCTTCAAGGTACTTTGTACTGCTTTCCAAAAGCCTTTCTGATGCCCGTTTACTCTTGGCAAGAAGCACGATGTCATCTGCATATCTTATGCATGGAACACCTCTCTTTAGGAACTCTTGGTCGAATTCATTTAGATAGACGTTTGCTAATAGCGGAGATAGATTGCCACCTTGCGGTGAGCCTTCCTCTGTGTCTATGACCACTCCATTTTCCATTACACCACTTTTGAGATAACGCTTAATGAGTTGCACCACGCGTTCATCCTTTACATTTTTCCGCAAAAGGTTGATGAGAATTTCGTGATTGAGGGTGTCGAAGTATTTCGACAAATCCAAGACTACTGCAAATGTGTAGCCTTGTTCTGCATACTCCTTCACCTTCAGTACTGCATCCTTTGCGCTTCTGTTCGGTCGGTAGCCAAAGCTACCTTCCGCAAACAGTGGTTCATAGATTGGCACTAACTTTTGGGTTATTGCTTGTTGGAGTGTACGGTCTATCACTGTTGGTATGCCAAGCTTTCGCACACCGCCGTCTGGTTTTGGAATCTCAACACGTCTCACTGGAGACGGAGTATACTTTCCACGATAAATGCGGTCGGTTAACTCTTGTTGATGTTCCTTTAGATACGGAAGAGCCTCTTCAATGGTCAT
>JAZQNE010000035.1:0-3276 GCA_045627185.1 Lachnospiraceae bacterium
TACACCGAAAGGTGTGTTACTTGTTAAGTTGATTGAACCGCCGTGTACGGAACCGTACGCACGGTGGTGTGAGAGGTCGGGAAAATTTATTTAATTTTCCCTCCTACTCGATTTTTTTGAAGGAGAAAACAAATGGGAACAAAAGAAATCATCTTGATTGTAATTGCAGCATATCTGCTTATCGTAAACATTGTAGCGTTTATTCTTATGTACGTTGACAAGCAGCGTGCGAAAAAAGGTGCATGGCGAATTAAAGAAGCCACACTTTTTCTGTCTGCACTGCTTGGCGGCGGAATTGGTGCAAATCTTGGTATGTACCGGTTCAGACATAAGACTAAACACTGGTATTTTGTAATTTTTATGCCGCTTATTCTGCTTGCCTGGATTGCAGGCCTTGTGTTTCTGTATATTAAGTTTTTTGCATAAAAAAGTTTTTTATTTTTTCAGGCCATATTTTCACTGAGAAGCGCCGAATAAAGGAGACCACTATGAAGATTTGTTTTTCAACACTTGCATGTCCGGATTTTACCTGGACTGATATTTATTCAATGGCGAAAGACCTTGGCTTTGACGGTATTGAAGTCAGGGGTGTCGGGACAGATATAAATGCAGTAAATGCCAAACCATTTCAGGACGGTCAGGTTGCTAAGACACGCGAAAAACTTGAATCTATCGGGCTTGAAATTCCTTGTCTTTCGTCCGGATGCTGCCTGAAGTTCAAGGACAGATTTGACCAGAACCTTACTGAAATCACCCAGTATTGTGAACTGGCTGAAAAACTTCATACGCCTTATATCCGCATACTTGCAGACCTTTCGCCCGAACCTGACGGAAAAGTTGACCATGAATATGTTGCGGAAACACTTAAGCTTCTTGCGGGTGTTGCTGAGGGCTTTGGAGTTACGCTTCTTGTAGAGTCAAACGGCGTTTATGCTGATACAAAGGTGCTGAGAAGGCTTCTTGACAGCGTAAATCATCCGAATGTGGCTGCTCTTTGGGATATTCACCATCCCTACAGATATTTTGGCGAAAGCCCCGCGGAAACTATTGCAAATCTTGGCAAATACATTCATTTTGTGCATGTTAAGGATAGCATTATTAACGAAAAGGGCCAGCTTGAGTACAAAATGATGGGTGAAGGTGATATGCCGCTTGATGAGGCCTTTAAGCTTCTTGCGGAAAGCGGTTACACCGGTTACATTTCCCTTGAATGGGTTAAGAGATGGGCTGCGCATCTGCTTGATGCCGGCATCGTATTCCCGCAGTTTGCGCATTTCATGCAGAAATATCGCAGAATTTACCATTATGAACTGCAGGACAATCAGACTAAGACCGGTAAGTACGTCTGGAAGAAGAATATGCTCATCGATGAGACCTTCCCTGATGTTCTTGACCGCATCTGCATGGAATTCCCGAATCAGTATGCTTTCAGATACACGGAGCTTAATTACACCCGCACCTACGTTGAATTTCGTGATGATGTGGACACATTTGCACGCGCTCTCATTGCAATGGGTGTAAAGAAGGGCGACCATGTTGCCATCTGGGCTACAAACGTACCCGCGTGGTACATTACTTTCTGGGCTACAACCAAGATTGGTGCCGTTCTTGTAACGGTTAACACGGCATACAAGATTCACGAGGTGGAATACCTGCTCCGCCAGTCCGATACGCACACGCTTGTTATGGTTGAGGGCTACAAGGATACGGATTATTATTCGATTATCCGTGAAATCTGTCCTGAACTTGAGGATACCGCTCCCGGTGAGCTTAATGCCGCACGTCTTCCTGTTCTTAAGAACGTTGTTGTTGTCGGAGCCGCAAAGCCCGGCTGTTATACCTGGGATGAGGCCGCCTCAAAATCTGCAGAGGTTCCGCTTGAAAAGGTTGAGGAACGCCGCCGTAAAATCAATAAGAACGATGTCTGCAATATGCAGTATACATCCGGCACAACGGGATTCCCTAAGGGCGTTATGCTGACACATTACAACGTGGTAAACAACGGCAAGGCAATAGGAGACTGCATGGATCTTTCAACTGCAGACCGCATGATGATCCAGGTTCCCATGTTCCATTGCTTTGGCATGGTTCTGGCCATGACCGCTTCTGTTACACACGGTGCTACAATGTCTCCGATTACAGCCTTTTCACCGCGCAAAGGCCTTGACTGCATCAACCGCGAGAAGATTACGGCTTTCCACGGCGTTCCGACCATGTTTATTGCCATGCTCGGTCACGAAAACTTTGATAAAACCGACTTCTCACACATGCGTACCGGCATTATGGCCGGAAGCCCCTGCCCGATCAAGGTTATGGAGGAAGTGCTTGAGAAGATGAATATGAAGGAAATCTGCATCACTTACGGCCAGACGGAGGCATCGCCCGCCTGCACCATGAGTAAGACCACAGATTCCGTTGAAGACCGTGTAAATACTGTCGGTGGCCCGATTTTCGGCGTGGAGTGCAAGATTGTAGATCCCGAAACGGGAGAGGACCTTCCGGACAATGTTGACGGTGAATTTGTTGCCCGCGGTTACAACATAATGAAGGGTTATTACAAGATGCCTGAGGCTACAGCGGCTGCTATTGACGATGACGGCTGGCTTCATACCGGTGACCTTGCAAGACGCCTTCCTAACGGTTATTACAAGATTACAGGCCGTATCAAGGATATGATTATCCGCGGCGGCGAAAATATATACCCTAAAGAAATAGAGGATTTCATTTATACCCATCCGAAGATTAAGGATGTTCAGGTAATCGGCGTCCCTGACAAGGCCTATGGTGAGGAAATAATGGCCTGCGTAATTGTAAAAGAGGGCGAAACCCTTACTGCAGATGAGGTCAAGGATTATGTCCTTACCCATATGGCAAAGCACAAGGTCCCCCGTTACGTTGATTTTGTAACGGAGTTCCCCATGAATGCAGCCGGAAAAATCCTTAAGTATAAAATGCGCGAGCAGGCCGTTGAAAAACTCAGTCTGCAGGCGGCAAGCAGCATAGTGACGGCCTGACACCGGGGACGGTTCTGATTACCTTATCCCGGGTGACACCCACCCGAATGACGGGGCTGCCCTTTTGGACAGCCCTTTTGTGTACTTGAAGTTTCCCCGGGTGTGCAGGCATTCTTTATCTCCTGGTTCGTCTTTCCAATCACACATAAGCGTTGCCGTCATGACAGCAGGAACGGTTTTATTTGTCAAATTTTCGGTGACACCCGCCCACGGTGGGGGCTGCCCTTTTGGACAGCCCTTTTGTGTACTTGAAGTTTCCCCG
>JAZQNE010000036.1:0-2065 GCA_045627185.1 Lachnospiraceae bacterium
AAATCATGATTTTATTCCCCCTCTATTTTCTTTATCAGAAGTTTCTGTGCTTTCATCAGGCTGCCCGGCCGTCGTCAGGGAAGTCTTCCTCTTCCCAGCCACAAAAACCATTTTCGTCATACCAGGTCCCCGATCTGTCACTGTATACATGCAGGCCCTCATTGAACAACAGGTTGACGATTCTACCTACGGCCTTGCGCTCAAGTTCCAGTTCGTAAGGGCTCTCTGAGAGTGCCCTGATTATGTCATTCTGCGTCATGTGATGCCCTGCGTCGGTTCTTTCCCTAAGAATCTCAAGAATGTAGAGCGGTGCCAGTGTCTTGCGCTCATTTGACCTTCTGGGTCTGTACAGCTCATCCAGTTCTTCATCTGTCATCTCATTCAAATTCTTTGCCTTCATGTCAGGTACCTGCCTTTCCTTGTGAAAATAATTGAGTTGATTGGTTTCCGGGGAATTAAAAAAGACCTTACCATAAAAATGATAAAGCCTAATTTAAGCATGCGTTCGTTCGGAACGAACTTAATTATACGAGGTGATTTTATGATTTTCAACTAATTAGGACAAGGTGTTGTCGGAGGTAGATGAACCAAATTCAGGCAGCCTTTCTTTTTCGCTTAATTACACCTTTACAAATCTTTTTTCTGTTTCCCGCATCCTTATATCAAACATTTCATATGTTTCGGCATGCACGTCACCTCCCTACTCCCCCACATTCCTCACAAACTCCTCAAACCTGGGAAGCGCAAATTCCAGCACGCCCCTGTCACTGCTGTCCGACAGTACGCCCTTCGTAATCAGCCGCGCCCGGTAAACACTCATTGCATTTGCATCAATCTTCGCAATCTTCTTTATGCTCTTTTCATCATTGCACCTATTCTCAACCATACATCTGACGATTCGCTTTTCAGTTGCGGATATTTCAGACCACACCTTATTATATACAGTGTCCTGCAAAGCACTGTCAAAATAAGGGAGCAATTCGTTGACATTTTTAAATCCCCGGTGCTCATAGGCTATATACCCCATCTGCTGGAACGCGTACGAATATCCCTTTATTATTGCTGCCATTTCATCCGCAACCTCGAACGGCACCTTGAGAGCATCCATATATGCCTGCCTGCACAGAGTGAAATTCAAGGGTTTGAGCTTCATGGGATTGGCACGAAAAAGGAACGTAAGCCCCTTTACATTACGCAGATTCTCAACATTGTTAGGCAGTCCGGTCATAACCAGAAACAGCGGATAGTCTTTTCTTATAAGTATTGAGAAGGAGCTGCAGAACAGTCTCATTGATGCGGTATTGGTTACCTCGTCAATCGCAACAAGTATCTTCTTTTTCATTTTCTGTGCTATATCACACATCCGATCGAGTGCAAGCTCATAACTTGATGCAGGAACGCTCTCCGTAAATGATGCCTTAATACCCAATACACTTAATGAAAAATCATATTTTGGAAATGCAGCTTTCATGATTGGGTTGTTATACAGTGCCGCGGTAAACTCCTGAAGCAAATCGCTGTTAGAGTTAAGCTCGATTACAATCCAGTCTTTCTTCTCCCTATACTCCTTCTGTATGTGCGTCATCAGGCAGGTTTTGCCGCTTCCTCTGACAGAAGAGATAAAAAACACCTGTTGGGACGGTTCTTCCGAAAGTAACTGCTCCGTAATCTCCGCTCTCTGTACTGTTCGTTCAACATAACATCTCGGAACTTTACCGAATGTCAGTGTATAAGGATTATCCGCCATGTCCGTTCCCTCCTGTGAAAAGTAATATTGCTTGCTACCCTGAAATCTGTTATGCTTTGTTATGATTTTGTCAATCTGTTATTATTTGTTATTATCTGTTACGAATTTTTCGATTTGTTATTATCTGTTACGATTTGTTATTGATATTATCTCACTCCAAGAATACCTTGTCAATTTGATAATTATACTTATCGTCTGAAACAAATTTCATCAAAAGCCAGAACAATTACATTTTCAACTTCTCAACAGTTTGGGCAATGTGTTGTCGGAGGTGGTGATTTTTTTCCTCTGTTGCATGAAAAGCTGCCATTAATTTTT
>JAZQNE010000037.1:0-2563 GCA_045627185.1 Lachnospiraceae bacterium
AGGTTAATGATATCATAATACAGTCTGCCGTTATCCGGATAATCGTGAACAAGTACAACCGATTCGTCTATCATTTCAAGCAGCGACAAACTCTTGTAACATGAATTAATCCTATCGTTAAACGTTACCGGATTATCCTGAATCTCAAACTCAACAAGTCCGCCGACAAGATCTGTAAGATGCTTACGGGTTGTGACGTATGTAAGTTCATCAAGGTCATACAGTCTGTTGTTTACATTGTGAAGAACAGTCTTGTAAAGCTTGAGAAGTGATTTCGTTGCTTCAAGCTGTTCCACGGTTATTAAATTTTTCTTGTTTCTCATTCTGTACCTCCGTTTTTCTTTGCAAATTTTCGAATAATTGTTGACAACCGAATTATTCAATGCTATAATAATTTACGAAATGATACGAACACGAATTCTTACGAACATTATAAAACAGGATTTTTTATTTGTCAAGACGAACAGCAGAAAATATTTTGAGAAACACGGAATAATTTACGGAGGTTTACCATGGAATTCAAAGAACGATTAGCTAAATTAAGACGATTAAGCGGCATGACACAAGCTGAACTTGCAAAGGAACTCGGAATCACACTTCGTTCAGTTCAGAACTATGAGCTTGGGGCACGTTACCCTAAAACTGAAACAATTGAAAGAATTGCAAATATCTTTGGTGTTGACCAGAATGCTTTGATTTCTGATGAAGAATATTTCATAGTCGAAGCAAAGCAGAAAAGAGGAAAACGTGGTCAGGAATCAGCCGAAAGACTTATCAGAAATGCAAATGCACTTTTTGCCGGCGGCGATCTTTCAGATGAAGACAAGAAAAATGTTTTTGCTGCCCTTCAGAAAGCATATAACATGTCAACGGAGATCAATAAAAAATATACTCCTAAGAAGTACAGAAAAGATTCTGAAGAAAAAAATTCCGAAGAATAATCGGTTGTACTGAAAACGGGACACCGGGTTATGGTATAATTAAATTAACCATAAAGCAATGACAATTATGTGTATCAACTCGAAAGGGTGGTGTATATGATTCTAAATGATATATATAATTTTGTGAAAGAACTAAAAAGAAAATATAAAACCTGTAATCCATATGAGATTGCTGAGATGTGCGGCATCAATGTCTTTTACGATAATCTCGGAAATGTAAAAGGACTTTTTACGATAGACAGGAGAAATTCATTTATTATACTCAATGAAAATCTGTCTGATGAGATGGCGGATGTTGTAATGTTCCATGAACTCGGACATTACTTTCTTCACAGAAAAGAAGCTGCACTCTCTCCTTTTTCGGAAAACAGCTTATACAACATGCGTTCAAAATTTGAAATAGAAGCAAATACATTTGCAGCAAACTATCTCATCAGTGATGAAGATATAACGGAGAATGCAGAACTTGGTCTGACTACAATGGAAACTGCACAGGTACTCTGTGTTCCTCATGACATAGTTCTGATAAAGATAAAAGACATGAACAGCAGAGGATATGATCTCAGCGTGTCATACATACCGGGATCAGATATGCTCGCCTGACTTAACAGGAGAAAATAAAAATGGGAGAAGCTAAAAACACTCATCATCGTCTGAAAATACTGTACCTGTACAATATTCTTCTCGAAAAAACAGATGAGAATCATTACATAACAATGAGCGAAATCATCAGTCAGCTTGAACTGTGCGGAATATCTGCCGCAAGAAAAGCCATATATGATGACATTGATGCTTTAAAGGCTTACGGACTTGATATCGTCCAGCTCAAAGGAAACAAATCCGGTTACTACGTTGCAAGCAGAGAATTTGAATTACCGGAACTCAAACTTCTTGCTGATGCAGTTTCCTCTTCACGTTTCCTGACAAAGAAAAAATCTGATGAGCTTCTGGGCAAGATTGAAAAGCTTTCAAGTGTTTATGAAGCAAAGCAGATGAAAAGACAGGTGTTCATTGCCAACAGAGTAAAGTCAATGAACGAAAGAATTTATCTGAATGTCGATGTTATCAACCGTGCTGTTGAAGAAGGAAAGAAGATTTCCTTCAGATATTTTGACTTCGATATTTCAAAAGAAAAGAAATGCCGTGATGGCTAATAATTTTGTTCTCCTTTCACTCTCGCATGGAACGATGAGCAGTATTATCTTATTGCTCATTATAAGAAAAGAAACTCAATTACAAACTTCAGAGTTGACCGAATGGAAGACGTAACTGTACTTGAAGAGGATGCAGTAAAGATGCCTGATGATTTCAGCATTGCCGAATACATGAATTCTTCCTTTTCAATGTTCAGCGGAGAATCGCAGGAAGTAAAACTGAGATTCCACACAAAGCTTGTAAACTCCGTACTTGATCGGTTCGGAAAAGAAGTAACCATGCATCAGGACGACGAAGATCACTTCACCGTAAGAGTAAAAGTTAAACCGGAGCCTCCTTTCTTCGGCTGGCTGTTCCAGTTCGGAACAAACGCAGAGATTATAGAACCTGTAGAACAAAAGATTAAATATAAAGAGCAGCTTGAAGCTGTGTTAAATGCAATGAATTAAGGAGTGATTGACATGATG
>JAZQNE010000038.1:0-21200 GCA_045627185.1 Lachnospiraceae bacterium
GAGAAGGTGGCCCGGGGAGAGCAGCGATGCCGGGAATGAATCCCTGAACTTGCAGCAATAATGGAAATCAACATTTGAAACAGTATTGAAACAATTTCGGAAGTGATAAAGAATCGGCTGTCTTCTAATTTCGTTGCGCTTGCGTGCACGGTTTGTTATAATAAATCTACCAAATTCTTTTCACGGAGGATAATTATGAGATACGAAATTAAGGGCACACCCCTTCCTGTAGTTGAAGTTATGCTTGAGGCAAATGAGACCATCGCCTGCGAAGGCGGTGCAATGAGTTGGATGTCGGCAAATATGGAAATGGAGACCCAGTCGGGCGGCATCGGCAAGCTTTTTTCAAAGGCTTTTTCGGGTGAGCACCTTTTCACCAATAACTATACCGCAAAGGGTGGCCCCGGAATGATTGCTTTTGCATCAAGCTTCCCCGGAAATATTATTGCGGTTGAGATTAAGCCCGGGCAGGAACTTATCTGCCAGAAATCAGCATATCTTGCATCCACACCCGGTGTTGAACTTTCAATCTTCTTCCAGAAAAAGCTGGGAGCAGGCCTGTTTGGCGGTGAAGGTTTCATTATGCAGAAACTTTCCGGAACCGGTCTTGCATTTATCGAAATCGACGGCAGCGTTGTTGAAAAACAGCTTGCACCCGGTGAGAAGATGGTTATCGATACAGGCTATCTTGCAATGATGGAAAGTACCTGCTCAATGGACATTGTTTCCGTAAAGGGTCTTAAGAATATGTTCCTTGGTGGCGAAGGTTTCTTTAATACGGTAGTAACCGGTCCCGGCAAGGTTTCACTTCAGACCATGCCCGCATCCCAGGTTGCAAAAGTTGTTGTTCCGTATATTCCTAAGTCGGGAAACTGAAATAACAAATGAGTAACCACGTACCGCAGGACTCCCGTCCGGAATGTTAATGACCCGGGAAATGGAAATAGCAAATAAGAAATAGCAAATAGCAATTCTGCGGCACGGACATGCTTCTGACTGTTCAAGTTTCAATCATGCCGGTGCCGCAAGTTTTTGGAAATAAGGTGAATTGTTCTGCGAAAACTGTTATAATATAGTTGATAAAGAGGGAAATGATTTGCGGATATGAGGTATAATTATGAACACCACCCGGGAGTTTCTTGACAGCTTTGATTTTATGCGGCTGGGACAGGCAATAACGCAAAGAAATCAGAATATGGCGATGATGATTCTGGCACATCTTCAGCAGGCAGCAAAAGACGCAGGACTTGCAGAGGAATTTGATTCGAATTTCAAGGGAATAAGAGGCTGCATCCTTGGCGGGGATATTCAGCAGGCGCAGGATATTCTGGCAATTGTCACTGCAAAGCGCGTGAAAATGCAGCAAATGAGCGAAGATTGATGAAAACTGCCGGAAACGGGTTGCGTGGAAGAATACGGCAATTTCGAGATTAAACCGAAAATCACGGGAAAACAGCAGGAGGGAATTATGGGTGATTTATCAAGATTTTTGAAGGCACAGGAACAGGATTATGATGTTGCCTTAAAGGAAATGCAGGAGGGCTATAAAAGATCGCACTGGATGTGGTACATTTTTCCCCAGATTATCGGTCTTGGACAGAGCAGAACATCTACGTATTACTCAATACAGAATATTGAGGAGGCCAGGGAATATATGGCTGATGAGGTGCTTGGAACGCATATGAATGAGATATGCGATGCGCTTTTGGCACTTGAAACATCAGATGCGGGTTATGTTTTCGGAAATCCGGATGATATGAAGCTTCGCTCATCGATGACTCTTTTCAGGGAAGCTTGCCCGGATAATGACAGATTTCAGCGTGTACTTGATAAGTTTTTCGAAGGTGAAGCTGACAGAAGAACAATAGAATTAATTGCCTGGAGAGGCTGAAATACGGTTTTGAAAAAAATGCGGGGATGGTTCTTTTTGACCGGCTGCGACGCAGTGAGTCAGAAAGGACCATCCCCGGTGTTTTATCCGGTGGTTCGGGACCATCCCCGGTGTTTTACATTTTCTCCATTGCCTGTTTGATATCGGCAATCAGGTCATCAACGTTTTCAAGACCAACGGAAAGACGAATCAGATCCGGAGCAATTCCGGCTTCGCGAAGCTGTTCATCGGAAAGCTGGCGATGCGTGTGGCTTGCGGGATGAAGCAGACAGGAACGCGCATCGGCAACGTGAGTGGCAATGCTGATAAGCTGAAGTGAATCCATGAAACGGTTGGCCTGCTCGCGGGTACCTTTGAGACCGAACGCGATAACGCCGCAGGAACCGTTAGGCAGGTATTTCTGCTGAAGAGCATGAGACTTGTCACCGGGAAGATCGGAATAATGAACCCAGGCAACTTTATCGTTCTCAGACAGGAATTTGGCAATTGCAAGAGCGTTCTCGCAATGACGCTTGATGCGGACATGCAGACTTTCAAGGCCGAGGCTCAGATAGAAAGCATTCTGGGGAGACTGGATTGAACCAAGGTCACGCATAACCTGTGCGGTGGCCTTTGTGATGTATGCGCCTTTTCCAAAACGCTCTGCATAAATGATGCCGTGATAGGAATCATCAGGTGTTGTGAGGCCGGGGAAGCGCTCGGCGTTTGCGAGCCAGTCAAAATTACCGCTGTCAACGATGGCGCCACCTACGGCAACACCGTGGCCATCCATGTATTTGGTGGTGGAATGCGTAACTATGTCAGCGCCCCATTCAATAGGACGGCAGTTAACGGGAGTTGCAAAAGTATTGTCGATAATCAGCGGAATGCCGTGCTTGTGAGCGATGCGGGCAAACTTTTCAATGTCGTAAACACCAACGGTAGGATTGGTGATGGTCTCACCGAAAATACATTTTGTATTCGGACGGATAAGCTTTTCAAACTCAGCCTCGGGCATGTCGTTATCGTAGAAGGTAACCTCAATGCCCATTTTTTTCATGGTAACACCGAAAAGATTGTAAGTGCCGCCGTAGATAGCCGATGAAGCCAGAAAATGTCCGCCACATTCGCAGATATTGAAAACAGCGTAGAAGTTTGCAGCCTGACCCGACGATGTGAGCATTGCGGCAACGCCGCCCTCCATCTCGCAGATTTTTGCTGCTACTGTATCGTTGGTAGGATTCTGAAGACGGGTGTAAAAATAGCCGTCAGCTTCAAGGTCAAACAGCTTGCCCATGGCTTCACTGCTGCTGTACTTAAAGGTTGTACTCTGGTAAATCGGAACCTCGCGGGGCTCTCCGTTTTTCGGCTGATAGCCGCCTTGAACACAGGATGTTTCAACATGATTTTTCATTCTGTCATTCTCCTTATTCCTTGTATTTTTGGTAAAACCCGTTAGCGTCAATAAACGTTGCGGCTAATAACAATTCACTTTTGTGAAATCTTATTCAGAACAATAGCACAAACGCGGAATAAAAACAAGTTATTACTTTCTCAAAAAAAAAATTAAAAAAAATATTATTTTTATTAGCCACCTTTTCTTTTCAATCGTATATATAAATGTCAGAACAAAAGAACGACAAAACAAAAACAAAAAAACCAAAAAACAAACAATTGAAAGTGAGGATAAAAATTATGATGAACACAAACGAAAAAATGGAGAACTTCGAATTAAACGATGAGGAACTTATGGACGTAAACGGCGGTAACTGGTTTACAGATGCATGGAACGCTACCTGCGATTGGGTTTCGGACAATAAAAAGGCTTTAATCGGCGTAGGATGTGTCGTAGGCGGTATTGCACTTTGCGCAACCGGTATTGGTATCGGCGCATTGGCAGGAGTTGTAGCGGTTGAGAGTACCGGTGCTGCAGCTGTTGTAGCTACAGGCTTTGGAACTATAATCGGTGCGGGCGCAAATGCAGCAATTAATGACAGCGAAGACTGAGAAAATCAAGAGTAATGTGAACTTTTAAAAATATATCCCCCTCTTTTTCAGGAGCAGCCGGTAAGGCTGCTCTTGTTTTTTAGGATAACAAGCGAGAGCCCCCGATAATTCGATTGCTAATGTTCACTGCGAAAAGAGCAGGCCCGGCCCGACCAATTTATATTTCCGCAGAGATTGATAGTAGTTGACATTCCGCTGTAAAAAGAATACATTATTATCATATTTGAAAAAGCGGAAGGCAGATAAATATGCTTAAATACTTGAAAAAATACTGGTGGCTCTGCATAATTGCGCCATTGTTCATGGTTGGTGAGGTTCTGATGGATCTGTTCCAGCCGGACATGATGGGAACTATTGTAGATGACGGCGTTCTTGCCGGAAATGTCTCACTTATTCTGAGCGAAGGCATTAAAATGATTATCCTTGTTCTGGTAGGCGGTCTCTGCGGATTTTTGAGCGGTGTGTTCTCAAACGCAGCTGCACAAAGCTTTGGAAATGACCTCAGAAAAGACCTTTTCGGCAGGATTATGACACTGTCCTTCGAGCAGACGGACCGCTTCTCAACCGGTTCGCTTGTTACACGTCTTACGAACGATGTCACCCAGGTTCAGACCATGGTTCAGATGTCACTTAGAATGCTGGTCAGAAATGCCATGATGTTTGCGGGCGGTATATATTTCCTGTACCGTCAGGCCGGAGAATTTGCGCTTGTGGCTATCATTGTAATGCCATTCCTTGTTGCAATTGTTTTCTTCTTCCTGAAAAAGGCAACCCCGTATTTTTCAACGGTTCAGGAAAAACTTGACGGCGTAAACAACGTAATGCAGGAAGATGTAGCCGGTGCGCGCGTAGTTAAGGCTTATGTTAAGGAAGACTTTGAACTTGCCCGCTTTGACCGTGCCAACGATGAACTTTGCGGTGTAAACCTCAAGGTGCAGACAATCCTTGCATTCATGAGTCCTTGCATGAACATCATCATGAACGGATGCGTTGTTGCAATAATTCTTATTGGCGGAATTAACGTTAAAAACGGCGGTGCGCTCACAACAGGCCGTATTATGGCTGCAATTACATATATTGCGCAGATTCTTCACGGCGTAATGTTCATGGCAAATATGTTCCAGACCTTCACACGTGCAAAAGCATCGGCATCACGAATCAATGAAGTCCTGAATTCCGGTGAAGCCGTAAAATCCGGTACTTACAAGGGCGAAGACAACAAACTTACCGGTGAAATCGAGTTCAAGAATGTCAGCTTTGCATATCCCGGAGATCAGGGAAGCAACGTATTAAACGATATCAGCCTTACCGTTCACAAGGGCGAAACCCTTGCAATCCTTGGCTCAACCGGTTCCGGAAAGTCAACCATTGTCAACCTGATTCCCCGTTTCTACGATGTTACGGGTGGCCAGGTGCTTGTAGACGGTGTGGATGTCCGCGAATACGATCTTGTTGCTCTGCGTGACAAGGTTTCGATTGTTCTTCAGAAGGCTGAGCTTTATTCACGTTCTGTTGAGGCAAATATCCGCTGGGCCAAAGATGATGCAACTCCCTGGGAAATCAAGTCTGCCGCTGAAATTGCGCAGGCAGATGACTTCATCTGCGGAATGGCAA
Organism: Lachnospiraceae bacterium; assembly: GCA_045627185.1. Classification (GTDB taxonomy): domain Bacteria; phylum Bacillota; class Clostridia; order Lachnospirales; family Lachnospiraceae; genus SZUA-448. Next base: position 5,492 of record JAZQNE010000038.1, read on the forward strand.
ACGGCTATTATACACAGGTTACCGAAGGCGGTCACTCGCTTTCCGGCGGTCAGAAACAGCGTATTTCCATTGCGCGTGCACTTATTCGAAAGACGGAAATTCTTATTTTCGATGATTCAACAAGTGCTCTTGACCTTTCAACCGAGGCCAAGCTTTACAAGGCTTTGAATGAGGCATGCCCCGATGTTACAAAGATTATCATCGCGCAGAGAATTGCATCCGTGCGCGGCGCAGACCGCATTGCCGTACTTGACGGCGGACGGATTGCATCCATAGGAACGCATGACGAATTGATGAAGACATCGCCTATTTACCGCGATATCTACAATTCTCAGCTTAAGGAAGGAGATGAGCCGGTATGAGTACAAAACCTGAAAACAATGGCTTCTCCGTAAACAAAAAGCTTGTGAGCGACGGGCTTCCCGTTGGTTTTGAACATGAGTCGGATGACAATATTGTCTACAAAGTTGATGAAATCAAAAAGGCCAATTCCACTCTCGGCTTTGGAAGAAGGGGCGGCAGAGGCCCCGGAGCCGCAGCAGCAGTAGAAAAACCCAAGGATATGGGCAAGTCCCTGAAACGCCTGATTAAGTACCTGGGTGCGGAAGGCAAGCTGATTGCAGGCCTTATGATTGCTGCAATCGTTACAACAGCAGCATCACTTTTCTCACCCTCCCTTCAGGGCTCAAGCATTGACGCTATTGCCGGAATGCTCCCGAAAAACCTTGAAAAAATAGGGGTAAACGGCCTTACCGGCGATGCTCTCAAGGCTTATCAGTGGGGACTTCTGCGAAAATTCGTACTGCTCCTGATTATTGTTTATGCGGTGAATATTCTGTTCTCACTTGCACAGACACTGATTTCCGCAAATGTTTCGCAGCGCATGGTACGCAGAATGCGCCATGACCTGTTCAGAAAGATTGACAACCTTGAAATCGGTTACCTTGACACCCACTCAAACGGCGATATCATGAGCCGTATGACGAACGATGTCGAAAACATTTCCAACACAATTTCGCAGAGCATCGGATCGCTGATTTCAGCTGTTCTGACCGTATTCGGCACGATTATCATCATGTTCTGCAAGTGCTGGCAGCTCACCCTGATTTCACTTTCCACCTGCATTCTCACGGTGGTTGTCACAAAGTATATGACAAAAGCCATGCGTAAGATTTACCTGAAACGTTCAACCCTTCTTGGCCGCTTAAACGGTCATTCGGAAGAGATGATTACAGGCTTCAAATCAATTGTGGCAAACAATCGTGAAGATGAAGTTATGGATGAATTCAACAGCATGTCCGAAGAGCTCCGGAACGTCAGCATCAAGGCTGAAATCCTTGGCGGAACAATGGGCCCTCTGATGAACTGCATCTCTAATATCAGCTTCGTTATTGTTGCTGCGTTTGGCGGTTATTTTGCATTGAAGGGCTATATTTCGGTCGGCGTTATTTCTGCATTTATTCTGTATTCAAAGCAGTTTTCACGTCCCATTAATGAAATTGCCCAGCTTTACGGTTCTGTTCAGACCGCACTTGCAGGCGCTGAGCGTGTTTTCGAAATTCTTGACATGCCGGATGAAGACAATTCCGGTGACCTTGAAATAGAATTTGAGAACGTTCGCGGTGAGATTTCCTTTAAGGACATCAACTTCTCATATGTGCCCGGAAAGCAGGTTATTTTCGATTTCAATCTTAATATCGAGCCCGGCCAGAAGATTGCGCTTGTAGGTTCCACCGGTTCCGGCAAGACCACAATCCTGAATCTGCTGATGCGCTATTACAAGCCTGATTCGGGTGAGATTCTGATTGATGGCATAAATATTTTTGACATCAAACGCGACTGCCTGCGTGACCACACAGCAATCGTTCTGCAGGATACCGTCCTGTTCTCGGATACCATCCGCAACAATATCAAGTACGCAGATACCTCCGATACTGATGAAAACATGGTTGCTGCCGCAAAGATGAGTAATGCCGATTACTTTATTGACCGTCTGCCCGAAAAGTATGACACCTTCTTAAAGCAGGCCGGAGCGTCAATTTCACAGGGTCAGCGCCAGCTGCTTGCCATCGCGCGTGCTGTTTACTCAAAACCGAAGATTCTTGTGCTTGATGAGGCAACATCGTCCGTTGATACCCGCACTGAGAAGAGCATTCAGGATGCTATGCAGAACCTCATGAAGAGCAGAACAAGCCTGATTGTTGCTCATCGTCTGTCAACCGTTCGCGATGCGGATGTAATTGTTGTTATGGACCACGGACGCATTGCAGAAACCGGCAACCACGATGAACTGCTTGCAAAACAGGGCGTTTACTACAATCTGTACATGACGCAGTTTGCGGGAAATCAGATTTGATGCTGATTTACAGCTAATCAGACGTTGCAGCGTTTTCTGAAATTACAGTGAGATACACCATTGACAACGCATAAAAAACCATCTATAATGCATTATTATTCATAATAAACATTATTCACCGGAGGTATCGCTATGACACTTAAAGGCCGTTCGTTTCTTACTTTGAAGGATTTTACACCCGCTGAAATCGGTTATCTTCTTGACCTTGCTGCTGACCTGAAGGCAAAAAAGAAAAAGGGCATTACAGGGCAGAGCCTTAAGGGCAAGAATGTGGCGCTGATCTTTGAAAAACCCAGCACAAGAACACGTTGCTCATTTACGATCGGCTGTATAGATGAGGGCGGACATCCTGAATATTTAAGCAATCAGGAAATCCAGCTCGGCCATAAAGAAAGCATAGAAGATACCGCACGTGTGCTCGGCCGTATGTTTGACGGCATTGAATTCCGCGGCTTTAAGCAGGCAACTGTTGAGGCGCTTGCAAAATACAGCGGTGTTCCCGTATGGAACGGGCTGACGGACGATTACCATCCGACACAGATTCTTGCTGATTTCCTGACACTTCGTGAGCAGTTTGGTGAGCTTAAGGGCCTTAAGCTTGTGTTTGTAGGCGATGGCCGTAACAACATGGCAAACAGCCTTATGATTGGTTCTGCTAAAATGGGTCTGAATTTCACAATCCTTGCACCCAAGGCACTCTGGCCCGCATCCGACCTTGTTGAGCTTTGCAACGGTTATGCAAAGGAATCCGGCGGATCCGTTACAATTTCTGAGGACCTTGATGCCGTTAAGGGCGCCGATGCCCTCTACACCGATGTCTGGTGCTCAATGGGTGAGGAAGAAAAGGCCGCAGAGCGTATATCACTGCTTTCCCCTTATCAGGTTAATGAAGCGCTTTTTGACCGCACAGGCAACCCGAAGGCCATTCTTCTGCACTGCCTGCCCGCCGTAAAGGGTAAGGAAGTCACCTACGAAACGTTTGAAAAGCGCGCGGATGTTATTTTCGATGAAGCAGAAAACCGTATGCACACCATCAAGGCTGTTATGGTTGCGACACTCGGAGAAGGTTATTGATAAAATATTGTCAAAATGTTGAATTGATGATAGAATGCGATTATTAGGAGGCCGGATATTCTGATTGTAGAGTTCTTTATTCCGGAAAAGAAAAAAGAGAAAAAAGCAGATGAAGCAGCAAACGAATAAAACTGAATGTTATTACGTTGAGTACGGTGTCTGTACCTGCAGGTATTCGAAAAACTGTGACAACGCCTGCGTAGGTCAGCAGGCTTGTGAAAAGTTTATCTCAGGTGACGATTACTTTGCCAAGATGCTTGCAGGCGAGCTTCCGAAGGAAACACCGGAAAACACTGTCGTAAAGAAAAAAGGCATTCCGGCAGCACTTATGCCTGAAAAGACAAAGAAGCAGCTGAAGTATGAACGCCGTCAGGAAGAAAAGAAAAATGGCGACGGAACGGGTTACAAGCTTATGGATGACCCGAAATTCAAGGAAGTATTTTCAAAACTTAAGTAATTACAAAGAACTGCGAATATGGCTTTCGCGTAATTAAAGGATAATATCAGAATAGGTTTTGTAGCAGAGGAGTATTATGGACAATGTAGTATTGTGCGGAAGCAGCTCATATCAGAAAAAGTATTACTTAAACCCTGATTTTAACGGGCTTCCCACTGAAGTAAAAAAAGAACTTCAGATTATGTGCGTCACCTTTACCGAAGAGGTTGGCGGAGTATTTATGCTGGAGTTCAAACCCGACGGTCACCTGATTTTCAGGGTTGAATCCATGGAAGCAGACCAGGGCTTTGACGAAATCGGAAGCGAGCTGAAAATCAAGCAGATGCAGGAATCAAAGGGTGAGCTGATGCAGGCCCTTGAACTGTACTACAAGATTCTGAAGGCTGCAAAAGAAGACAAATAAAGATTCCACCGGGCAATAACACCAATCCGAAAGCATTGAATTGATTTTATGTATTCTACAACGAAAATAGGACAAGTGAATATTCCGGGGCTTCTGGCCCTTGGTCCGATGGCGGGAGTAACAGACCCGCCTTTTCGTATTTTATGTAAGGAACAGGGCGCAGACCTTCTGTACACGGAAATGGTCAGCGCTAAAGGATATCATTATAACAACAAAAACACGGAAGCCCTGCTGTTTACTGCGCCTGTGGAACATCCGGTGGCACTCCAGCTTTTCGGGGAGGACCCGGAAATCATGGCTGAAACGGCAAAACGTATAGAAGAACTGCCTTTTGATATTCTTGATATCAATATGGGCTGTCCGGTCCCTAAAGTTGTGAACAACGGCGAAGGCTCGGCGCTCATGAAAACCCCCGAGAAAATAGGGCGGATTGTTGAGGCTGTTTCAAAGGCTACCGTTAAGCCTGTTACCGTTAAAATCCGCAAGGGTTTTTCGGATGATTGTATCAACGCTCCGGAATGTGCCTATATCGCGCAGGAATCGGGCGCTAAGGCAGTTGCCGTTCACGGACGGACAAGAATGCAGTTTTACAGCGGAAAGGCAGATTGGGGCATTATACGCGCTGTGAAGGACAAAGTAAAAATACCTGTCATCGGCAACGGCGATGTTGATTCTCCCGAGGCTGCCCTTAAGATGTTCTACGAAACGGGCTGCGATATGGTCATGATAGGTCGTGCCGCGCAGGGGAATCCCTGGATTTTCGCTAAAATCCGGGCGGCCCTTGACTGCTTTTCTTACGATATACCCGCTATCCGCAAGGCGGGCGAACTTCTTTGCAACGGTGCAACCCTTGATGAAGTCTGCGGCGGGCACTATTCCTTTACCCCGCCCACTCTTTCCGAAATACGCGAAACGGTTCTGCGCCACGCAAGAGACCTGATTGATTTTAAGGGTGAACAGACGGCAATTGCTGAAATGCGTCAGCATGTATGCCGCTACACGGCCGGAATGCCGGGATCCGCAAAACTGCGCGGAGAACTTGTGAAAATTGTGACTTATGAGGACCTTGAAAGAGTATTCCCAAAAACAAAATAATACCTGCAACAACTTTCCTTTCAGACTTGTATTAATGATATCAGAGACCTGCGGAAAGTTGTTTTTGCATTGTCATTCAGTCGGAATTGCTCTGTCTTGAGAATCATTTCTGTGTTATTTTGTTAAATGTAAGCTGAATGAGGTAAACAACTGTCCTGCCGGTTGCATTTATTAATCAAATCTATTCCGGGGGTGGAAAATGGACGGAAGAGCTAAAAGAAGTGTTATTTGTATATCGGGTGCGCTTTTATTTGTCGCTATTTGTACGTTTTTGTTTGTTTTTATAAGGAGTCGGTTGAAAAACAACACACCCCAAAAGGGATATACAAATCCGGATGCTTTTTCCGCCGGAACCGATAATTCCACGGCTTTTACTTTTGAGTACAGTAAGTACAACAGTGATGGTACGGCAGATGGCTTTTCACAGTCAAGGGGCTTTATTATGCATCGTGATAAAGCGCAACATGAAAAAATGATGCCCTGGGCAGCTTCTGACGATGTCCCGGCACGGGTGGAAGAAGTGGTAACAAAATATGATGCGGTAAGTCTGTTTATGCAGTACTCGGAAACGCCGTTTGAGCAAACTGCCTGTGCAGACCCGGATACATACTATTTCTTTTCATTTTCGAAAGAAGGAAAGAGCTATACTTTTTCGATTAAGCAGGTTAATTTATCCTTAAACCAATATAGTAAAGTTGTAAAGCGGATTGAAGCCTTCTTTGCTGAACTCGATCAGGTTTTATACAACATTCCCGCGTACAGGGATGTGGTTTATGTGACAGATGCCATGGAGTGATTCCGGTGCCTGTCCGGCGGGCTTTATGTAATTATCCCCACTCTCTTGTCTTTGATGCACGGACTTTTGTGCGTATTGCACAAACTTTATTTTAGGGGTTGCTTTTTATGGGGTGAAGTAGTATTATTCCCTACAAATACAAATGTTCTTCGGGGAAAGACATCGGGATAAAGACGATGCCCCCCGGAAATGCCGGTAAATCAGTACTAATGCATGGCAGAAACATAGAATAACAATTTCGGAGGATAAAGTATATGGATAAGAAATTAAAGGTTGGTGTTCTTGGTGCAACGGGTATGGTTGGCCAGCGTTTTGTATCACTTCTTGAGAATCATCCCTGGTTTGAGGTTGTTGTGGTTGCAGCAAGCCCCAGAAGCGCTGGAAAGAGCTATGAAGAGGCTGTAGGAAGCCGTTGGAAGCTTGACAATCCCATGCCTGAGAATGTAAAGAAACTTATTGTAAAGAATGTTAATGACGTTGACGAAATCGCTGCTCAGGTTGATTTCGTATTCAGCGCGGTAGATATGACAAAAGAGGAAATCAGAGCCATTGAGGAAGCATATGCAAAGGCTGAAACACCTGTAGTTTCCAACAACAGCGCACATCGTTGGACACCTGATGTTCCCATGATCGTTCCTGAGCTTAACCCTGAGCATGCAGAGGTTATTGAATATCAGAAGAAGCGTCTCGGAACAAAGCGCGGATTCATTGCTGTTAAGCCTAACTGCTCAATCCAGAGCTACACACCCATGCTTCATGCACTCCGTGATTTCGGTATCAAGCAGGTTGTTGCCACAACATATCAGGCAATTTCCGGTGCAGGCAAGACCTTCAAGGACTGGCCCGAGATGGTTGATAACGTTATTCCGTACATCGGCGGAGAGGAAGAGAAGAGCGAGCAGGAGCCTCTCAGAATCTGGGGCAAGGTTGAAAACGGCGTAATTGTAAAGGCAGAAGGCCCGGTTATTACAACACAGTGTATCCGCGTTCCCGTTACAAATGGCCACACAGCGGCAGTTTTCGTAAACTTTGAAAAGAAACCTACCAAGGAGCAGATTCTTGAAAGATGGGCAAACTTTAAGGGCGTTCCGCAGGAACTCAACCTTCCGAGCGCTCCCAAGCAGTTCATTCACTACTTTGAAGAGGATAACCGTCCGCAGGCTGCTCTTGACCGTAACCTTGAAGGCGGTATGGCAGTAAGCGCAGGCCGTCTTCGTGAAGATTCACTTTTTGACTGGAAGTTTGTAGGACTTTCACACAATACACTTCGTGGTGCAGCAGGCGGTGCAGTTCTTTCTGCAGAGCTTCTTACCGCAAAGGGCTTCATTTCAGCTAAATAAGAAAACTGTATTTCCACCAAAAACAATCAAAGCTATTGTAAATAATACTCCCAATATGAAAAACGGCATAGTCACTGAAGTGGCTGTGCCGTTTTGCTACCTGTAACGTTATTCTGTTAAGGTTCCCGGGATTTATCTTTCTTTTCCGGTGTATTGCTCAATATCCGGCGGATTGACCTTGAAAAGATATTCAATCACTTCAACAACATTTTCCGGACGCTTGGTGTTGGTTATGATACCGAAAATCGGGCGGCAGCCGTCATAAGAATATTTCTTAAAGAGATCAAGCTCATCAAGATAGATACCATAAGGCTTTTCGGGGTGCGTCTCGGTAACGGTTCCATCTACATCCGTTTCAACAATGCTTGTGCTGTAAATCAGACCCCTGTCCTGTAATTCATTGAAGAGGTCGGCAGGCAGGTATTCATCAAGCGGCAGCATGAAGCCTTGAGTTGCATAACGTTCAAATGCAGTGTTTCCGCTGATCAGAGCATCTGTGTCACCCGTGAAAGCGTAAACCGCAAACCGCTGAATGGAGTTTGTATCATTATCAAGATTGAAGTTGGAATCAAACATGACCGACTGCTTTTCAGGGTCAAGATTCTTGTATTTGATGAAATCTTCGCTTACGTAATCAAAGTTCAGGTACTGAAAATTGTTTACGCTGACATTGACATATGGGTCCGGCTTGGGTTTGACAATGCTGACGATGATCCAGATGATGAAGGCAGCGGCCAGAGACAGGAAAATAATCGGCTTCAGGTAGTATGTCCTGAAATAGCTCCAGCGCTGCTTTTTATTCATTTCAGCCCATTTCTGCTTTTCGGTTTTTTCTTCACGGCGGGCGTAAATAGCCGCATCATCACCAAGTTTTGCTTTGTTTAAGTTCATAATTTCAGTTCCTTTGTTACAGGTTTTTTCTGTATTTTGAGGGCAGACCTCTTGCGGAAGACGGTGTGCCGAACTAACCTATTTATTTTACCAATCTATTATAAACTGAGAATAAATTATATTCAAGAACAAAACCCCGGTGCGGGCACACCGGGGTTTGTCTGGCTTTTTGTAATGGGTTTACAAAAAGCATTATGTGGAAAGCGGGAAAGTTATGAAAAAAGCTAAGTTAATAATCAGCCAAGGACAACTTCAACCTTGTGCTGTTTTCCGTCTGCAGCGAAAGGAATTACATTGCCTTCAACTGCTTTTCCGTCAACTGTAAGGGACTTAACGCCACAGCTTACGTGTGAAGGATTCTTAACGGTGATATCGTATGTGTTTCCACGGAATACACGGTTTACACTGTATTCGTCCCATGCCTTCGGGATTGAAGGGTTAATCATGAGGCCGTCATAATCAGGCTTGATACCCAGGATGTACTGTGAAATTGCTACAAAGTTCCATGATGCTGTACCGGACAGCCATGAGTTCTTGGCTTCACCGAAACGTTTTGCATCCTTGCCGGCTATCATCTGAGCGTAGCAGTAAGGTTCAAGTCTGTGAATGTCTGAACGCTCTTCTGTGTAAGCGGGAGCAATTCTTGTGTAATAATCAAATGCTTTGTCACCACGTCCCATAACTGCCTCAGCAATGATAATCCATGCATTGTTGTGGCAGAATACACCGGCATTTTCTTTGTAGCCGCCGGGATATGTGGAAATTTCACCGTATTCAACGTAGTAATGTGTAAATGCAGGGTTATTAAGAACAAGACCGTACTTGGTTCCAAGGTATTTGTCAACGGAATCAAGGGCTTTGATTGCCTTGCCGTCTTCAACACCGCATTTGCCTAAAATACAGAAGCCCTGGGACTCGATGAAAATCTTTCCTTCATCGTTTTCATGACTGCCGACCTTGCGACCGAAATCATCATATGCACGAAGGAACCATTCGCCGTCATAGCCGTCCTTCATAATAACTTCACGCATCTTTTCAACTTCAGCCATAACACGGTCTGCTTCAGCTTTGTTGCCGATTTTGTTCATCAGGATTGCGTATTCTTCACCGATATAAGCGAACATTCCGGCAATCATAACTGATTCGGCAACACGGCCATCCTTGCTGGTTGTGGTCTGGAAAGGCTCGCCTGACTCAGTTGAGAAGCAGTTGAGGTTGAGGCAGTCATTCCAGTCTGCACGGCCTATAAGAGGCAGATTGTGCGGTCCGAGATTATTGATAACGTGGTCAATCGATCTCTTTAAGTGGTCGGAAAGAGGTGTAGCTGTTTCAATCTTGTTGTCAAAAGGTGTCATAACATCAAGAATTGAGTAATCACCGGTCTCTTTAATATATGCTGTAACGGCAAGAACAAGCCAGAGCGGATCATCGTTGAAATTGCCGCCTATTTCGTCATTGCCCTTCTTTGTAAGGGGCTGGTACTGGTGGTATGCGCCACCGTCTTCAAGCTGTGTGGATGCAAGGTCGATAATACGTTCTCTTGCACGGTCGGGAATCTGATGTACGAAACCAAGCAGATCCTGGTTGGAATCACGGAAGCCCATTCCACGGCCGATACCTGACTCGAAATATGAAGCACTTCTGGAAAGGTTGAAGGTTACCATGCACTGGTACTGATTCCACATGTTAACCATACGGTCTGTCTTTGATTCGGGTGTCTTACAGGTGATGATTGAAAGAAGACCGTTCCAGTATTCTTTAAGTTCATCAAATGCCTTGTCAACAGCCTTTGCATCTGCAAACTTTTTGATCATGGCATATGCTTTTGTTTTGTCTATAACGTTCTCACCGTTCGGTGCATAGTAGGACTGAACAAGTGCGCCGTTTGCGATGGCTTCGAGAGATTTCTGTTCCGATGTTCCCTGGCGGTTCTCTTTTGCAAGTGTTCCGGTCTGGTAAGCCCATTTCTTGTCATGCTCGTTCTCAATGTAACCGAGAACGAAAATGAGATCCTTGGATTCACCGGGATTAAGCTTGACTTCAACGCAGTGTGAAGCGATGGGAGACCAGCCGTTTGCTACGGAATTTCTTGATTTGCCTTCAACAACGGCATCGGGAGCTTCGAAACCGTTATAGGTGCCGATGAAGCTCTCACGGTCTGAATCAAAACCGCAGATAGGAGCATTTACGCTAAAGAATGCGTAATGGTCACGGCGCTCTTTGTATTCTGTCTTATGATAGATAACAGAGCCTTCAACCTCAACTTCACCGGTACTGAAGTTACGCTGGAAATTGGTTGAATCATCCTGCGCATTCCATAAGCACCATTCGATGAATGAAAATAACTTAATCGTTTTCTGAATATTTGAATTATTTTTAATCGAAACCTTGTGAATTTCAGCATTGCAGCCAATGGGAACAAAGAAGGTTATTTCAGTCTCAACACCACCGCGTGCGCCCTTGATTTTAGTGTAACCGCAGCCGTGACGGCACTCATAAAAATCAAGTTCTTTCTTTGCGGGAGCCCAGCCGGGAGACCAGAAATCTTCACCGTCTTTGATGTAATAATAACGTCCGCCGCCAAGATCAAGCGGAACGTTGTTGTAACGAAAACGTGTAATACGGCGGAGTTTGGCGTCTTTGTAGAAGCTGTAACCACCCGCTGTATTTGAAATCAGTGAGAAAAACTCCTGTGAACCGAGATAGTTGATCCAGGGGTACGGTGTACGAGGTGTAGTAATAACATACTCTCTGTTGGTATCATCAAAATAGCCGAATTGCATGGTAAAACCATCCTTTCTTTGTCATCCGCAGTGAAAAAAATTACGAAATCGTTTTCGTAAACTCATTATAGATGCAAATTTCAATTTTGGCAACTAGGAATTTTGAAAAATTTAAATAAAAATGTAATGACTTTTTTAGGGATTTTTCTGAATAGAAAAAGATTGACGGAATTAAAGAATGCATCTATAATTTAGCGTGTTAAAGCGTTAGCACTTTAACTTAAAAATTGGTTCTGAAAAAAAGGGGAGGTTTTTCTCTATGAAAAACAAAAAATTATTAGGAGTGCTTCTGGTGCTTGTACTGTTATGCGGATTAACCGCTATCAGCGCAAAAGCGGCAGACTCGGCAGGTGAACCTGCTTATGCCGCAAAGACAATCTGCCCTGACTGTAACGGTGCAGGGTGTGATGAGTGTACAGACGGTTATCTTTATTCTGACAGTAAAATGGCCTTTTCATTCTGGGCACTTGTTCCGCCAATCGTAGCCATTGTACTTGCACTTATTACCAAAGAAGTTTATTCATCGCTTTTTATTGGAATTGTGCTGGGTGCCTTCTTTGCATCAAATTTCAACCCAATCGGTGCGCTTGACTATGTCATTAACGATGCGCTGATTACTGCTGTTTCCGATACGGCCGGCATTTTCATTTTCCTGGTTGTTCTGGGCGTTATTGTTGCGCTTGTAAATAAAGCCGGCGGTTCAGCTGCTTTCGGACGCTGGGCTGAAAAGCACATTAAGACAAGAGTTGGCGCAATGCTTGCTACTTTCGTTCTTGGCGTTGCAATTTTCATCGATGATTATTTCAACTGCCTTACCGTTGGCTCAGTAATGCAGCCTGTTACGGATTCACATAAGATTTCACGTGCGAAATTCGCATATCTTATTGATGCAACAGCTGCTCCCGTCTGCATGATTGCCCCCATTTCGTCATGGGCCGCAGCAGTATCGGGCGTTGTTGAAGGTGATACAAACGGCTTCAAACTCTTTGTTGATGCTATTCCGTGGAACTTCTACTCACTGCTTACAATCGTATTCATTCTTGCAATCAGTTTTATGAAGTTTGATTACGGTCCCATGGCCCTGCATGAAATGAATGCACAGCTTAACGGAGATCTCTATACTTCCGGAGAGCACGCTGACAAGACCCTTGAAAATGAGAAGGTTAGCGAGCGCGGCCGTGTTATCGACCTCATCCTTCCTGTAATTTTCCTGATTGTTGTATGCTTCCTGGCACTTGTTTATATTGGCGGGTTCTGGACAGCAGGCGGCGATTATTACAAGGATTTCATCGGCGCATTCGGTAACACCGATGCTACCGTAGCTCTTCCGTGGGGCTCAATTGTAGCTTTGATTTTCACAATCGTTTATTTCATGATTCGCCGTGTTGTTTCCTTTAAGGAAGCAATGGAATGCATCCCCAAGGGCTTTAATGCAATGGTTCCCGCTATTCTTATCCTGACATTTGCTACAGCTCTTAAGAATATCACAGGTGTTCTTGGTGCCAAGTACTTTGTATACAACCTGATGCAGGGAGCTGCTGCAGGTCTTATGAACCTGCTTCCCGCAATCATATTCATTGTGGGATGCGTGCTCAGCTTCTCAACCGGTACATCATGGGGAACCTTCGGTATTCTTATCCCGATTGTTACTACCATCTTCAATCCCGATGAGAAGATATTTATCATTGGTGTTGCTGCCTGCCTTGCAGGTGCAGTACTCGGTGACCACTGTTCACCTATTTCGGACACAACCATCATGGCCTCAGCCGGTGCACGCTGCAACCATGTAAATCACGTAAACACACAGCTGCCGTACGTTATTACTGTCGGTCTTATCTGCTTTGTGAATTACATCCTTGCAGGCTTTGTACAGAATGTTTACATCTGCCTTGGAGTGGGTGCGGCACTGACTGTTGCGACATTGTTTGTAATTAAGGCGATTACCGGAAAGAAGGAAGCAAAGGGCTTATAATTCAATCCAGTTTCCCATCTCTTTTGCAAACAGATCCGGCTCAAATGTTGCGGTTCCGGAAGCATGTGTGAATGTCATTTCACCAAAGAAAATATGCCCGTCGCAGATGTAGAAATCAGCACGCACATGCCTAAAGCCCATGCCAAGTTTTTCAGCAACGGAAAGCATCTCGGAAAGACAGGCGGGACGCGGCTCAATTGCTGCAGGATTGCGCGGGTAGTTGATGGAAACGGGGAGCAGCTTCCAGTCGGTACTGTAAATATTGCGGGTATGTTTTGTCCCACGGTCAATGTCCACCTGAATGAGTTTGGCCTTGCCGTTGAAGACAAAAACCTTGTAATCATTGATTTCAGAGGAACCGTCGGCAGGCTTCAGAAGTTTTTCTGCAAGCACACGCGGCTTGATGCCTGCATAATGAACCTCATAACCGTAGGTTGAATAATCGCTGTGAAGCCATGTGGTAATTTTCTTTTCGGTGGCAGCCATATCAAGAGAATCCTTGTCTCTGACAAGAATGTTCATACCTGAGCCGTGGTTGCATTTCAGCACGAATTCCTTTGGAAGTTTCTCAAAATCTATTTCCTTAAATGAATCCCAGACACCGTAAAGTGGGATAAGATATTTACTGCCAATGCGGTCCGCGACCCACTCGCGGACCGCATATTTGTCAGCAAGCTGAGTCTTGAGAGGCGTTGAATCATATACCTTCAGCCATTGGATTTTTTCGTTGTAAGTAACGGGATTTGCAAGGTTAAGCGGAGTTCCGGTCATAACGTAGAACCACTCGGAAACGTTTTTACTCAGGCGGTCTGATTTGATGAAATCAAGTGCAAGCCGGCGAATGTCCGCAGAACCAAGGCGAATCTGCTTTGATGTAGCCATTCCGCAGCTTTTGAGAACATCAATCAGGGCGTTTTGAACGGATAAAGCCTCTTCATCGCTGATAAAACGTACATTTGCGTCAAGATATTCGTAATATTTGAAAACGCCCCGGCAATATGCAAGATAAGCATTAATTACGTCTGTAGCAGAGCTGTTTCCCTTATCAAAAACAAAATAGCGCATTGCATTGTCTGCGTAATGCAGGTAATAGCCTGTTGTTTCACACGGGTTATTGCAAAGATACAGGTCGCTTACGATGGTGGCCTTGTGCCCTGCTGCAAGAAGCTTGTAGCAGGTGCATTTTACAAACTCACTCTGAACAAAGCTGTTGCCCGGACATGATGCAATCCATCGGCTGATTTCAGCACTACGAAGTGTGTCCAGGTTAAACATGACACTGTATTCTGCATCGAATCTGTAATCAAAGATGTAGTCAGCGCCTGCATTCTCAGGCAGACAAATATAGATTTCCTCAATGCCTGTGAGTGAGAGGATAATTTCAATATTCACAAAGTTCAGATCGCCAATGTCACGGACGAAAATGATGTGGTCACCGGTTGCTTCTGATATAATTTCTTCGGGCCTTTTTGCCGCTATAACTTCATAGTGAACCTTTTCACTGTCATAACTTTCTGTCAGTTTAGATGAACTGCCGATTAATCCGATTGTAAGTTTGTATTTATCCATGTTTTTTCCTGCCGCCTGATTTTCAAGTCAAATGTCTGTTGCCTGTGTAGCGGGCTTATCAGCTACACTAGTAAAAGTAACACTTTCGGAAATGTATTACAAGAGGTTAAAAATTTTTAGCAAACTTACGATTAAGGTAGTTGACAAAAAGAAGATAACAGTAGTAAAATCAAACTACAACAGATGAATGAGAGAAGACTGACCATGAATAAGAAAAACATATTTTTTATTGCCCTTTTAGCATTTATCTGTATTGGAACAGCAACCACCTGTGCTGTTTTGTCAAAGGCCGGTGAAAAAAAGAAGACAAATCTCCCCGCAGCAGAAGCAAATGTCCTGTCAAAGGAAGACGAAAAAGGTGAGCCTGCAGGCGGATATTTCAGTTTTTATGGTGTGGATTACCCGGTTTATGATCCCGAACAGTGGACAATGATTAATGAGGAACTTCAAAAGTATGAGATTCACGGGAAAGATTTGTTAAATAAGCTGGGCGTTCTTACTGAAAGCCAGCTGAAATGCACAATTGAAGATGTAAAGAAATGCCTGAGTGAGTTGGATGTATATAATCCGAATAATTATGACGCCAACGAATATGCAGTTGTTTGTGCACTTAATAAGGTGGCAGGGTGTTTTGATTATGCCGGTGGTTCAACTGTGAGTCAATATGTTTATATGCTGTCTGACGGAAATCCCGTAGTTGTTTCTTCAAACGGCCGGGTTCGAACTAATGACGGCCTGATATATGTTTCCGGCTATGGCTATAATGCTGACGGATGGACAGCTGAATACATACATGACCAGGAGCAGTTAAAGGCTCAGAAAATCAAGGAAGAAACGGAAAATAATAAATAAGCTTTGAATAGCTCGGCTGCCGCATTCTTGTGACTTTAGTCGTGAGTTACGGAATGTTTATAAACATGTTGGCGTATAAGCTTGATGAGAGAGGTAAACACCTTGTTAAGATAAACAAATG
>JAZQNE010000039.1:0-6752 GCA_045627185.1 Lachnospiraceae bacterium
CTGAATAGAGTATACATATCCACGACCATATGTAAGTTTAGAATTGTTAATGCTATAAATATCTTTTTCCATATATTTATTATACCATAAGCATGGCAAAAAAGCAACCATATGTTCGATTGAATGAGTGAAAAAATCGGCTGCCTAACTCACGACTAAAGTCACAAGAATGCGGCAGCCGAGCTATTCAATTCTGCAAGATATACTATCTTTTGGGTTGAAATTTCATAAATGAAAAATATACCGATATGCCCTTCAGGCACGTGATAAAGATATTTATTACCTTTAGAAGAATCTGACTCTTTAATATCCGGATTATGCACATACGCCATCCTGTATTTTCCACAATCGATCACTTTATCCACAACAGAAGAAGATTTGCCTTCAAGATATGCTTTTTCTAATTCCGAAGAATTCAAAATGATGAATGCTTCCTCAGCCATATCAAGTTTTCCCGGTTCATGCTCAAGTATAGCTTCTCCTTCTGACTCTTCCGATTTATGTCCCAGCACATCTTCTGTCAAATGAATTGTCACTTGTCCGTTGCTAATCTTGTATTTTAACGTTGCATCCCAGTCGGGAATTCTGAAAATATAACTGCGACGAAGTGCGGGTGACTCCACACCTACATCGATATCCCACTCAAACTGTTTCAGTTCATTTATCTTTTCAACATATGAATAACCAAACTCAGGATAAGAGGCTCTTTTTCTCGTTTGTTTAGAACAACTCATAATGACAGTAATTGAAGCTAAAAAAACAACAATAATTCCAATTACGAATAAAACATTCTTTTTTTTCTTAGTCATTTTTTCTCCCAAACCTGAACAAAATTTTTAGTGTAAGTAAGTAAAGAGATTTTAGGCTTTACCGAGCCCCTTGTAAACAGTTTTATCATATGGATAAACCCTCCCCAAATAAGTATTTATCATTGTTGATAAGAATATCATATGATAGTAATTTGACGTTATCAAGATAAATCAGCCTATCATTTATCCCAAAATATCTATTGCTTTATTTTCATATGCCTCTTTCAGCTTAGCCTCTTTTTTCACCTGAAGTTCAGCCACTCTGCCCCTTGAAAGCGGGTAAGCCACAAGCAGAATCACAGCCATCAGACCGAACAGAATTGCCGGGATAAGCGTTGCAAGGTCGTACATTTTCTTCAGGTTGTCAAGTGTCTGGACAGCACCCTTTTCGTACTTGTAGTTCATCCCAAGAAGTGCACCGTTTACGCAGATGGCAGCAATTACCTGACCAAGTTTTCTGAAGAAATTGAACACGGAATATGCCGTACCGTCGTCACGGCTTCCGGACTTAACCTCAATATCATCGATGGCATCCGTTGCCATGGCCCAAACCTGCAGAACAAGCGTTGTCAGGCCGCATCCGCTGGCAAAACAGAGCACAAGGAAAAGGAACACAAGCTTTGACGGCTCCATCCCGCGCAGGAGGAACAGCGCAAGATTTGCAAGCGATGCCACAATCATGCCGATTGAGCAGACTTCCTTCTTGCCAAACTTTCTTGCAAGCTTAGGCATGAAAAACATGAGTATAATCATGGGTGAATAGGTGCAGGCCTGGCTTGCAAGATTCATCCAGTTCGCATTGAAATAATCATTAAACAGGTAAAGGTAGAAGCTCTGCGTGAACATCTGGCCCGCTAGAAGCAGCATCGCAGCAAGACTGATTGCGATAAACGCCTTGCTTGCAAACAGGTTCTTTATTGCCTTTGCGGCTGCGCCCTTTTTCTTTTCGCCGGGCTTTGTAATCACGCGTTCCTTGTTAAGCGCGTACGTCAGCAGAAGCAGCAGCGATGAGCACACCGACATAATGATAACGCCGATAATTACAGGTTTGTACTGCATATCGGTGATGATCTGCCCGTTTTCGCCGTAGACAAAATTACCGGCTGCATCTGTTCTCTTCGCATATGCAAACGATGCAATCAGGAAAACCGGAACACTGCCGAGCGCAGCACCGATTGCCCTGTACACAGACAGTTTGTTGCGTTCGCCGACATCCGTTGTAACAACCGACGCAAGCGAGCCGTAAGGAATCTGCAAAACCGTGTAACACATTCCGAACAGAACATACGTTACAGTCGCATAAATACAAGTTCCGACGTAATTATCCGCTCCGCCAAGTCCCGGCCATTTAACAAACATCAGGATTGAAACGATTCCGAGCGGTGCAGCAACATACAGAAACCACTGTCTGTAGCGCCCGCGTTTTCCGACCTTCACCGTATCACAGATGCGGCCCATAATCGGGTCGTTAATTGCATCCCAGACACGCGCGCCGATAAACATAAACATGATAAACAGCGGGCTGATGTTGAAAACATCGGTGTAATATTTCTGAAGAATTGACGTGACAAGGCTGAAAACCAGGCATCCGGCTGCGTCTCCCATTGCGTAGCCGATGTAATCCTTTGCTTTTAAGCCGCTTGTTTTTGCAATATATTCTGTTGATTCGTTACCCATTTGTCCTTCTCCTTTATGTTTCTTAGCTACTTCATGAAACTTTCACATTCCTGTGCGTTGTAAGCAACGCCATTTTCCCTTTTTATTTGTCGTAAACCGCAACAACCTTCCGTTCGTCTTCGTTGTAAACCACGATGGTCTCATTCTTCTCGCAACCGTAAACGGTTATCGTTTCCGGGGTGCAGGAAACCTTGATTTCCTTAGTCCTGTATTTACGGTCCGAAAGGTTGCTCACGCCGTCATCGGCAAAATACGTATATGTGAACTCACCGTCTTCCAAAGGATAAACCTCTAAAACCGTCTCTCCGTCATATTTCATGGGGACAACCGAGCCGGCCTTGATGAAGTAAACCGGCATATCTTCGGGAAGATTTTGGATTGTAACCTCACCCGAATAAATTTTATCGTTCAGGAACCACCCGCCTTTATGCTCCGGAAGCCGCACGGTTACTGAGGTTGCGCCCTCATCAAAAACAGGGCACGCAAGGATGCTGTCGCCAAAGAAGAAGCAGTCTGCTTCTGTATCATACCCGGGATATTTCAGAAAAACAGGGTAAATAATAGGGTCATGCGTGCAGACACTCCGGTACATTTCATTGTACAGATACGGAATAAAGCTCTCACGCAGGTCAAACAGCTGCTTAACCACAGGGATGATGTCCTCATAAAGCCATGGCATGGTAGGATCTCCGCCGTCTTCGTTCCATGAATGAAGCACGAAACGCGGCGTGAAGATGCCGTATTTGATCCATCTGAGCAGCAGCTCGCGAGACGGTGTCGGGCCCGCAAACCCGCCTATATCCTGGCCGAAATTGTAGAAACCGGAAAGGGACATTGTCATGGCCTGGTAATGCTGGTAGCGGAAATCCGCAAAGCCGGTATAATTGTCTCCCGTCCAAGTGGTTGCAAGCCGCTGCAGGCCGCCTATTCCGGAACGCGATACCGACATCTTTCGAGTAGAAGAATCCTGCGCTTCAAGGCTTGCCATCGTCATAAGATATGAGAACAGCGGCCTGATATCGCGTGCCTTAATCTCATGGCCAAAACCGCACGCGTAGACTTCATCGGAGGTGACATCGTATTCGTTGTTATCGTTCCAGGTGTTCAGGTACCCTTTGTCGATCAGCGACTTTTTCACGCAATCCGTCCAGAACGCATAAGCCCCGGGATTTGTGAAGTCAAGGTAACTGCCCATGCCCGTCCAGAACGGGAAAACGTAGGGCGAGCCATCTTTGTAATGCAGGAACCAGCCTTTTTCCGCAATCTGCGCATACAGTGGATGCTCCGTCAGGAAAGCCGGCTTGATGTTTGCTATAAATTCCACTCCATGCTGCTTAAAATGTTCCGCAAGGCCCTCCGGAGAAGGGATTTTGTCGGTATTCCAGCAGAAAACGCAGCGCTTGCCGTTGCTCATGGAATAGCCGCTCGAAAGGTAAAAACCGCCGGCCGAAAAGCCGTATTTTTCGCACATTTCAAGGAAATGTCTGAGCTGTCTGTCGGCATCGGGGGCATCGGTGTAAGCCATGGTGGAACCGCAGTATTTAAGCGTCCATTCGGGCGGGAAGCAGTTTCTGCCGCACATTTTCGAAAAGCGGTTTACAATCTGCGGTACCGTCCCAAGGATGATGTAATACACAAGGTTTTCCTCGTTGCATCTGAACATTTTCTGGTACATGTAATAACGGTTGATTTCCTTTCCGAAGGAGAATTCGCCGTTCGAGTAAGTATCGTAATAAAGGCCGTAGGCGCCTTTGCTGTTTTCGCAGATGTAGAACGGAAGCTGCTTGTACAGCGGGTCCGATGTGCGCGCGTCAAACCCCGCAGCATCGCCGGTTGCAAGCTTGAAGCTCATTCCGTTTTTGTTCACATGACCGGTTTTGTCGCCAAGACCGAATATTTTTTCATCGTCCTCACGTGAAATGCAGTGCATCGAACCGGGGCCGTATTCATGCTCAAAGTTGTAAGCAAGATTGTCTCTGTCGGTGTAGAGAAGCCCCTTGTCATTTGTCAGGCTCAGCCTGAAATTGCGCAGTTCCACAGCCACTTTGGTGCCGTTCAGTTCAAATTCAAGGATGCCGTCTTTTTCAACGCATTCCGGCTCTGCAAGTTCAAAGCCTTCAGTGCTAAGCTTGTCACGCCCTTCTTTGGGAACAGCGCAGCCGTCCGGTGCCACCGTGTATGTCGGCATCAGATATTCTCCGTCCCGCAATATGGCAACTCTTAAGATTGAATCAAAGAAATCAAGGCGTACCGAAACATCTCCGTCCCTGTATTTTCTGTAGGAACGGCCCGCTTCTTCAAGTTTGAAATCATGTATAAATTTCATAATATGTTCTCCGTAACCCGGTTTTATTATTTTAATTAGATTTTTGTTGATGTCGGTCCGATTGGCACAGTACCTCCAGAAGAGTCTCAACGTCAGCTGTTGCCAGGCATTCAACCGTATCCGACGCACCGTAATATATTTTGACGGTGTTGTCAGGTTCAAGCACCATTCCACCGGGGAAAATAACATTAGTTCGATATCCCTCTTCCGTTTCCCACTTTGTTTCAGGTGTAAGAAGCGGCTCCTTCAAAAGCCCGATAACTCTGGACGGGTCATCCTTATCAAGAAGCATCAGGCCCGCACAGTAGCGTTTCTGCCACTTTTCTTCCCAACCGTTTTTACCGCGTGCCGAGTCAAGGTCAACCCCATGAAAGACGGTGAGCCATCCCTTTTCGGTAAGAACGGGCGGCGCGCCGGGGCCAATTTTATCGTTCGCGAAGGGAACATCCTCAACGCCCAGAAGAAGCTTTGTATCTCCCCAGTATTTCAGGTCGTTCGAAAAAGAAATCCAAATATCAAAGCGATCCTTCCCGCCCCTCGAATAAACCGGGAACGGCCTTTCAAGCCTTGCAAAACGGCCACCGATTTTCTGCGGAAACAATACCATGTTTCTGTTATCAGGTGCCGTCAGATGAAGCACTTCTATGTTGTCAAAATCGTGAATATGAGCAATTCCGCCCCTGATTCCATGGTGCGTATCAACGGCAAAGCACATATAGAGTTCATCGTCAATCACGGTAAGCCGCGGGTCATAAACCCTGGTAACATCCGAATCGTGCATGTCTTCAGGGCAAAGAAGTGTTTTTTTGCTCACCGTCCACTTTATGCCGTCATCACTTTCCGCATACCCTATTTTGCAGTGTGCGAAGGCTCTTTTTCCATCAAACCCGTAGTCATTCCTAAAAGCCATGATATACCGGCCCTGAAACTTTGCGACGCCTGCATTAAAGATGCATTCCGCCTCATAAGGCATGTCTGTTTTGTCAAGAACCGGGGCACCCCCGTTATATCTTGCAGTAAGCTGTTCCATGGTATTTTCCGTCCGTTTTCAAATAGTCTGTAATGCGCAAACGCGCCTAAACTGTGGTGAAAATCAACGCTGTCCGTCAGGCCCTGTCAATCAAGTTAATTATACAATAAAAGGGCATGAAGCTCAAGGCTGACAAAAACAACGGGGACGGTTTTGCAACAGAACCGCCCCCATTGTCTTATTTAATATCTTTTTTGATTTTTGCGGTAAATACCAGCGTTGCCAGTGCGTAAAACAGAATGCCGAAGCCTATTGTCCAAAGCAGATGCGAGGGCGCCCCGGAAAGTGCATGGGCGAAGGGAAGCCTCGAAAGTTTCACGCCGTGATAGAACGGAAGCACCTCGGCAACCTTTTTGATTCCGCCGCCAAGGCCGTCAACATCCATCCAGATGCCGCCAATAATGCCTACTGCGGAGATAATGATGGAGCAAAGGCCGGGAGCGGCTTTTTCGCTCACTGCGCTGCCAAACAGAATGCCTATCCCGACAAACAGAAGCATCGACGGCAGCAGCAGAACCATCGAAAGAAGGATGGCGGGAATTGAAAAGGTGTAACCCTTGCAAAGGCCAATCACAAAGGCTGCCGCAAAGCAGATAACCATCTGTAAAATACCGAGCACGCATACCGGAAGCGTGTATCCGATCAGGTACCCGAGCGGTTTCATGGGTGATGCATAAAGCCTTAAAAGCAGGGCCGTTGTACGGTCCTTTGAAACCTGAATTCCCGTGAACAGCATTACGAATGTCAATCCGAAATATGCGATGCCGGGCGCCAGATTTTCAATGTGGAAAACCGTCATATTGGCTTCCGGCGGAATACTGCTGTCAACAATGCTCATGACAATAAGCATGACAATGGGAAATCCGAGGCAGAAAATGTAGCTAAGCGGGTCGCGTCTTATCTCTTTGCC
>JAZQNE010000040.1:0-14695 GCA_045627185.1 Lachnospiraceae bacterium
GACATGGCTCATCCGACTTGGGCGTTTATTACGGTGTCCTTCTGATTCTTGAAAAGTTCCTGTTCAGAAAGGTTAAAGAT
The DNA here is from genome assembly GCA_045627185.1 of Lachnospiraceae bacterium. Taxonomy (GTDB): domain Bacteria; phylum Bacillota; class Clostridia; order Lachnospirales; family Lachnospiraceae; genus SZUA-448. Next base: position 81 of record JAZQNE010000040.1, read on the forward strand.
GTTCTTCCGAAGGCGGTAAACATTATTGTTACACTCTTTTTCGTGCTTATTGGCTGGTGCCTGTTCTACTTTACGGATATGTCACAGGCATTGACCCAGATTTCCCATATGTTTGGAATTGGGGCAGACGGCTGGCTTGATGCTACATCGCTCTTCCAAATCAAGAGAAACCTCGGACTCCTGATTGTTTCGGTGCTTGTCTGCATTCCATGGCCTGAGATTTTCAAATCCGGCGAAAAAGGGAAAACCTCGAAACTTTTTAACGTGATTAAACCGATTGCAGCTACCGCCTTTCTGCTGCTTTCAATCTGTGCGCTTGTCGGACAGAGCTATAATCCGTTCTTATATTTCAGATTTTAAGGGGGTACAGACATGAAAAAGTTTTTTATGATATTCGCCGTCTGTATCTGGATGTGCGTTCTTGCGGGACTCATGCTGAGTTATCCGCTTCTTGCGGACAATAATGAAAAATTTTCGGAAGAAGAGAACAGAACACTGGCCCGCCTTGAGACTTTTAACGCTGAAAATGTGTTTAACGGTTCATTTGAAAACGGGGTTGAAAATTTCCTGCTTGACCGTTTCGCAATTAGAAACGTATCATTGGACCTTGTTAATAAACTTAGGGATGCCATGAGCATCGCAACCTATGAAGATGCCGTAAATGCTTCCCAGGGCGAATCAAAGGATGCTCTGACTGAGGATATTGATGACGATGATTACGATGACCTTCTTGAAGAACTTCTGAAGAAGAAAACACCTACTCCGGTCCCGCCAACATCTACACCGACATCTACGCCCGAACCTTCTGCTACACCTTCGGGAACACCTTCCGCAACACCTACTCCCGGACCTACATTTACACCTACGCCTACGCCGGTGCCGCCGGAATATCCGCCTATTGAGGAAAAAGAGACTGCAAATCTTGCTGATTTTCCTAAAAATCCATCCGCAAGAGCGGTTATTGACGGCAAACAAAACAGGTTTGCAACTTATGATATAAACAAGATTCTTAGTGTTACGGCTGTTTTGAATCGTTTTGCGGAGCTTCTTCCAAAAGACGGCAAGCTTATGGTTGCGACTCCGATTAATACCTCGCTTTGGAATAAATATGTTCAGAGCAGCGGAGATAAGACCTTTAATTATGATTTCGATGAAATCATAAATGCCTTTGGAGCAAATAATGTTTATGCTTTCGACGTGCTTGATATCCTGTCGGAAGACATCAATAACGGCGTTTACGTGGCTTACAGAACGGATATGCACTGGAATACACTTGGCGCATATAAGGTTTACAGTGAGATGGCAAAACGTGCGGGCAAGGTTCCTGCTGATTTTGAAAATGATTTTGTCCATACCTTTGAGGAAAACTTCCTTGGTACGCTTTACAGAGACAATCCTTCGGATTATTACCGCCGGAATGCGGATACGCTCGAACTTGTCGAGCCGGTATATCCATGCACGGTTTACAGAATTGTTAATAAGGAAAAGGTTAAGGAAATTTCGTTCCTTAACATGAATGCGCAGGCAAATGACCGTTACACCGTATTTCTTGGCGGCCCCGCAGGCCCCTGGACATATCTTGAATCGGATAACGGTGAGACAGAAAACTGCCTTGTTGTGACAGATTCATTCGGCTTGTGCTATATGCCTTTCCTGACTAAAAATTATAAGCAGGTTCATTATTATGACCCGCGCTATTACAGTTATGACAAGTTAGGTTACACCGTTGCCGAAATGATTGAGAAGTACAATATTCAGGATATTTACGTTGTTGGCTCAACCGGTCACATTTTTAATACCTCGTTCCTGATTAAGGATGCTGCCGCACAGCTGTATAATGAACAGTGAGTTCAATAGCAAACGGACGGAATAATCAAAATGGTTTTTCTTGATTTTTTCAGGATTTGTGGTAAAATACGTAAGTTAAGAGTCGAACTGTATTTAAAGAACAGTTGCTCTGACAATTCGAAGGTCAAATAAAAAGGAGAAATGATTATGAAAATCACATTGAAAGACGGCTCTGTAAAAGAGTACGCAGAGAGCAGAAGTGTTTACGAAATTGCGCTTGATTTAAGCGAAGGCCTCGCAAGAATGGCTTGTGCAGGTCAGATAAACGGAAAAACCGTAGACCTTCGAACTACCGTCGACTCAGATTGTGAACTCAATATACTTACCTTTAACGATGAAGACGGTAAGAAAGCTTACCGCCATACCGCTTCCCATGTTACCGCAGAGGCTGTAAAGCGCCTGTATCCCGAGGCAAAGCTTGCTATCGGACCTGCAATCGATGAAGGTTTCTATTATGATTTTGATATTCCCTCATTCACACGTGAGGACCTTGATAAGATTGAGGAAGAAATCAAGAAAATCATTAAAGAGGGCAAGGAACTTACCCGCTTCACCCTTCCCCGCGCGGAAGCAATCAAATTCATGGAAGAAAAGGGCGAGCCTTATAAGGTTGAACTTATTAAGGACCTTCCTGAGGATGCAGAACTTTCATTCTATGATCAGGGCGGATTTGTTGACCTGTGCGCAGGCCCTCATCTTATGAGCACAAAGCCCCTGAAGGCTGTTAAACTTATTTCTTCATCAGGTGCTTACTGGAGAGGAAATGAGAAAAACAAGATGCTTACCCGTATCTACGGTACCGCTTTTACAAAGAATGCCGACATGGATGCTTATCTTGCTCACCTTGAAGACATCAAGCTTCGCGACCACAACAAGCTTGGCCGTGAGATGAAACTGTTCCTTACAGCTGATGTTATCGGACAGGGTTTGCCGCTCTTTACTCCCAAGGGAACAAAGATGATTATGACTCTTCAGCGCTGGATGGAAGACCTTGAGGACAATGAGTGGGGCTATGTACGTACACGTACACCTCTTATGGCTAAGTCAGACCTTTACAAGATTTCAGGTCACTGGGATCACTATCAGGACGGCATGTTCGTCCTTAACAAAGAAGCAGAAGGTACTGCAGACGGCAAGGAAGTTATGGCTCTTCGTCCCATGACATGTCCTTTCCAGTATTATGTATACATGAACGAGCAGCGCAGCTATCGTGATCTTCCTTACAGAATGTCAGAAACATCTACACTTTTCCGTAATGAGGATTCCGGTGAAATGCACGGACTTACCCGTGTACGCCAGTTCACCATCACAGAAGGTCACATTGTTCTTCGTCCCGACCAGGCTGAAGAAGAACTTACACGCTGTGTTGAGCTTGCCAACTACGTTATGAAGACACTTGGTGTTGCAGACGAGGTTACATATCGTCTTTCCAAGTGGGATCCCAACAACAAAGCTAAATATCTTGGCGATGATGAATACTGGAACAGCACACAGGATTATCTGCGTCAGGTTATGATTAAGAACAACATCAAGTTTACCGAAGCTGACGATGAAGCTGCATTCTACGGCCCTAAGATTGATATCCAGGCCAAGAACGTTTACGGTAAGGAAGATACAATGGTTACAATCCAGCTTGACTGCGCAAGTGCAGAGAAGTTTGGTATGTATTATATCGATGAGAACGGCAACAAGGCTCTGCCCTGGATCATCCACAGAACATCAATGGGCTGCTATGAGCGTACTCTTGCATGGCTTATTGAGCATTATGCAGGCCAGTTCCCTACATGGCTTTGCCCCGAGCAGGTTCGTGTGCTTCCTATTTCTGAGAAATATGCGGATTACGCATATGAAGTTTCTGCAAAACTTAAGAAAGCAGGCATCCTGAATACCGTTGATAACCGTTCCGAAAAGATTGGTTACAAGATTCGTGAGGCACGTATGGACAGACTTCCTTACATGCTTGTTGTAGGACAGAAGGAGCAGGAAGAGGGTACTGTTTCGGTTCGCAGCCGTTTCCTCGGAGACGAAGGCAGCAAGCCGCTTGACGAGTTCATGACAGCTATCCTTAAGGAAATTGCAACTAAGGAAATCCGTAAGATTGAAGTAACGGAAGAGAAGAAATAATATTGGTATTTGCGTGTTATTTATGGGGGAAAATTAAATGAAAAAAAGACTGTGCTTTATACTTGTTCTGGCATTGGCCTGCAGTTGTTTGTTCGCATGCGGAAAGGTAGAGGGAAATTACAGTGCCGAAGGCAATTCCGCAGGCACCAACTCATCTGCGAACAATCAGAAAATTGACGGAATAAGCGATTCCGCAGGTAAAAGTTCCGGCGATACTCAGACATCTGATGCGGAAAAGAACAGAAAACTCATTAAGGATGTTTCAATCCAGGCTGAAACTTTGGAGTTTGACAATTGTGTTGAGTTTCTGCGCAGCAAGGTTTCGTTTTACAACGGATACGTTGAGAGTTCAAACATTACGGGTTCATCGGTAAATCAGAAGAATCCGAACCGTTCGGCCAAGTTTGTTTTAAGGGTTCCTACTCAGAATCTGGAGGAGTTTGTTAACCTGATTGGAGAAAATGTAAGTGTTATGAGTAAAACCGAGAACACCAAGGATGTTACTCTTGCTTATATTGAAACCGAAAGTCAGGCAAAGGCCTTAAGAATTGAGATGGACAGACTTCTTGAGTGGATGGAAAAGGCCAACAACGTTAACGAAATGATAGAACTTGAGGAAAGACTTTCGCAAGTCCGTGCTGCTCTTGAATATCAGGAAAGCATACTTAGAAATTATGACAATCTTGTTGAGTTCAGCAAGATTACCGTTGATCTTTCCGAAGTTGTAAAAATTACACCGTTAGCCGAAAAGAAAGAATCGAATGTATTCGGACGTATGTGGAGAGGCTTATGTAAATCAGCAAAGAACCTTGGCCACGGACTTCTTGAGTTCCTTGTTTGGTTCGTTTCAGCATTGCCTTATCTGATTTTCTTTGCGGGAATTGTTGTTTTGATGATTTGGGTCTGCAAGAAAATTGATAAGAAAGAAAAGAAAAAAGCGGAACAGCTCAGAGCCGAAAGAGCAAAAACTGCTCAGCAGAATAATGTTTCCAACACAAATCAGTAAGAGAGGATTTTTATGTACGAAAATATTTTAAGCATTTGCGATCACACTTTACTTGCACAGACAGCAACATGGAAGGAAATTAAGCAGATTTGTGACGATGGCCTCAAATATGGCACAGCATCTGTCTGCATTCCTCCGAGTTATGTTAAACAGGCCGCTGAATATCTTCAGGGCGAACTTAAGGTTTGTACCGTAATAGGATTCCCTAACGGTTACAACACAACTGCCGTTAAGTGCTTTGAAACTGAGGACGCTGTTAAGAACGGCGCCGATGAAATTGATATGGTTATCAACATCGGCTGGGTAAAAGACGGCAGGTTTGATGAACTTGAGAATGAAATCAGGGAAATCAAGAAATCATGCGGAGACAAACTCTTAAAGGTTATTATTGAGACCTGCCTTCTTTCGGACGAAGAAAAAATCCGTATGTGTGAAGTTGTAACTGCAGCAGGTGCTGAATTTATCAAGACTTCTACCGGTTTCTCAAAGGCCGGTGCAACAGTTGCAGATGTTGCCCTTATGCGTATGCATGTAGGCGATGATGTTAAGGTTAAGGCAGCCGGCGGCATTTCTTCAATCGAGGATGCCGAATCCATGATGGCTGTTGGCGCTGAGCGCCTTGGAACAAGCCGCATCGTTAAAATCGTTAAATCCATGGAGCAGGATCAGTAATTAAATCAGCCCGGACCTTTTTTCACGGGTAATGGCTACCCCCGGGACTCTGATATATGTTTTGACTCACAACGTTCGCAAAACATATATCAGAGCCCCGGGGGTTATTATTATCGGGAAAACAGGGCACCGGGCTGATTTAAAAAGTTTGCTTCGGGGAGATTTTTGTTATATAATTAATGCATTAATTCGCATAATCCGGCGAAAAAGGTTAATGAAACGGAGTAATTATGAAAAGACATAACATTTGTAAACTTATTGTTCTTGCTGTCATGCTTAGCTTTATTCTTTGTGCCTGCGGGGATTCGGGGAATGATGTTATCGAATCAAAAAAGAACAAAGCAACACAGGGGGCGACTTCGCAGCCTGTGAATCCGAACGATGCTACACCTACAGGAAAGCCCGGTGAGAATACGCCTGCACCTACGGAAAAGGCAGGAGACAAGACACCTACGCAGGGGGCGCAGAACGGTGATTCTATTATGGTTACCGCTCATTTTGCTAATGCTTCATATGTGAATCAGACGGAAACAATTGATTTTGCACTGGACTGGGATTATGTTCTGTTCAAAAAGAAGGATTTTGAATGGACACTGGATTTAAAGGGGCAGACCATAGTTCTTGACAGAATGATTGATATAACAAACGATCTTACCTTCACCAACGGAACCATCGTTATTAAGGAAGGCGGAGGAATTAATATAGCAAGGGAACTGGACAATCCGCTTTTTGAATCGGGAGAACTTGGCGAGGCAAAGTTTGTTGTTGAAGCCGGAACGGGAATTATACTTTCGATTGACAGGAGTATTACATTTCATAATACAAGCTTTATTGTAAACGGCGGCGTCGGAGTGGAAATTGTTTCAGGCGGAGTAAACACGACATATGACGGACTAAATGATGAAGACACATCATTTATGCAGGTAAACGGCGGTATCGGTTACAAGATTAAAACAAAAAATGATGAGTACATATATTGTACTCTGCCGATGCAGGTAGAGACGAACGGAACAGGTTTTGTGTTTGAAGAGGCATCCTGTATACTTGCTTGTAATGTTGAAAACAATGGCGGTACGGTTATGCTGGTGGATAAGAACTCATCAGTTACTACGACGGGTATTTTTATGCAGAATTCCGGTATCGGTATTGTGAATGAAGGAACGTTCTGCTGCAGTATTGCAGACATATGGTTGCTGGCTAAATCCGGTTTGCTCCTTAAAAACAGCGGAACGTGCAAGAATCTTCGTGTTTCTTCCTATCCCGGAATAATATACAGGGATACTCTTGTAATAAACGAAAACGGTGCATCCTGCACGGATGTGGAAATCTATCTTTTTACTGCGGAAAATGCGATTGGTTTTGACAACAAAGGCGATCTTTACGGAACTGTTAAACTTTGCGGCGGTATGCCGCGTGGAGGTACCTGGGGACTTGGCACACCGTCTTTTCAGCTAAAGCCATACTCTGCACCTGTCGAGTTTCCTGAAATTACTGATTGGAACTATCAAAATCATTTTGTGAATTCCAAGGTTGTCATTAACAGAAAAGAAGGCCGATTTATCAGATTTGATGATACCTATGGGGAAATAGTGGTTGATCTTAATGCCACAGAAGATGAAACAGCAGCTTATCCCAATACGTCAGTCGGCTTTTTGAACGAATCGGACACAACTGTTTACTATAATGACTTCGTATTCAACAGTTACGGACAGGGTGGAATTGCCTTTGTAAATGAAGCAAATGCAAGACTTGAAATGTGTTCTGAAGATAATACGAGAATAGATGCCGTAGATAATACCGTTTTTACAGAACAGAACGGCTTAAACCTGAGAAATGGTATTATTTTTCTCAACAAAGGATACTTCAATTATGAACTCATATACATTGTCCAATGCGGAGAGAACAGTACGGGAATTGTCAATGACGGAACAATGCAATATGTTTCGGCTTATGAAGGAATGTATGTGCCTATTAACATTGAGCAAAAAGGCAAAAACAATAAGGGTCTTGTTAACAATAATATTATCAATGCGTATGTAATCGCCATAAACGTTAACGGTGAGAAAAATACAGGCTTCTTAAATTACGGGACGGCTGAGCTTGACGCATATTTGTCAGGAATTTATTTCGGCAGTGAAAATACCGCCGTACACAACGTGATGACAATAAAGAGCCCGACTGTCAGAATATCCTCAACGTATTCAAATGAGGATACTTTGGCTGCCAAGAACTGCACAGGTTTACTTAATGAGGGTGAAATACAGACAGACGAGTTTGAGGTTGAAACGGATTATTCATTGGGTGGCCGTGGACTTTCGAACGCATCCTCCGGCAAAATCATAACTCCTTCCATGCTACTGCGTATTCGTGCTGTAGATGATGACCTTGCGAAAGATTCCGTTATTTGTTATAACGAGGGCGAGATCAGAGCTGATAGTACAAGGTTATACATTGGAGGAACCGGCACAGTAGTACTCATGAATGTCGGTACCTTCAGAGCAGATGTGATTCATGGTTATCAGGAATATGGACATGCCGCAGGCACTTATATCAATAATTCGGGTGTGATCACTGTTATGGACGAAGTAAGTCTTGTTTCTTCTAAAAGCGGCAGAGACTCATACATGTATAATTCCGGCTCAGTAGCTTTCCTTGGAAGCGTTTATATAGCTTATCATGAATGGGATATGGAAAACGGCGAGGTATTTACCATACTGGAAAACAGATAAAACGCTTCAAAAATCAAAAGGATAAAATATAACATATAAAAAACGATGACGGTAATGTGCCGTCATCGTTTTTTTCTATATTACTTATTTTTGTATGTTTTACTTATTTGTATTTTTGCGTCTTACTTATTTGTTTTTGCGTTTCTGCTTATGCGTTTTTGCTGCGTTTTCTGCGCATGAATTCCGAGACGAACAGGGCAGTGGTGCATGTTGCAAGCATTGCGATGCAGAACGGGAGACCATCCTTGACACCGGTTTGTGGAACAGGTGAAAGCTCATAGCTTACAGCGTAGGTTGAAAACTGATATACGTGCAAGACTAAATAAGACGTATTACTGAGGTTTTTCAAAGAATCCTTTTCACCATTGGTATCAAAGTAATAGCCGCTTAATGAATTGTTTTCGATGGTGAAGCCTTCCTCACCGGCACCCGGATTTCGTTTGAGTGTCTGAATTGTACCATGTTCACGGATAATCTTGATACTGTCAATGTTTACTCCGGTGAAATCGAAAGGAATTCGGATTGTAAGCATAACGTCATTGGAATTGCCTATATCAACCGCAGCCCCACCGTTTACTGTTTTAAGTAATGAGAGATCAAATATTTCAAGTATTTGATTTTTTCCGGCAACCTTCTTCAGCGAATTAATCTTGTCATTTGATACATTGGGGCTGGCATTTATTCGGAAATCAACTGTTATGGCGCCAACGGCAAGCTGACTTAATGCACTTGCAACTTCATTGAGACCGCCCACAAGGATATTTTTGATATTTGATCTTTCCTGTGAGGTGGTTTCACCTTCTTTAATAATTTGTGAAGAAACATTTTCTTCAGGCAGGGAAATATCTTGCGCTAAATCTGTTTGTGTGTTGGGAATATCAATAAGTACAGTTGTTTTTTTGCCGCTTTCATCTGTAGTAATGATATTGTAAGCCATGGTTATAACAGTTCCAAAGCTGTAGCTGCCGGTTTCGTCTGTAACTGTAGCTGCAATTTTTTGTGTTCCGTGATAAAGTTCAACGGAGATACCTGCAGCGGGTGTTGAATCTCCACGGGAGACAATACCGTGTAAAACGGCATTCGATACATCTTCTGTTACCCAGAACGGATAGAGTGTCATGTCTTTGGTTACGGGATCTTTTTCAAAGTTCCAGGCATTTGAAAAATCTTCATCTGCAAACCATCCGCAGAATGTGGAACCGGTTTTTACCGGGGGTTCGGGTTTGCTTACGGTTTCACCTGAAGCAACACGAACGGTTTCATAGCCCTTGAAAGTAACGTTAAACTTTACCGAACCCTGTTCGAAAACAACAGTTTGTATTTCGCTTCGGAAGGAAGCGGATGTACTCTTGAAACGTATTTTAACGGTTTCCGTCGAAAGACCTGTCAGGGTTGCGGGACCGTCTGTCCATGTTTCACCGCCGTCGGTGCTGTATTCCATAGCAGCTGTGATTCCTGAAAGAGAACCATCGGCTTCATCTTTCTCGGATTCATTTGTCTTTGTGAAAGATGATGCTGCGGGAGCAGTGAGACGAGCGGGGGTATATGTTGTTTCTGCAGATGCATTGTGATTATCATCAGCAGCTTTTCTTACATAATATGTTTTTGTAAAATCAACAGCGACAGCGGAGGTGATTTTTGCGGAATCAAAGGCGGCGCCTGTTCCTGTGCTGAGTTCGTAGCCTGTTTTGGGAGCTATTGTTTCGTTATCATAATCGAAAACAATTGCATCCGAAACGGAAGGAGCATCGACATCAGCCTTGGATATTGTAAAATCTACTGTTGTGCTTCCCTGGAAACTTTCACTCGTGTCGGGAATCTTAAACTCAACACGGTAATTTCCAACAGCGGTAGGAACGGTGGCTGACCCTGTTGTTTCATAAACGCCTGCTGTTTCTGTTTCACTGTAATAGGTAATTATAAGGGTGTCGACCAGGTCACTGTGATCTTCAACGGAAAGATTGGTATAACCTTTTTTGTTTGTCTGGCCATATTTATAATTTTCTGCTGTTGCACTGATGTTTACAATTTCCTTTGCAACCAGAATAAGCGGACTGGTTTCGGAAGCCATGGTAAAGGTTGTGTCGGTTGCTGCTGCGCCTTCAGTTGCACCGGATATTGATACAATATTTGCGGGCTTTGCAAGCGCTACCGTACCGCCTGCGAAGTATGCCGAAAGCTGAAGTGTACCTGAAATCAGGTCAACCTTATAACTGTATCCGTCGCCGATGAAACGAGGTGTTAAGGAATCACCAACCGCAGGAATAGCCAGGCTTACATGGGCATTGTTTTTCATAACAAGAGCCCCGTAAATCAGAGAAAGACTGGTGTTGCCCATCATCGTTGAATTAACTGTTCCGGAATTGATTGTAAGCTCAGCTCCGTTTACAGTTGTTTTTTCTGCTGCTACAATTTGCACGGTGGGGCTGTAGTAGTTTGATACAGTAACCGTACCTTCCAGGATTTCCGTATCAGCTTCAATGGTAAGCTCTTTTGCTACAATACCGTAGAGATTGGTATAGATTCCCGTGTTTGTATCTCCCATGTTGATTGTCAGCTTGCCGTCACCTTTTATTTTAAGCGAATATGAACCGCTGCCGTTAAGGCCTGAGTTATAAGGCTCACCTGCAATTACGGCCAGGTACATGTAAGAACTTCCGTTGATGCCTCCTGTTGTTGCCCCAAGCGTACAGTCAGAAGCAACATCAATTGTAATATCAGTTGCGAAATTGATTAGGGTTGCATTTGCTGATGTGTAATTTAATCCGTCCAGGGTAAGTGTTTTTGTTGCGGGATTATACACAATCTTACCGTCTTCGTATTCAAGGACGGTATCCGAAAAAGGCTGTCCGTCAAACCAGACCGGATACGTTTGATTTCCGGAAGAAATAACACCGGTAAATGAGGTGTTTTCTGCTATAGTGTAACTATACGAAGGAACTTCATCCTCGGTAGCACTATAGATGTATTTTTCCAGTGTATAGCCGCTTTTACCGTAGATTTGAACGCTGCGCTTTCCAATGTATGAATCAGAAAATTCGAGATTGCCGTTTTCATTCCGGATTGCAACAGTAGAAGGAACAAGAAAGCTTGCTGACCCGAATACTTCTTCATTGTTTAAGAAGCATACTGCGTTGTCGGGAACAATAACAGTGACGGTGTAACCTGTCTCTTTTTCCGCATAAAGGGTTGTTCCTTCTGCAACGTATGCATCACTGCAGGCAAGGGAATTCTTGTAAACGTCGGTTCCCGAAATCACCTGTACGGTAAACGCCGAAATGATTTCCGACTTAATTTGCCAGATGTCAGCGCCTTCGGGATACTGTTTTTTGTAAACATTGTCAGAAACCTTTGTCCAGCCGGAAGCAGCCGAAATAACGGTGAAAGGTGAAAAATCAACGGTTACGTCAAGGGGGGCGCCTTTTATGGCAGTGATGGTATGAGCTTCTGCTGAAGGATAGGTGAAATCGGAATCCCATCGTACAAAAGAAAATCCGTCATATACGGGGATGATATCTTCCCATTCATATATAATAGAGTATGAGTAATCATCAGAAGTGAATTGTTTTGAATATTTATCGGTAGTTCCGCTAATAAGCGTCCAACCATCGGGAATATCCTCTGAGGAAACGCTACCGCCGTTAAGGTCAACACAAATGTCAATCAACTCGTTCCATTCGGCGGGACATGTAACGTCATTTCTAAAAAAAATGTCGTCTGAAACATAAAATCCGGTATTCCAGCCCTTAAACAGGAAACCCTCTTTTACTGGTTCATAGCCTTCCCATTCTTCGGCAAAATTTACCCACTGATTTGTCGAAAAAGATTTTCGGTATTGACCGTTTCCTACATCCTCCCAACCGTCCGGAATTCCGTTGGTAAGCGTTCCGCCGGTCATGTCAAGCGTAAGGTACGCCATACCGTCAGCTTTTGCTGCAACAGGCAGCATTAATGCCGCCAGAATAACAGAAAAAATAACAGCAAGTAATTTTTTCATTTTTTCTCTCCTTGGGATTAAAGAAATTTGATATAAATAAAGAAAATAGAATAAACCTATATAAGGCGTTATCGGTAATTGGAGAGATATTGTTAATGCTAAATATTGTTATATTTTTGTGAACAAACGGAATTCCTGTTTTTGGCCGATCAAGAGCCTTCCTGCATTTTCTGAATCAAGAGCCTTCCTGCTTTTTGCAGACAAAGAGAGTGCGTGACCTGACCGGCCGCGCACCCTCGGAATTTACTTTTTCAGTTCTAATTGCTTTTTTATTCGGTAAAATCAGTTTTTTGGCTTTCGTAAATCAAGGCAACTGCCTGCGATGCAATCCCACATCCACTCCCGGTAAAGCCAAGCCCTTCTTCTGTTGTGGCTTTTATGTTGATCTGAGAGATGTCAATGCCAAGCACACGGGCTATGTTCTCACGCATTTCATCGATATAAGGACGAAGTTTCGGAGCCTGGGCGATGATTGTGATATCAGCATTCGAAATCTTGAAATTACGGCCCTTTATGAGCGTATTCACGCGTGAGAGAAGTTCAAGGCTTGAAATATCCTTGAAGGCTGCGTCTTTATCGGGAAAATGAAGGCCTATATCACCAAGAGCGGCTGCACCAAGAAGAGCGTCCATAAGGGCATGAACGGCAACATCGGCATCGGAATGCCCAAGAAGGCCTTTTTCGTAAGGAATTTCAACGCCTCCGAGAATGAGCTTTCTGCCTTCAACAAGTCTGTGAACATCATAGCCTGTACCGATTCTGAACATAAATGCCTCCGTAAATGTGAGCTGTAATAGCGGTTCTTTAATGAAATACGGAAGGACTGCCCATATTGAAACAGGGGCGGACCTGCCGTTGAAAAACAAAAAAGACCGTACCCGAAAGGTACGGTCTGTATAGCGAAGGGGGGATTTGAACCCTCGACACTGCGGGTATGAACCGCATGCTCTAGCCAGCTGAGCTACTTCGCCATGTTCGCCGGTATTTCCGGAATGGGACCTACAGGGCTCGAACCTGTGACCCTCTGCTTGTAAGGCAGATGCTCTCCCAGCTGAGCTAAGATCCCGTGTCGCGAACAATGATTATTATATGGGCTTGAATTGTGTTTGTCAAGCATAAAATTCACATAATTTTGTTTTTGTAAAAGATGTCTGAAAAATTATTTTTTTATTGAAAAAAATCGGAATATGGTCTATACTATAATAACGGACGAATTGTTCGGGAAAACATATTTTGGAGAAGAGTATGATTGAAAAAAGAAGAGAAAAAAGGCTTGAAGCTTCCTTAAGCCTTCAGATTTCATCCCTGTTCAAACAGGATAACATTCTTGTTAACAACATTGATGCTCCCATTCAGGTAGTTAATATTTCAAAGGGTGGCATTGGCTTTATTTCTGAAAGCACATTGCCTTTGGGCTTTTACTTCAATGCGAACATTCAGCTTGGTGAGGATAATGCTTCTCTTTACTGTGTAGTTAAGATTATCCGTAAGGAGCAGCTTCCTGATGGTAAGAACATGTATGGCTGTGAGCTTGTAGGTATGGCCCCGGTTCTTTCCTATATTTTTGATAATTATGAAAAATCTCTTAATGAAAAGAAATGAATAAAACATTTTAAGCATCCTTTAAGCCCCGGACGGTAATTCGGGGCTTTTTTTTGCGCATGAGTCAATGGGGACGGTTCTTTTTGACTCATTTTCCCGGTTAGGGCAGCTGACGCCGGCCCCGGGTTGGGGTCTGGGCATACCTTTGACTTGCTTTTTCTTGCTTTGTATGTTTCTTCCGGGTTGCCGGCGGGGTTTGGGCATACCATTGACTTGCTTTGTTTTGATTTGTATGCTTCTTCCGGGACGTCGGCGGGGTTTGGACATTCTTTTGACTTGCTTTATTCAGTTTGGTATGCATTTTCCGGGTAGGCATGGATTGTGACACCCGGCTCGGGCGTGGCGTATGACGGGGCTGCCTTTTGACAGCCCATTTAGGATGTTTAACGGTTTCCCCGGGTACGCAGGCATTCTTTTCTCCATGTGAATCTTTCCCAAAGCACAAAGCGTTGCCGTAGCATTCCATTTTGAGGTAACGGAAGCGTGACAGCAGAAACGGTTTTCAAGTCAAAATTTCGGTGACACCCGGCTCGGGCGTGGCGTATGACGGGGCTGCCTTTTGACAGCCCATTTAGGATGTTTAACGGTTTCCCCGGGTACGCAGGCATTCTTTTCTCCATGTGAATCTTTCCCAAAG
>JAZQNE010000041.1:0-31777 GCA_045627185.1 Lachnospiraceae bacterium
GAGTCAATGGGGACGGTTCTGAGTCAATGGGGACGGCTCTTTCTGACTCGCTGCAACGCAGTGAGTCAGAAAGAACCGTCCCAAATGACTCAAAACCGTCCCCTAATGGCTCACTCACAAGAGCAATATATCATTGTTAAGAAGCGGATTCTTTTCATTTTGCGAACAATTTTGTCCGTTTATTTAAGTAACATTTTTGTGTTTTTCATAAGCAGAAACAAAACAGCCGACAGAAAATCAGTCTCTTTTCCATTTCAGATTTCCGGACAACTGTCCGTATTTTTCAACCTTTATAACATAATCAATTGCAGTAAAATCTTCATTGGGTTGGATAGTTATTTCAATATTTCCGACATATTTGTCATTTTCTTTAATAACAAGTTTATCTCCGTCAACAATATCCCGAAGCATATATGACTTATCATGGCAGAATAACTGCCCGTCGAAGTAGCAGACTACAAGAACAGAAGCCCGACGGTTGGCACACTGGAAATTAATCGCAATACCATCTACCTCAGGATTTCCCTCCCAATAGCTTCTTCTCCAATTTTCATCATTATACATTTCAGCATTGGCTTCATCAATAACAAAATTATCTGCTATAGGGTCAACATCCGTGAAAAACATACCGTCCATGCCAATACGAAGTGTTGCAAACTCCTTCGGTCTGTTTTCGGTAATAACAGCTCCCTTGTAATTAATAAGCAAACCGTTGCAGTAAATAGCATTGCTATTGCCCGTTCCGCTTTCGACTGTTCCGTAATTTTCGAAAAATTTAACACTGACACAAGCGTCGTCATCACTATGATACTCGTCAGGATTCAACGAACCGTTAATGTTAAAAGTACCGTAATTTTGGAAATGACAATCCAAATTCATCCCGTAAGTTTCAATGGTTCCTATATTGACAACAGGAATAAGATTATAAATATCTTCGTCAGAAACGATTGCATAAAACGTAAAGCCGTAGTTCCCCGTGCTTTTAATATTCATCAGTCCAAAGTTATATACCTTGGGATTGCACATGATAAGATCGGAAAGAGTCGGATCATACCCCGCATAGGACGTTTTGACTGTTCCGTAGTTTTGGGAGTCATAATAGCCATTGGAATAACCGTAGCGGTACTGCGTATGGTCGGCAAATATCCGGACACCGCCTTCATCCAGAGTAAATGTCGCCTCTGTTCCATTGTAGAAGAAATCTCTACCGGTAAGCAGGAAAGTAGGATCCTCAGCATTTTTACTACATGCTGAAAAATTGCCAAGGTTGATAATTCCAACGATATCAACAGTAGAATCCACAATCTCAGCCGTTCCACCTTTTGCGACAATCAGAAACGTTTCAGAGGCATTTATATAGGATTCGTCCTTAATTATAATTTTTGCACCATTTTCAACAAGAAGCATCGGAATGGTCTCGGCGTTAGGGTTTTTACTCAGCTGCATTTCGCCCTTTGTAATTGTAAGTGTGCTTCCGTTTTTAACAACAATGTCTACACTCCAAAGGGATGTTTTGGGGTTTACAAGGTATGTAGTTTCATTAGTAATTATATTTCCGTCAATGGTAACATCCCCGACAATGTTGATTATAACAGCTTCTCCCGCTTTCTCAAGTGTCTGAGCCTGTTCAAAAACTTCAACAACCTTATTGCTGTCGGAAAGAACAAGTTCCGTAAACTCTATGTCCGAGCTCGAAGGATGAAAAAGAAGTCTTCTGAAGCCGGCTATATCCGTATGGGTCTCAACCAGGTCTGCAACAAAGCTGAAATCCATTTTTTCGCGCAGAGTAGCGCCCAGATAACTCTTATCTGTAGCAAGCTCCGAAAGTGTAGGCGGATATTTTATATCGGGGTCCGACGTGTTGCCGGCGCCCTGCGTAATTTGTTTGTCATTATCCTTTTTCCCGTTAATAACGTCGTTTCCGTTGTCACCGCAGGCGGTAAGAAGCATAATAAATACAATCAGTAAAGCGGTCAGTGTTATTTTTTTCATGGCATCTTTATGTGTCAGTTAAACATTCAGAAACCGGAATCAGTCAGTCTTCTTGTCAATGCTGCCTTTCTTTTCACCGTAGGAGTCATTTTTTATTACAAATTCAACGGAACTGAAATCATCACTCGGAGTAATGGTAATTACGGTATTTCCGCCGTAATTCTCATCGTAATTGTTAATTACCAGCTTATCTCCGTCAAGAAGCGCGTAAAGCAGGTACTGTTTATAGAGGCTGTAATATTTCTCACCGAAATAGCAGTAAATATCAACTGTTAATTTATGATTGTAGGAGTAGAACTTAATACCTATTTCCTTATCATTTGCATCCTTGCCATAATAATAATTTCCCCAGTTTTCATCCTTAATCATTTCAAGAGTTCTTGCATCGGGTTCAATATAATCTGCCACAGGATCAACATCAGTAAAGAAAAGGCCTTCCGTCTTAAGGGTAGCATATTTTTTAGGCCGTTTTTCGGTCATAACACCACCCTTATAATTAATAAACAATTCGTTGATTGAAATTGCAAAGCCCTTGCCGGTGCCGCTTTCGATTGTTCCGTAATTTTCGAAAAATGCGGAATAACCGTAAAGAATGGATTCGCTGTCGCCCCATCTGTCAGTGTCAAGCGAGCCGCTGATATTAATGGTTCCGTAGTTCTGGAAATGACATCTCACCTGCATCTGATGACGTCCGTAGCCTGTAAGGTTGATTGTTCCAAGGTTAACGGCAGGCATAAGTTTATATACTTCATCTTTATACGCATTCGAAGTAAACTCAAGGCCCTGTTCCTTCAGTCCGTTAACTTCAATAAGACCAAAATTGTAAGCCTTGGGATTATGCTGAATATAATCGGAAATGGTAGGTTCTTCCGCATCGCAGGTTCCGTATTCCGGGGCATCATATTCACCGACATACCAGCCGTATCTGTACTGGTAATCATCAGCATCCACCTGGAAACCGGCTCCGTCAATATAAATTGCTGCGTTCGGTCCGTTGTAGAAGAAATCATCCTCTGAAACAAAGCAACCCTGATTATAACTATCAACATCCGTACGGACAACCTTGATGTTTCCAAGATTGATTATAGAAAGGAAATCCAATGTAGAATCTGTAATTTCAACGTTTCCGCCTTTGCCGACAATAAAAAACGTTTCATCGCCGAGGATATATGAGCTGTCATTAATAATAACCTTTGCCCCGTTTTCAACAAGGAAAAGAGGCTGCTCGTAATCGTCATACCCTGACCTCAGACACATTCCACCACTTGTGATTGTAAGCGTGCTGCCTGATTTAACAACAAGGTTTATTCCCCTAAGGGATGTATCTTCGTTTGTACTGTATCCGGAATAGTTTATAATCTTATTTCCGTCAATGGTAACATCTCCGACAACATTTATTACAACGGGATCACCAAGCTTTTTTAATTCATCGGCCTGCTTAAAAATATCAACTACTTTATTGCTGTCGGAAAGTTCAATTGCCGTCAGGTTGTCCTCTAAAGAGCGGGAAAAAAGTGCTCTTCTGAAGCTTGTGATATCTGTACAAGCCTCAAGCAGATTCGAAATATAGCTGAAATCAACCTTCTCACGAAGAGTAACGCCGATAAGATATTTCTTGTTCACTGCAAGTTTTGAAAGTGTGGCAGGATAACCCTTATCAGGATCTTCATCAGGGTTATTTTCCGCACTTGTCGGGAAAGGGTTGATGCTTCCCGATTCGGTAGGTGTAGGTTCCTGCTGTGCAGGCTGCGTAGGATCTGTATTTTGTGCGGCAGGAGTTATGTTTTGATCTTTATCCTTTTTACCGGTAATAACGTCTCCGCCTTTATCGCCACAGGCTGTAAGCAACATAACAAAAATAAGCATTAACGCAATCAGGTGTTTCTTTTTCATGGTATCTCCTATTTCATACGTAAAATCTATGGGTATAACAGCCCAAAACTCATGTGTTTTGCCCATTCATCAGGCTTTTCACGAAGTTCATTATAAGTTGTAAACTTCAGTGTGTCAATCAGTCCTGTTATTTTCTCAGTAAATCTATCAATCCTGTTATTTTCTCAGTGTATCAATCAGCTTTCGGAAGTCATCATGCTGCCAGATTACAGGCACAGGATAAAGAGGATTTCCCTCTGCATCGGCCCAGTCGATGATTTTTTCGATGTCCTCATCTTTAATAACATCAATTCCAACCGGGATATCCATATCCTTCTTGAGCTGCTCAATCCATGAAATAAAGGCTTCGGCCTTTTCTTCAGGTGTATTTCCTGCCATTCCGCAGGCATCCGCAAGAACGGCAAGGCGCTTTGTAACTGCCGGTCCGAACTGGCGTAAAACATGAGGAAGAATAACTGACATTGCAAGGCCGTGGGCAACACCGTAAAGTCCTCCAAGTGTGTGGCCAACCGCATGAACATAGCCTACACAGCCGCGTGTGAAAGCACGGCCTGCATAGAAAGCAGCTTTTTGCATGTTCTGACGTGCTGTGAGGTTCTTTCCGTCCTTATATGCGGTAAGAAGGTTTTCATAAACAAGCTTTACAGCTTCAATAGCAAGGTCATCCTCAAGTTTTGTATTGTATGTGTGGTTTGTATATGCTTCAACTGCGTGGCAGAGGGCGTCCATACCTGTTGTTGCTGTAACAAAAGGCGGAAGTCCGACTGTAAGTTCAGGGTCAAGAACAGCATATTTCGGAATAATGTGAGGGTCATTTACGGAAGCCTTATGATGCGTTGCGGAATCGGTAATAACAGCCGCAACAGTTGTTTCTGAGCCGGTCCCTGCGGTTGTGGGAACAGCAAAAAGAGGAGGAAGATTTCTTCCAACCTTCAAAACGCCCTGCATCTGCGTAATTGTCTTGTTAGGACGGACAACACAGGCTCCTATTGCCTTTGCCGTATCCATAGGAGCACCACCGCCGAATGCAACAATTGCCTTGCAGTTTTTCTCTTTATAAGCCTGTAAACCCTTTGCGATGTCATTACTTGTCGGATTCTTTTCGATGTCAGAGAAAACCGTGTACCTGATGCCTTCCTTTTCAAACTGCTCAAGCATGGGATTCGGAAGGCCAAGTCCTATAAGACCGTTATCAGTAACAACAAGAACATCGTTCAGGCCTTTCTCTTTAAGCATTCCCGCAAGTTTCAGCACACTTCCGGCACCCTCAATATATTCGGGCATTCTGTAGCCCAGAAAATAGTTTCCAATTTTCATGCCACCCTGAAAAATGCGGCACCAAACTTTATTTGCCATAATGTTCCTCCAATTTTTTTGCCAAAGTTTTTTTGATTATATTTTATAGTTCTTTGCTTTTCTTGATTTATGCGTTCTTTCCGACTCTACAACCAGTATGTCGCCCTCTTCGATCACAAGATTGTCAGATGGAATCAGCTTCAGTTCGCCCCTGATCAGAAGAAGTACCGTAAGTGTCTTGCTCTTGCTGATTTCAGCTATTGTTCTGCCGCAGGCGGGGTGATCCTCACCAATAAGAACTTCGCCGATATCGTTGATATCGGGAATGGGCCTTTCGGACATGGTTCGGAACGAATATTGCTCAACAAATCCGGCACTGATAATACCTGTCGGAATTGCAACAAGTCCGACACCCAGAAATGCTATAAAAATTCCCATTATTTTTCCGGCAACAGTAATAGGATAAATATCACCGTATCCAACCGTAAGCAGTGCCGAAACGCTCCACCAGATGCCTGAAAAAGCGTTCGGAAAGGCGTCAGGCTGAGTTTCATGCTCAACCGAATAAATACCGAGCGACGAAGCAAGCATAAAGATCAGAATAATAATCAGCGATGATACAATCTGCTTCCATTTGTCTTTAATTACAAGCGCTATAATGTTAAAGGAATCAAGCGTTGCATTGATTCTGAAAAGATGGAATATACGCACGACTCTCAGTATTCTGAAGGCGATGAATCCGTACAGCGGAACAAGCGGGAGAATCGTCAGAAGGTCCACAATTCCGTCAAACGAAAAAAGGAATTTCACAATGGCTTTTCCTTTTGAAACATTCGGATACAGGAAATCGGCCGTAAGAATTCTAAGAAAATATTCTATGCAGAAAAGAGTGACCGTTACGCCTTCAATTATGCTGAAGACAATGCTTAGCGAAGCCAGCTCCTCAAAGGTCTGCATAAAAGTAACAGTTACATTAAGAAAAATTGTGACAACAAGAAGAATGTCAAAAGCACGGCTCGGAAAATCATTTGTATTTCCGATTGTGATTATGTCAAATATTCTTTTTCTTGCTCCGGTTTCTTTCTGAGGGGTATTAGCTGTCATAAATCCTCCGTTTATAAAAAACGACTATGCCGGGGCATAGTCGCATTAATTTCATCCAACAAGCACCTTGCAGCCCGCACCGATTTCGGTACGAAGTTCAGGTCTTAAATAAAGAGATGCATTTCTTGAATTGCATTTTCTGTAACGGCTGACTTTTACGCCGGTAAGTTTGTAAACAAAATATTCTGACATCATAAGGATATCTGTAACCGTGCGCAGACGCCCATGCCGCATGTCAACTATAATCTGAGGCATTGTCCCCGAATAAGTTGTGTGTCCGATTTCAAATTCGTCAAGTTCATTTATACGGCTGTCACGGTAAGAATAGCACGGAAGCAGTTCCATATCATTATTCATAAGAACATAATCATAATTCCAGGTGTTTATCTTAATTCCGGCAAGGTCCGGATAAATTGAATAGGCCACCTTAATGCCTTCACGGATGTGAGCATAGATTGAATCAATGTCCCAGATTTTGTGCCCGCAGAATGCATTTTCCCCGTTTTTGAAGGAATAGACTTCCACTGCGCGCTCAACACCGTTTTCGGTCCATGTTACGGTATGCGATCCGTGCATTTCATTTATGTTGATTATGAGTAAACGATTTTCCACAACAGCCTCACAAGTGCAAACTAAAAGGACTCAGAACACTGAATAAACGTTGTTGAATCCTCCTATATATTATTATATTTAATTCAAAATTTTTGGCAACAAAAAAAATCAATTTCATGCAAATTTTATTGACTATATTTCAATATTCACGCATAATCAAGTTATCAAAAATGTTTCGCAGGGGTGCGGACATGAAAGGAGAACAATATGTTCAAACAATACTCAACTCTTTTAACCGGTTTAGGTGAAATGGAGCCCTGGCAGGTAGCACTTATTGTTGCTGCAGCCATCATCATTCTCGGTATCATTCTTACAGGTTACATTAAGGCTCCGCCGGATGTTGCCTACATTATCTCAGGTCTTCGCAAGAAACCTAAAATCCTTATCGGTCGCGCAGGTATCAGAATTCCTCTTCTTGAGCGAGTTGATAAACTGATTGTACGTCAGATTTCAATCGACATTAAATCAGAAGGTTACATTCCTACACAGGATTTCATCGGTGTTGACGTTGATGCGGTTGCAAAAATCCGTGTTATGACAGATCCCGAAGGTATTTCAAAGGCTATGCGAAACTTCCTTAACATGAGTCCTAAGGATTTTGAAGCTGCAATCGTTGATTCCCTTCAGGGTAACATGCGTGAAATCATCGGTACCATCACTCTTAAGGAAATCTGCAATGACCGTAAGAAATTCGGTGATGAAGTTCAGTCCAAGGCTCAGACAGATATGAACGCTCTTGGTATTGAAATCATCTCCTGCAATATCCAGCGTGTAACAGATGAGCGTGAGCTTATTAATGCACTCGGTCAGGATAACATGAGCAAAATCCAGAAGGATGCTGCAATTGCAAAGGCTGAGGCTGACAGAGACGTTGAAATCGCACGTGCTGCTGCTTCAAGAGCTGCTAACGAAGCAAAGGTTGCTGCCGATACCGACATCGCTATCAAGCAGAACGAACTGCAGATCAAGCAGTCAGAACTGAAGCAGGCCGCTGATATCAAGCGAGCTGTTGCCGATGCTGCTTACAAGATTCAGGAAGAGAACCAGCGTAAAACCATCGAAGTTACTGCTGCAGATGCTGATATCGCACGTCGTGAGAAGGAAGCAGAACTTGCTGAACGTGAAATCACACTTAAAGAGCGTCGCCTTGATGCTGAAATCCGCAAGCAGGCCGATGCTGAGAAATATGCTACAGAGCGCCGTGCAGAAGCTGAACTGATCACACGTCAGAAAGAAGCTGAAGCAAAGCGTTATGAGCAGGAGCAGAACGCTGCCGGTATCCGTGCAGTCGGTGAAGCAGAGGCTGAGGCTATCCGTCTTAAAGCTGTTGCAGAAGCCGAAGGTATTGATAAAAAGGCAGAAGCTATGAAGAAGTACGGCGATGCAGCTGTTATCGAAATGATTATGCAGGCACTGCCTGAAATCGCTAAGAACGTTGCTGAGCCTCTTACCAAGGTTGACAAGATCACCATGTACGGTGAAGGCAATAACACAAAGCTTATCTCTGACCTTGTAAGCTCAACCACTCAGATTTCAGAGGGTCTTACAACCAGCATGGGCATTGACTTAAAGTCACTCCTTGCAGGAATCATCGGCGGAAAGATTGCAACAGGCAACAAAGCTGCTGATGCATCAGAAGGTGCTGAAAGCGAACTGACTGCAGAATAATCCGGCCTTCAAAAGCAATATGTATTTTGGCATGACTGCCTAAAATAAAGCGACCGTTCCTCTCCCCGGGGAGGAACGGTCGAACTTGATTTAATATCTGTTTTAGCAATAATATCGGAGGCTTCGTCAATGAAACTCTTACCAAAAATCATTTGTACACTTTCTATATTTTTATGTACACTTTTCGTTGCTTGCGATAAAAAAGAACCAACGTTAACCGACACTCCAACACAAACCCCCACGCCGGCAGAGCCCTTCAGCTCCGACTTTGAAACCGAGTATAATGCCTGGAAAGAATATATAATAAAAAAGTTTTCATAAACACAAATAAACCGCTCATCCATTAGGACGGGCGGTTTTGCTTTACCATAATTTATTGTGCCTTAATTTTCTCCGCAAGCTCCGTCAGATACATCCAACGGTCCATTTTTTCTTCAAGAAGCTTCTCTGTCTTCTCTTTCTCAGCCATCAGTTCATTAAGCTTCTGGTAGTTTGTGCCGGATGCCTCTATTTCAGCATCCAGTGCGCTTATTTTGTCTTCCAGACCGGCAATCACTTCATCTATCGTATCAAACTCCTTCTGCTCATTATAAGTGAATCTGAGCTTCTTAGGGGCATTCTCACGATATGACTTTGCGTTTGAAGCACCGGCGTTTCCGCTTGCCGGACCATTCGCTTTCGCACTGCTGCTTCCGCCGGAATTCTGCTTCTTTTCCGCTTCTTCATCAAGAATTCTGTTACGGTAATCCGTGTAATTGCCTTCGGACTGACGGATTGAACCATCTTCCGCAAAATAGAAAATACGGTTTACAAGTTTGTCGAGAAAATATCTGTCATGTGAGACAGCAATAATTATGCCCTCAAAGCTTTGCAGATAATCCTCCAAAATTGTCAAAGTCATTATGTCAAGATCATTGGTAGGCTCATCAAGGATAAGGACGTTAGGTGCCTCCATAAGCACGCTCAGAAGGTACAGACGCCTCTTCTCTCCGCCCGAAAGCTTTGAAACAGACGCATACTGCTTGTCAGCGTTGAACAGGAAGCGTTCGCACATTTTGGAGGCGGTTATGGGGCCATCCTTCGTATAGATTACTTCAGCAATGTCACGCACATAATCGATGACACGCACGGAGGTATCAGAGAAATCGCACTCCTGCGCAAAATAGCCGAACTTTACGGTAATGCCAAAATCAATATGCCCACTGTCCGGCTGAAGCTCGCCTGTCAGCATTTTCACAAGCGTGGACTTTCCACAGCCGTTCGGTCCTATAATACCAATTCTGTCATTCTGAAGGAACATGTAAGAAAAGTCCGAAACCACTGTCTTTCCGCCATATTCCTTATGCAGGTTGTAGGCCTCAAGCGTCTTTTTTCCAAGGCGGGAAAAGGCTGAAAACATCTCAACATTCTCTGTCTCGACAATTTTATCTCTGTCACGAAGTGCCTCAAAGCGCTGAATATGTGCCTTCTGCTTTGTTGTACGGGCACGCGCGCCGCGAAGCATCCATGCAAGTTCCTGCTTGAATAGCGTTTTTGCCTTGCGTTCGGTTGCAAGTTCCATTTCCTCGCGTTCAGCCTTCAGTTCGACAAAACGCGAATAGTTTGCAACGTAAGAATAAAGCTTGCCCTTATCAAGTTCATAAATCTTATTCGTAACTTCATCAAGGAAATAGCGGTCATGCGTAATGCAGATGAATGCTCCCCTGTATTTCTTAAGTGTTTCCTCAAGCCATTCGGTCATGGCAGCATCAAGGTGGTTTGTAGGCTCATCAAGAATCAGCAGCTCCGAATCGGTAAGCAGCGTTCTTACAAGTGCGGCACGCTTGCGCTGGCCGCCGGAAAGTGTTGAAGGAACGGCATCAGGGTTCTCTATGCCAAGGTTCAGAAGGTCCGCCCTTGCCTCACCTTCAAGGTTTCTGTAATCGGTATCTGCTTTTTTCCCATAGATTACGTTCTGCAAAACGGTCATGGAATCATCAAATTCGGGCGTCTGCGGAAGGTAAGCAATCTTAAGTCCGGTACGCTTTGTAATCGTTCCGGAATCGCTCTCCTCAAGTCCTGCAAGGATTTTCAGAAGAGTGGATTTGCCTGTACCGTTTACACCGATAAGTCCGCATTTGTCACCCTCATTGATACCAAAGCAGACACCCTCAAAAAGGGTGTCTGCACCATAGCTTTTTTTCAATTGGTCTGCAACAAGTAAATTCATAAAATCTCCGCAGATTATTTGGGAAAATCATTTTTTCTGCAGGCTTCAAAGTTCTGCAGACCGGTTTTCCCCGTTTTTTTATATCAGAAATGATGGCTTCCGCCTGACGAACCGCCGGAATGTCCACCTCCGCCGGAATGTCCGCCGCTGTAATGTCCGCCGCCACCGCCGCTGCTTCCGCCCGAGCTTGTATAAGGGGCATATGTCCTGCTCTTCTTTGTAATATCTGCCTTAATGCGCGAAACATCAAGATCTGCATCCTTAACATTTTTAAGAAGATCTTCCGAAGTTTCGTCCCAGTTAACGGTTGATATTTTCAGAACAGTAAAGTTTCCCAGAAGCGCAACAGCAACTGCAAGAAGGGCTGCACTGATATAGCGCA
The DNA here is from genome assembly GCA_045627185.1 of Lachnospiraceae bacterium. GTDB lineage: Bacteria > Bacillota > Clostridia > Lachnospirales > Lachnospiraceae > SZUA-448. Next base: position 11,157 of record JAZQNE010000041.1, read on the forward strand.
TGGGCTCGGCAATTTTTCTTCCGGAAAGAACACGCAAAGTCTGGTCAAAGGTTTCGTGTGCACATGTGTACCACTCACCGTTTGATGCATAACGGAAAACATTATCCATAATTGAATCCGACTTTGCATCAGTCAGAAGCTTATTGTTCCTGTCAAGAACACTGTTTGAATTGTCAGGACTCTGAAGGCGCAGGTCGCGCGTTTTCATATCAATAATGAAGCATACAAAGTTCCGGCCGTAATTATCAAACAGGGCCTTGGCCATGGGCTTTGATTCTGTACTGCTGTAAGGGTTGACATTTGTCGTAAATAGGATACAGTCGCAATATTGTGTAATCGGGTACATGTCTTCAAGTGCAAGTAAATCAAGTTCATTCTGCTTAAAAAGACCGGCCCCGTCAGAAATAAGAACCTTGTAACCGGTATCCGGGTTAATATAAACTGTTTCCGCATTCAGTTCCATTGCTTTTGCATTAAGGCACGGAAGCACCATAACCGCAATTATGAATGAAAATGCAGCAATTAAGAAACGTGAAAGTTTACGCATTTTCATCACCTCCTCTTCTTCCAAGCTGAGGAAGCTTGCGGGTTGCAAGAATGTTGAAACGGTTAATAAGCTGGATTTCAGAAAAGATTACCATTGCGATGCAGAAAATAACAGCACCGTAATAAATAAAATCTTCAACAGGATCGACAATCAGAACAACAACCGAAACGGCAATAACAATCCAGTATTTAAGCTTGTTGAGGAATTTTTTACCGTTGTCGCTCTTTTCATCCTTTGTAAGCCTTTTGTTTTTAAGCGGGTTGCCTGTTCTGCACATATTCACCATAAATACGATGCAGAGTGCAAGACCGAGCAGAATTCCCACCAGGAATATTATATTTTCGGCTGTCTGGTAAGCTCTGAACAGATCACCGATAATCGAAGGGAGAATAATCCATGTCAGTGCAATAGCTGCTACACAGAGAGCAATTGTTGCAAAGCATCCGCCACAGCTGCCCTTTTTCTCAGCCGCTGCCTTTTCGGCGGAATTTACGGCTGCAGCACAGCGAATGGCACGGTTCCGCGATTTGACATATTCGTCTACTTCTTCTTCGGAAGCGACAGCCATGTCAGGAATATCCGAACCCTTTGCGGCTTTATCGGCTTCCATTTCCTTCTGGAGTTCGCGAATGTAGTTCACGCCCTGGTCATCTTCAAGTCTTTCCTTCTTCAGAACCTTTTTCATCTGTGAATTCGAAATCAGGAAAACTATGATTGAAATAACAAGCACAGTGAAGAGAATTGTGGCCGGTTTCATTGTAAACAATGAAAAAATGGCGAAAAGAATAAGTGCTGCAATTGCCGATACACCAAAGAATTTCTTTTTATCAACCGGAAGGTCGCCCGCAACTTTACCGGTCTGACCGTTTACAACGGCATAAGCGACTTTTTTATCTTTTGTTCTGTATGACAGGAACCATACCGGCAGCATCGCAATTGATGTTTTTGTTTCGGTAGGAGTTGTCTGGTCAAACAATTTGCCTTTATTGTCCGAGTCTACCGTTAAGGGTAAAGCTTCCTTTGCGCACAATACCTTTGAGGAATTGTAACGGTTTGCAAGATTGCAGGCATCATCCTCATAAACGGCACTGTCAACATCCCCGCAGTCAGCATAGAAACCGCTGAAAAATGAAGGGGTGAATTTCTGGAACGAATCAACATTGTAAGGATTTATGCCCTCACTCAGGTTGTCATAGAATTTCGAGGATGCATCATAAACGATGTTATTCACCTCACCGGAGACATGTCCGTAAACGCAATAACGGTCAACGCAATCATAATCACCCTCACGGTATGATTTCTTTGCGTCAAAGCAGACACTGGCATCGGTCTTGAAATCATAAACCCAGTAGGGCATGTAAATTCCGCGGAATTTTTCGAGCTGTTCGGGATCCCGGAACTCTTTGGGAGTGTAAAAAGCCTTCTTTACAAATTCTCCGTAGGCTGCCTTACAATCCGCCTTCGTCTTTTTGAAGGTAATGATTTTGTCAGGTCTTTTTTCTTTTTCGATACGGCTGTCAAGAACCGTTGTTCCGCCACAGTAACTGCAGAATGTGGCAATGGTGTCATCTGCACTTATGAGTTCGCCTCCGCACTGCGGACAGGTGAAAACGGTTACCTCAAAGTCATTGTGTTCAACGGCATCTTTTTCACGTCCTATAACGTACGGATCAAAATGCGAATCGCAATGGTCACATGCAAGAGTCTGTGTTTCGATGTCAAAGCGCAGCCCGGCTGCACAATTGGGACATGGGTACATTTTTTTCGTCCTTTCAGAATATTTGCCGATGTCATTTTACATAATCCTCACTGCATTCGCCGACATCGGCCCAAATACAAATTAATTCTAATGCAAGTGAAGTTCTTTTTCAATAATTTTGTTGTGAATGCTTTATTTGTTGTTGTTGCGAATGAACTATTTGTTGTGAGTGCATTATTTATTGTGCTCTCTCACCCATGCGATTTCTGCGGCATAGCCGGCATCATCGTTAGGCGTTTCAAGAATAAAAGGTTTTCCCTGAAGCACGGGATGGTTTATAATCCGCTCAAAGGCTTCATAACCTATTTTACCGAAACCTATTTTCTCATGACGGTCCTTGTGTGAACCAAGGTCATTCATTGAATCGTTCATATGTACGGCCTTAAGCTTATCAAGCCCGATTACACGGTCAAATTCGTCAAGCACCTTATCAGGATTATTAACGATGTCATAGCCACCGTCCCATACATGACAGGTATCAAGACACACGCCCAGCCGGCTCTTAACCTGAACACCGTCTATAATTCGCTTAATCTCTTCAAATGTTTTTCCGACTTCACTGCCCTTTCCTGCCATTGTTTCAAGAAGAACGGTTGTTGACAGATTTTCGGAAAGGTTAGCGTTCAGAACTTCGGTAATTACCTCTATTCCAAGATCTGCCCCCTGTCCTACGTGTGAACCGGGATGGAAATTATAATAGTTTCCGGGCAGATATTCCATTCTCTTCAGATCATCAGCGAACGTATCGGCCGCAAATTTTCTGATGTCGGGCTTGTCCGAGCAGAGGTTAAGTGTATAAGGTGCATGCGCTACAAGCGGGCCAAAGCCGTTTTCTTTGCACAAATCCAGAAGTGCCTGCGCATCCTGCGGGTTAATGGCCTTTGCGCTTCCGCCGCGCGGATTTCTTGTGAAAAATGCAAAAGTATTTGCATTAAGTTTAAGTGCGGCTTTTCCCATTGCAAGAAAACCGTCCGATGCTGATAAGTGATTGCCTATATAAATCATTTTTACCTCTCATGTTTATTTATTATCAAAGCCAACGCTTAATGTTTTTTATTATCAACGGCAGCCGGCATCACCGTTTTCGGGACTTTTATGCCCCGTGCCGCCTTTGTTCGAACTGCAGATAGAAATCCGTATTGATATCATACGGGGTTATAAAAAATGTTTTCAAAAGCCGCATGGACAGGTCCCCTGCTTCCTGCTCCTTACCTTCCTCTGCCAAAAGCTTCGAAGCGGTCTCCTGCTCTTTTTCAAGTAATCTGTGCCATTCAAGAATGTATTTCTCATATGTCCCAAGATTCGGAATCTCAAGCCATTTCGATATTTCGGTTTTCGGCTTCACATTGCAGGGACACTCATGAACCTGAAGGAAATAGCTGAATGAATCATCTTCATAAATACGCCCGAGCGGGAACAGTCTGCAGAAGCCCGGACGATGTTTGTGAACCGTGCATCGGCCATCTGCGTTTAAGAACGCACAGGCACCCGTATTTTCATTTTTCTCAAGGAAGGGCAGAATGATGCCATCAACAACTCTCAGGCCCAAATAAGCCCCGTAGAGTTTCTCAAAAGTGTATCCGGTTGCTGCCTGCAGTTCATACATATCATATGGGTCAAGAATTATTGTGTCTGCGGTCTCCCTGCAGCAGTCCGCCCCCCCGCCGCATCCGTCGCACCCGATGCGGACAAGGTCATGTGCGCTGTAGCGCTTTCCGTCTGAGATTTCATCCATGTTCCACTGCTGTTTCATCTTTTCTGCTCCACTTTACGGATAGTGAACGTGAAAACGTCTTTATCCGCAAACTTCATTCATCTGACAGGTTACACGCCAAATCCTGTATTGTTTTATTTTATCATATGGCCCGGGTGTTTTCAATATACGCAGGGCTCTTCTTTCCTTTGTAAGCTTCATCATTTTCCTGACTTATTTCCCATGAAATTCTTGCTTTATTCCCGTAAAACTCCTTCCTCATTCCCCGTAAAAATCCTTCCTTATTCCCGTAAAACTCCTGCCTCATTCCCCGTAAAAATCCTTCCTTATTCCTCGTAAAAATCCTTCCTTATTCCCCGTAAAAATCCTTCCTTATTTCCCGTAAAATCTTTGCATTAATCCTTATAAAAACTCCCTTGTATTTTTTTCCACATAATGCTATAATTTTTTAAGTTGATAACAAGGAGGACATTTTTATGGAAACAGGAGCAATAATCGGTCTTTGTGTTTTTGGAGTAATGGTACTCATTGCTATAATAGCTGCGGTAGTTGTTGCGGCAGCAGTATCATCAACTGATTACCTTGGCGAACCCAGTGAAAACGAATAAAAACAAATACGGCTGCGGCTTTTGTCGTAGCTGTTTTTTATGAAACCGGAGGAAAATAAAATGATTAACTGGAAGAATCTTGACACTCTTGATTCATTTGAAAAGCTTCAGAAGCTTGACGAACGCGTTGACCTTACAAAGGCCATGGCAGGTGAAGCCGGAGCAGAACGTGTAAAAAAATACAACGTTCCCATGGCAGAAGGCCTTACCTTTAACTATGCGGCAAAGGCTGTTAATGACGACATCCTTGATGCCCTCAGAGCACTTGCTTCAGAAGCAGAACTTACACAGAAATTCGAAGCTCTTTACAACGGTGAAGTAATCAATACCGGTGAAAAGCGCCTTGTTCTTCATCAGCTTACCCGCGGCCAGCTCGGCAACGATGTTGTTGCAGACGGCGTAAACAAGCGTGATTTCTATGTTGGTGAGCAGAAAAAGATTGCTGCTTTCGCAAACAAAGTTCATAACGGCGAAATTACAAATGCAAAGGGTGAGAAATTCACCACAGTTGTCCAGATTGGTATCGGCGGTTCAGACCTTGGTCCCCGTGCAATGTACCTTGCTCTTGAAAACTGGGCAAAGAAAAACAACTGCTTCAAGATGGAAGCACGCTTCATCAGCAACGTTGACCCCGATGATGCGGCAGCAGTCCTCAATTCCGTTGATGTAGCTCACTCAATCTTCATTCTTGTTTCCAAATCAGGCACAACCCTTGAGACTCTTACAAACGAGTCCTTCGTTAAGGATGCTCTTGCAAAGGCCGGCCTTGATGCTTCAAAGCATATGATCGCCGTTACAAGTGAAACCTCTCCTCTTGCAAAGAGCAGTGATTACCTTGCAGCTTTCTTCATGGATGACTTCATTGGCGGCCGTTATTCTTCAACCTCAGCTGTAGGCGGTGCCGTTCTTTCACTTGCTTTCGGTCCTGATGTATTTGCACGTTTCCTGAACGGTGCTGCAGAAGAAGACAAGCTTAATACCAATCCCGATATCTTCAAAAACCCTGCAATGCTTGATGCTCTTATTGGTGTTTATGAAAGAAATATCCTGGGCTTCGGCACAACAGCCGTTCTTCCTTATTCTCAGGCTTTAAGCCGCTTCCCCGCACATCTTCAGCAGGCAGATATGGAATCAAACGGTAAATCTGTTAACCGTTTTGGTGATCCCGTAAATTACAAGACCGGTCCTGTTATTTTCGGTGAACCCGGCACAAACGGCCAGCATTCATTCTATCAGCTGCTTCATCAGGGAACTGACATTATTCCTCTTCAGTTCATCGGATTCCTTGACAGCCAGCTTGGCACAGATGTTCTCATTCAGGGCAGCACAAGCCAGAAGAAGCTCTGCGCAAACGTAGCCGCTCAGATTATTGCTTTTGCATGCGGTAAAGATGACGAAAACCGCAACAAGTATTTCGCAGGCGGCCGTCCTTCAAGCATTATCATTGGCAAGTCACTTACTCCCGAAGCACTTGGCGCACTCCTCTCACACTTTGAAAACAAGATTATGTTCCAGGGCTTCGTATGGAACATCAACAGCTTTGACCAGGAAGGTGTTCAGCTTGGAAAAGTACTTGCAAAACGTGTTCTTGCTCATGACACTGACGGTGCTCTCAAGGCTTACAGCGATCTGTTTGAAATCTGAGAAAAACTTGTTTGAGATTTATTAAAATCTGCTCGGATTTATAAATAAACTGCAGAAAATCAAATTGGGTTTTCAACCGAATCAAAAAGTACCGGATATATGTTATTACCGGAACAAAGAGAAATTTCCGGGACACCTGTTTTTACTGAAATTATCAGTCAAAGCAGGTGTCTTGTTTTATGTACACACCATATGTCAGTCCCAACAGGTGTCTGTTATTGTATGTACAGACCATGAAACCTAATTTACCTTTACAGAATAAGAATCAAACAAAAATAAGGTAACAAAAAAAATCAGTTTCAAAATGTTACCTTAATTTGATTAAAAAGAAAAATTGCAAGGTAACGTTTTTTTCGCGTACCTTAAAATAAAAAATAAATAAAAATTTATGGTAAAAAAAAGAGAAAAAATGCCCTTTACAAGCCTGATTTAAGCAAACATTTGAAAAAGCAAACTTCAAATTCAAAAAAGAGGCTCAAAATTACCTTATTCAAGTTACTACACGGGATAAATTATGGTAATTCTTTGAAATGAAAATTTTCAGTTACCTTAAAAAATCACATAATCCCAAAAATAAGGTAAGATAAATTTTTTGAGAAATTGAAAGTTGCGATTGACAAGGAAATCCTAAAAAGGTATTATAAAATCAGATGTTGGAAACGTTACCGATAACGTTTCCAACATCTGATCAACCACCAAGGAGAATACCATGATTACACGTGCCGCCGGCATTTTAATGTCTATATCTTCTCTTCCGTCTCCTTACGGAATTGGGACTTTCGGAAAAGCCGCATACGATTTTGCCGATTTCTTAAAAGCATCAGGCCAGAAATACTGGCAAGTACTGCCGTTAGGGCCTACCAGCTACGGTGATTCACCCTATCAGAGTTTTTCGACGTTTGCAGGCAATCCATATTTTGTTGACCTTGATATGCTTGTTTCTGACGGTCTTTTGACAAAAGACGAAATTGAAAGCTTTCATTTTGGTGATGACCCGCGAAATGTTGATTACGGTACTGTTTATGATAACCGTTTCAAGGTTCTCAGGCTTGCTTTTAACCGCGGTTTTGAAAAAGACCGTGATGCTTTTGATGCTTTCAAAAGTGAAAACGCAAACTGGCTTGAAAATTATGCGCTTTATATGGCCGTAAAAGCCCATTTCGGTATGGTATCATGGCTTGAGTGGCCTGATGAAGACATTCGTCTGCACCGTCCCGAGGCAGTTGCAAAATACAGCTCGGAATTATCCGGCGATGTAAACTTTTATGAATACATTCAGTTCCTGTTCTTCAAACAGTGGACAAATCTCAAACAATATATAAACAGCCTTGGAATCCGCATAATAGGCGACCTTCCGATTTATGTCGCACTTGATTCCGCAGATGTCTGGTCCGAGCCTGAGATGTTCCGTCTCAACTCAGACAACCTCCCAATTGAGGTTTCGGGCGTTCCGCCGGACTATTTCACCGCTGATGGCCAGCTTTGGGGTAACCCAATTTATAATTACGACAGGATGCGTGAAAGCGGCTACGAATGGTGGATTCGCCGTGTCGGCGGCGCCGCAAAACTGTTTGATGTTATAAGAATTGACCATTTCCGCGGTTTTGCAAGCTACTGGGCGGTTCCGTACGGTGAAACAACCGCAAGAAACGGCCACTGGGTTGAAGGCCCCGGAATGGACCTTGTAGGTAAGCTTACAGGTTGGTTCAGAGATATTGACTTTATTGCCGAGGACCTTGGTTATCCCACACCTGAAGTTGCCAAACTGCTTTCCGATTCCGGCCTTCCCGGAATGAAAGTACTCGAGTTTGCTTTTGATTCACGGGATTCCAGCGATTATCTCCCGCATGCTTATGAACCGCATTGCATCTGCTACACGGGCACACACGATAATGCTCCTCTTGCCCTTTGGAAAACCGAGGCCGCAGCGGATGATATTGCCTGCGCCGTAAAATACCTTGGTCTCAACTCTGAAGAAGGCTTTAATGAAGGTATAATCCGTGGCGGAATGAGTTCGGTATCAATACTTTTCATTGCACAGATTCAGGATTATCTGAACCTTGGTGACGGATGCAGAATCAATACTCCGGGAACTCCTTCGGGCAATTGGCGTTTCAGGCTTCTTCCCGAAGAAGCAGACAGTAAACTTGCAGAAAAAATTGCCGCATCAACAAGGCTTTACGGAAGATAAAATTGCAAGAATATTCCACGCAGCTCGCCCCCCGGCGATAATACACATTAAAAAAACAAACCGTCTTCAGCCCCATTTTTAAGGGATGAAGACGGTTTTTATCAACACATTTTGTCCTATAACTCTAAACTTCTTATCAACACGTTTTGTCCTATAACCTTAAACTTTTTATCAACACTTTCTGTCCTGTAAATCTTATTTTACAAGGTCTTTTGCATCATCAAAAGGCAAAGGTTTGCTCCATACAAAGCCCTGAACATAATCACAGTTATGGTCTTTCAGAAGCTGGAGCTGACTCTCACTTTCAACACCTTCCGCAATTACATCGCAGCCAATCAGGTGACCCATGTAAATAACCGAGTCGATGAAGTCTCGGTTCACACGGTTATCTTCAATGTTGTCAACCAGGGACTTATCAACCTTCAGCAGATTTACGGGAAGCTTAAGCAACTGCTCAAGGGATGTGTAACCGGTTCCGAAATCATCAAGCGCAATCTGAACACCCATGTTACGAAGAGCAACAACATTGTTATATGTGTGTTCCTGAGATTCGGAGAATGAATACTCAGTGATTTCAATCTCAAGGTTTTCTGCCGGGAAACCGGTTTCAGAAAGAAGATTTGCAATCTTTCTGTCAAAGCCCGGAAGAGACATACTCTTTGCGGAAACATTAACCGACAGCGTGAAATCATTATTTGACTCGCTCAAAACAGGCTTGAACTCTGTAAGAGCACGTTTCAGAACATAATTATCAATCTCAAGAATAAGATTTGTTTTCTCTGCAATCGGAATGAATTCTCCGGGACTTATAAAAGTGCCGTCCGGCATCTTGCAGCGGATAAGAGCTTCAAAACCACGGAGAATCTTGTATCCAAGCTGGTACTGCGGCTGATATACAAGGTAGAAATAGTCATTTTCAAGACTTTCCTTAACATTGGCAATTGTAGCCGCACGTGTAACTGATTCATCAAGCATTTCCTGACTGAAGAAAACAACTTTGTCCTTACGCTGCTTAACTGCATTATAGCTGGCGATGTCGGCATATTTCATAAGAGATTCCAAATCCCTTGTATCCTTGCCGTAAACAGCAACACCGATGAAAGCCGACAGATAACCGTTGATTGTAACACCGTTTTTCTCAAAAACAAGTTTGGTTGTGATTGCTTCAATAATCTGATTACAAACAGCGGGAACATTACGCGTGTCATGAATTGCAACAGCAAATTCGGTACCATCGATATGAGCGGGAATACCGGTCTTTGCAAGTGCTGTCTTCATACGCTCCGAAATAATACAAAGAGCTGCATCACCATATTCATGGCCAAGATTATCATTAATATTTCTGAAATCCTTAATCTGAATAAATGCAATCGCATTAAGCTTCTGCTGACTTGCAAGATGTTCGGCTTTCTGCTCAAGACCACGTCTGTTGAAAAGATTTGTAAGATCATCCTTGACAGCAAGCAAATCCCTCTTCTTCAGCTGATATCCGATAAAAATAACCGAAAACAATGAAATCAGACTGTTGCAGATACCGGGAATAACAGCAGTCTCATTATTAAAAATCAGTTTTCTCAGCATGGTGAATACAGACATGACAATAAAACTGATTGCTATTATGCTGCCCGCTTTATAGTCAAAGCATACAAGCATAATTGAAAGCATTAAAAGCATGGACTGAATAATTCCCTGAACAGTCTGCATCGGAAGACAAACAGGCCCCAATTCAAGCATTTCTTTTCCCATGGCCATTTGTCGCGTAGTAAGCGGCTGAAGCATAAAAGTGCCAAAAAGAAGAATCGTCACTATAATGATTTTGTAGTTCTTTTTCAGAAAACGCATGATTATCTCCTAAAATACTTTTCTTTAAGGAACCGCTAAGCAGGTTTATGTTATTATTTTCACAAATCCACTTATTCTATTATATAACAATATCGGCATTTTGTCATTCATATTAAATCATAAAAATGAATATTTTTACTTTATTTTATTAATTTTTTTTGCCAAATGCATCTCGAAGCATAAGATCTCTGAGTTTCAGATTTGTATTATAGAAATCTTTTGCAGAACAGCCCGCACGTCCGCCGCCGGCACATGCGCATGCACAGGCACACGCACATGAACTGTGAGCACATGAACTGTGTGAACGTGTACTGCTTCCGCTGTAGCTTGTACGTGATACGGGACGGGGAACCTTGGTAACATGAACTCTTACGTAAGTATTCGGGATTGAATTATATGAGAAAAGACCGTCATTATCATATTTGCCCTTATCAGCCTTGGGAACGTCCTTCTCTTCAATCTTCTCTTCACTCTGAATCATGCTGCGTCCGCAATATGCACATGTTTCCTTGCCTTCCTCACGGACAGCTCCGCAACCCGGGCAGTTTGCATAATAGGTAACCTTTGTACGTGTAATCTTTTTATCATATTCGGTGCCAAAGCTTGCACCGCTGTTATACTTTTTCGAATTGTTAGCCGCAACACAGAAAATAACAATAGCAACAACAATAACAAAACCCAGAATTGCTCCGGCATCACTGTCTGACGATCCCGAATTGCTTCCGTCATTAATTCTGATGGTTTTATTTGCATCAAACATGAATGCTTCATTGGGATAAGTTACGGAAATCGGTGAGCCGTTATTCATTATTTCGCCAAAGCCAAGTGATGATTTCCAGGTGAAATAACCGTCCTTATTGGTGCAGGTGGGGCTTCCCGATGTTGCCCTTTCCGTTGCCCAGTAAACAGTGATGTTTTCAACCTTGATTTCATCAAACCAGCCCGGGATATATTCAAAAACGGTATATCCCTGCTCATATTTGTTCATCTGGTACATATAATCCTGAACAATTTCAAATTCAAACGATACAACCTCACCCTTTTTGTAGGCACGGTCAAAATCAATTCTTACAAAATATTCGCCTGATGAAGAAGTAGTTTTAATCGATTTGATGTTATCCGTAAGTTTTCTGTAAGTGATTGTTTTATCGTTGGGAATACCGATTTTAACCCACTCAAGCGGGCCTTCGGATGTGGAATCAAGAACTTCCCAGTCAATATGATATTTAAGTGTAACAGTTGCATCTTCATTTACATTCGCATGGATAGTATAATTCTTAATGCGGTCAAGTTCCTTGGCATTGGCCTTTGTAACAGGAATACCGGCAAAAACAACTGCTATCAGTGCTATAATCAAAAACCTGAATTTATTTTTCATGATAGATAGTCTCCTAATATTTTCATTCGTCGATTTCCGCCCGGATATCATTAATCAGCAGATATTCTAAGCGGACATTTTCCTGTCATCTGTGCTGAAAAATCTCTTCTCTTCACGCATTCGGGATTATTCCAGATTGTATCCCAGTCATCCTTTAACATATTGCCAAGAACAAGTCCTGAGAGCCAGCTCTGGCAAGGTACAACGTTTCCGCCCGGCGTAATTGCCATATTGCTTAAGCATGCACCGCAGCTCGGAGTCTTGATTCCAAGTTCCTCACAGAAGGAATCCTCAACCCAGCCGGGGGATGTAAAGCTGATTTCCATTCCGTTTGCATAACAGTATTCAACGGCATCCTTAAGGATTTTTTTGATTTCATCGGTTGAAAGCTGAAGCTTTTCGGATTCTTCCTTTGCACCGTTTCCGGTAGTTATGAGTCCTGAGCAGGTAACATATCTTACACCTCTTTCACGGAGGAAGCTCAGTGTTTCAACATAATCAGTATTTACGGTACAAAGCGGTGTATTGATGCTCAGGCTGATGCCTGCTTCGATAGCATTGTCAATGCCTGCAAGTGTTTCCTCAAAACGTGCGGCACCTACAAGACGGTTGTGAATAAGAGGATTTGCGGAATAGAATGTAACCTGAAGACTGTCAAGAGAAGCCTTCTTAAGCTGTGCACAAAGTTCCTTTGTAAGCTTGATTCCGTTCGAGTTAAGACGGGTTACAAACCATTTTGCATAATCAACAAGTTCAACCAGGTCATCACGCATTGTAGGTTCACCGCCGGTAAATGTAACCTGTGGAATACCTGCTTCACGGCATTTATCAAGAATTGTTTTCCATTCTTCCGTTGAAAGTTCAAATTCACCCGCACGGACCTGACCTGCAGCATAACAGTGAACACATTTCTGATTGCAGTGCCACTGTCCGTCCTTTGTCATGGCACTTACACAGAGATCCATTCTGTGCGGTGCACGCATATTGGGTGCATATTCGCCAAGTGAAAGATATCCGATTTTCCTGTCAAGCGGCTGGTTGTAAGCAATTTTACGGAAGGTATCCATAATGGTGTAAATATCGCCTGCAAGACGTTTATTACTGATAAACGGATAAATCCTCTTTACACTTTTACAGGTAGCCTTAACTATTGCCTGAGCCTCATCAGGGCTGATTTCCTTGCCGCTGTAAACATTAACCTGATTAATAAATTCGGCAAGAAGAATGCTCCAGGATGAACTCACGGGGATGATATCCTGACCGTTCAGGATAACGATACTGGTGTAATCCTTAGTATCCTCAGACTGTGGGGGAACCATGTGGATTCTTACTACGCCCGGGCCTTCGGGATTGAGCGTTGTGTGGAGAACGCCCTGAAAATGCTCACGTACGTATTTTTTTTCTTTTCGGGATAAAGACATAATGACCTCCAAAAAATATTCTTATTGTACAGACTTTGCAAAATCATCAATAAACTCAAAAATCTTCGGAACTATGCCGGTATACGTCTTAAAGAAAGCGAAAACGCATACGGCAATGAAAAGGAGCATACCCCATGAAATAAAAATCACACCGACCTGTTTTCCCTTTGACGATTCGCCTTCAACCGGCATAATTACAAACTGTTTCTTCACCAGACTAATAATAATGAACACAATTCCGGTTACAACCATCGACAGAAGGAAAATCAGCCATCCGAAAACCACCAAAGATGCCAGAATTGTTTCCAGACCCTGCTCAGATGCCAATGCCTCATACAAAACATTATAATCACCTGAATTGAGTGCGTCCAAAACACTGTCATCCATCGTGCTGAAAAACCATTTGTAAATAGTAACTGTTCCGACGGATGTTGTAAGATTTACACACATATGAAGCAGGATTGTGTAAATTATTCTGCCGGTTCTGAGATATACATATGCAAAGAAACCGCCGATTAGCGCTGCAAAAACTGCCTGCTGGAAGTTTCCGTGGAAAAGTCCGAACATAAGTCCCGATGCAACAATTGCAAGCGTTTCTCCGTAACCGGAAAGACGGTCAACAAGAACCTTTCTGAAAAGAAGTTCCTCAAAAATAGGAGCAAGAATTCCGACAACACCAACCATGATAAACTGATTTGTGTCAAAAACAATTCCCAGAAGGTCGGTAGTTGTTTCAAGTTGCTGTCCCGAAGAACCCGACATGGTAAGAATATAATGCGGAACAATTCCGATTACCGTTCCGATTCCTGCAAGACCTGCTGTTATGGCAACAAATTTCAAAAAACGTCCAAACGAAATATTGCTTTTTTCCCTTACGGTTATGGGAATATTTCCTGTAAGCAGAACGATGAACGGGAAACCCAGCGCATAATAGAGAATTGCCGTCATGGCAAGTGAAATATAATCTGAATATTCAACCGCAAAATCATAATAATAACGGTTCAGCACATAATTGGCCACAAGGCCGAGAACTGTGGTTAAAAAGGCAAATAGAAAAAATTTGAAACCTACTTTGCTTACTCTGTTGTACATAAATAAGCCCCCTGAATCTATAGATATTTTCAGTTTACTACATTCCTTATAATTTGTCAAAAAAAGAGGCTGTAAATCAATTTTTTCTTTGATTTACAGCCGTTATTTTTCCTGCTTCGGATACATGACTTTTTACATCAGCCCGTTCTTTATTAATCATACGGTTTCGCATGTCGGGACTATGTCATCTGGCCAGCTCGTAATACAGGCCCTTCTTAGCCATAAGCTCTTCATGCGTGCCTTCCTCAGCAATTTCCTTATTGCTGATATAAAGGATACGGTCCGCATTTCTGATGGTTGAAAGTCTGTGAGCCACAATAAAAGCAGTCTTGTCTTTAATTATTACGTCAAGTGCCTCTTTAATCAGGCTTTCCGTTTCAGTATCGATGGCGCTTGTAGCCTCATCAAGAATAATTACTGAAGGGTTCTTAAGCACAATTCTTGCAAAACTGATCAGCTGTTTTTCGCCTGCGGAAAGCTCAGCACCTTTTTCCTCAAGCATGTGCCCGTATCCGCCCGAAAGCCTTTGAATGAATTTATCAGCGAATATGGTTTTTGCAGCATTAATACAGTCTTCATCAGATGCATCCCACTTACCGTAGCGGATGTTGTCAAGGATGGTACCTTTGAAAATGAACGGGTCCTGCATAAGAACGCCAACCTCTTTACGAAGCGAGTAAAGAGTTGCATCACGAACGTCAACATCGTCTATTGTAACACTGCCCTCACGTGTATCGTAGAAACGTGTAATCATGTTGATAACTGTTGTTTTACCGGCACCTGTGGGGCCTACAAGGGCAATTGTTTCACCCGGTTTTACATGAAGATCAAAATGCTCAAGAATGTTAACACCCTCCTCGTAAGCGAAGGTAACATCGTTGAAATCAACCTTTCCGCGGACGTTTTCAAGAATTACGGCATCAGGCTTGTCCTGAATGTCAACGGGATAATTGATTGTGTCAAATACCTGCTCGATATTTGAGCTGACCTGCGCAAGCTCCTGAATCATGTTTGAGAGCTGTGAGAGAGGGTCCTGGAAAGCGCCCATATAGCTTGTAAACGTAATGATTACACCGGCTGTGATAATATCATCTCCGGCAAGAATCATTGAAAGGGAAACACCGTAAATCAAAAGAGTTCCAAGGTGCCAGAAAATCATTACAACAGGATGGTTTATTCGCTGCCACAGCACAATATTCCACCATGTGTTCATGCTTTCTTCATGGATTTCCCTGTATGTTTCCTGATTCTTCTCCGCACGGTTAAAGTTCTTGACAATCTGTTCACCCATTATGGATTCTACAAGAAAGGCCGAACGGTTGGAGTTCTTCGCACGCAGTTTTCTGTATTTTTTCTTCAGGAAAGAACGAAGAACAAACACAATCGTCATCATGGGAATAACGGTTGCAAATACAATCAGACTGAGGCGCGGGCTGATTTCAAGCATGAAAACGGTTACCACAACAAGCTTAACAAGGTAAACTGCAAACATCATGATGTAGTTCGAGAAGAAATCAGCAAGGCCGTTAATGTATTCCGTTACACGCACAACAATTTTGCCATCGGGACGGTTATCAAAATAATCAAATGACAGCTGCTGCAGGCGGTTGAAAATATCGGTACGGATATTTGTGATTATGCCAAGGCCCATTTTGCCCATGCTTCTTGCCTGAATGAACGATGCAAGGATTTCCATTACGGACAGGACAACCAGACAGCTCCCAACAAGAATCAGCTGGCGGTAATCCTTATTTACAACCACTTCATCAACAATAAGCTTCAAAAGCCTTGGCGGGAGAAGTGAAACAACGGATGCAATTACCATCATTCCCATCACAAGGAACAGC
This sequence comes from Lachnospiraceae bacterium, assembly GCA_045627185.1. Lineage (GTDB taxonomy): Bacteria > Bacillota > Clostridia > Lachnospirales > Lachnospiraceae > SZUA-448. The sequence goes on from JAZQNE010000041.1 coordinate 27,200, forward strand.
ACCTTTTTGTACGGAACCACGTATTTCATGGTCTTTACAAGCTGCCTGAAGTTTATCTTGTTCTTTATTTTTTCATCCTCATAGTAGGTGTTTCGATTAGCCATTTAAAGACACCCCCTCTGCCAGAGCATCGTAATCAATAACACTGTGCTGCTGCTCCTGCTGGATGTTGTATACCTTTGCAAAGCTTCCGCCGAGTGCCATAAGCTCATCAAAGGTACCTCTTTCAACAATTTCACTGTCTCTCAGATAAATGATTTCATCGCATTCCACAACGGAGGAGAAACGGTGGGCCGTGATAATAACAGTCTTTTCGGAATAATTCTCACGGATATTCTTTAAGAGTTCCCTCTCAGTTCCTACATCAAGGGCACTTGTGGAATCATCAAGTACGAATACAGGCGCATTTTTCAGGAATGCACGGGCGATGGAAAGTCTCTGCTTCTGGCCACCTGAAATGCCAAGGCCTCTTTCACCGACAATTGTCTCATAGCGGTCTGCAAGGGCATCGATGAAGTGGTTTGCCTTTGCCTGTTCGGCAGCGTCGGTAACCATCTTCTTTTCGGCGTCGGGCTTACTGAAGGCAATGTTTGATTCGATTGTATTCGAGAACAGGAAAACGTCCTGGAAAACGTAGGAGTACATATCACGCAGATTCTTCAGCGTGAAATCCTTAATGTCATATCCGTCGATTGTAATTTGGCCGCCGGTAATATCCCTGATACGCACAAGCGTCTTTAAGAGTACACTCTTGCCGGAGCCTGTCTCACCAACGATTCCGACCTTTTTGCCGTAGGGAATGTCAAGGTTGATGTGCTTTATGACATCCTGGCCGTCAATCGTAAGGGAAACATCGGTAAGGGTAATGTGCGGAGCATCGCTTCTGAGCGTATTTTCACCGATTTCAGAGACCTTACTCTCCTTCTCCATAAAGCCCTTAAGCGCAAGTCCCGCAATAAGCTGCTGCTGCATATTGAAGATATGGTTGTTAAGGCCTGTAATGTTGTTCATGATTCGCATTACATAGGTGGATGAAGTAAGAATATAGCCTGTTAACAGCTTACCGTTCATGACAAGTACAGCACCGATGATGATTGTACTGATGTATGCAATCTGCTTGATCGCATTGAAGGTAAGGTCGAACCTTGAAGAAAGCCAGATCTGATTAAGCCTTGCCGTCTTAAACTCAAGATTAACGCCCTCAAATTTTTCTTTTTCAAGGTCTTCATTTGTAAAGGAACGCACAATTCTTACACCGGCAATGTTTTCCTGCGTTGTAAGATTCATTTTGGCACTCTTGGCACGAATTTCACCAAAATTGATTTTGGCCTGCTTCTTAAAGTTACGAACCGTCATAATCAGAAACGGAGCAAGTACAGCCGGAGCAATGAGGAACGAAAAATCAAGTGTTGCAATCAGTATGAAGGTTGCAATGAACATGAATATGGCATCAATGAAATAAGGAATTCGATGCGAAAACAGTTCCTTGAACATGATTGTATCGCTGTTCATTATCTGAAGAAGCTCACCGGAGTTGTAATCGGAAATGGTCTGGGAATCGAGTTCCATAAGCTTTCTGTAGGTCGCATACCTCAGTTCCGTTTCAAGGTTCAGACCTACTCTTTCCTGCAAAAGATCACGCGTATAAATAAACACGATTCGAAGCAGGAAAAGTATTGAATAAACAAGCGCAACGGAAAAGAACAGCTTCATTGTATGAACTTCCCCGTATTTTCCCGTAAGAAGGAAGTGGAACACACTTCCGCTGTCTTCCTTAACTTTCTCAGAATGAATGCAGTAATCAATCAGGAATCCCGAAAGAAGCGGAATCAGAAGTTCCGCAAAAATGCCCAGAATGCTCATGATTTCAGCAATTATGGCTATGGGCATGCTTTTCTTAAAATACTTGAAACCAAAGCTTAATGTGCCGGGCTGTCTTTTCTTTCTGCCCTGTTTTTTAGGGTAAACACCGCCCGGATAAAGGGTTGATGAATAAAGGCGTTTGTCCTGCGGAACAGGTTTTCCGCTTCCGGGCTTTGAAATTTTAGTTTTTCTGCCCGAATAAATACAGAGAGTTTTTGAATTGTAGGTAATAACATCCTCAACTCCGCGTCCGAACAGGTCACCGTGAAGAACGTAACCATCGTTAGGGAATTCAACAACACGTTCCATGGCGGAATTATAAAGCGCAGGGCAAAGGCCGCCGCCTCTTCTGTACGCAAGGATGTAGTCTTTTCCGTCTCCGTTCCAGTTGCTTAAAAGATCAACAATAGTAAGCCAGCCCTTGGTGGTACGGTCTTCCTTCCAGAGCTCTTTTCCTTCGCTGTCAATCAGGAAAATACCGTCTTTTCCGTCCCACTGGCCCTTGTAGCCGTCTCCTCTTCTGATTCGGTCAAGGCCTGCAATCTGAAGCCCCGGCGCACCCTTTACGAAGTGGCCCGGACATACGTGCTGGGACTCAATTGATCCTTCATAACGCCAGAGTTCTTTGCCGTCCCTGTCATACAGGCATGTAACAGAGCCACCTACAAGCATTTCATATTTGCCGTCATTGTTAACGTCAGCAACCCACAGGCAGTCAGCATGATCCTCAAGGTTCTGACAGGACCAGAGCATTTTCCCGTTATGGTCAAGCAGGTCATACCCTGCCATAACCTCATCAAAACCGTCTTCATTAATATCAAAGGCATACGGAAAATGCCCTATATTTCCTTCATGTGTCCAAAGCACCTGAAAATCATTGCTCATGGCCCACATCTTTTCATAGCGGTTTTTAAGTATGATTTCCTTCGCCCTTTCGCCGCCCGAAAGGTTGGCAATGATGATACAGTCATGCGCATAAGGGTCCGGAAGGTCATATTTTACTTTAACTTCACCGGTACGCCCGTCAAGCACGGTGAACTTTTTATCCATTACACAGAGAACCTCAAGAAAACCGTCTCCGTCAATATCATAAATCTGAGCAGGGAAATCAGAGCCGAAATTACCGGCTTTTTCCTGCACCTTCCCATGCTGCCAGAGCATTTCGCCCTCAAGGGAATAAGCGGTAACAGCCGTAATCTGATGAGGCACATAACGGTCATCAATTCCCGAATCTGCCTGAACAAAAACGATTTCCATTCTGCCGTCGTTATTAATATCACCAAGAAGGCCTTTGCCGTTTCCTGCAGCTGAAATATCAAATGAATGAATTAATTTTGCTTCCATTTTCCCACGTTCCTTTATAGCAGATCATGCTATGCAATAACTCAACCAACAAAAATCAGACTCTGCTTTTTCTGCATTTGCAAATTAGAAATCAACTTCAGCATTTCTGTCACATACAAGATTTCCGTCCTTAATTGCAAGCTCCGCAACCTGAACATATGCCTTGTACAACTCATTATGAGGTTTTTCAAGATGTGCGTCAAGGTCCGGGGTTGTAAAATATACAACCAAAGCCCGGCCGTCTTTAACAAGAACATCCGCGTGATGTCCTATACCCGCATCAGTAGGATGAGCCCCTGCATCGTTCAGAATATCACTGCAGCGTTCCCAGGTCTTGAAATCCGTTGATTTGTAAACAGCAAGCCCGCGCCAAAAGTCGCAAACCATCCAGATTGTTCCGCCAAATTCAAAAGCATTCGGGCCTTCCTGTGAGCAGTCGGAAATTTCTTCTCCAAGAACCTCCCAGTTATACAGATCCTTACTGATTGCAGCTGTTGTATGGCTGTGGTTGCGTTCATCCTTGAACCACATTTTATAAGTATCACTGTTGATTTTATAAACACATGCATCAATTACACGGTCTGATTTCAGGTCAATTTCACCCTTGAAATCCCAGTCCCAGATGTTGTCTGAAACATAATGCAGCATTTTCCGGCCGTAATTCCAGTTAACCGGCACACCCTGTACGTAAGAAACAAACATATGGAATTCGCCCTCGGCAAAAATTATTTCAGGCGCCCAGAAGGTGTTTGTGCCATGCTCAAATTCAAGACCTTCAAGCGTTCCGCGATAAAGCCACGATGCACCGTCCTTACTTACCGCAACACCGATTTTCGTCCCGTGGACCCATGAAACGCCCACGGATATTTCAGTTGCCCTGCGTTGCGTATAAAAAAGATACCACATGTTTTCAAGGTGATTCCATACGATGACCGGATCTGTAGGGCTGCCGTAAATAGGATCTTCAAAGAGGGGTTTGGGTAATTTCATGCTGAACCTCCGTGTTTTTTTCAGTGAAAAATCAGGAAAACCGGTTTCACATCTTTTTTATTCTTCTTAATCAGATTATAATTCTTTCACATTCCGGAAGCAATCATGAAATGATGGGAAATGAACATTTTGAAAATTATGCAAAAAAGGTCCGAATCCTGCAAACGGGGATAGCACTGTACAAGAGCCGAATTCAAAAAACGGACGGGGCACAATAAACTGCCTTTAACAGAGAATCCGACAGCGCACCAATAAATCGAGTAGGAGGCGGTGACTAACCGCCGTCCTCTCACAGCACCGTACGTACCGTTCGGTATACGGCGCTTTCAATAGTTGACAAGTCGGATCGTAGCCATGTCGTTCTGTGAGCCAAGGAGTTGT
>JAZQNE010000042.1:0-21609 GCA_045627185.1 Lachnospiraceae bacterium
ATTTTATTTTCAATATAGGTCAAAACCCTTTCATTAGAAACCAAATCTGTATGATAACAACTTGTTTTAGAATTATAGCCCTCAATAAATTGTACCGTTTCACCACACTCGCCGTTTAGCCAGGCACTCCACCGCGGAACCGGAAAGTTATCTGCCAGAATTTCAAAATTGGGATATCCCAGAAACAGGTTATAGCCGGATGCCCGGGTATTGTTCACATATTCGCTTGTTTCCATGGGCATCACTTTCAAAGCACTCTGCAGCTGGTATAATGCAGGGATCTGGCTAAGGCCTATGTACCAGCTCGCAACATCATTCAAATCAGAATAAATTCCTCCATGCCCAACACAAAGATTACCATCTGCATCATTAATATCAGAAACAGGTATTATATTGCTGTCATATCTTGCTTCTTGAATCATTGCAACATATTTATCAAGCTTAAGATAAGTAAATAAGTAAAGAGATTTTAGGCTTTCCCGAGCCCTTTGTAAACAGTTTTATCATATGGATAAAACCTCCCCAATAAGTATTTATCATTGCTGATAAGAACATCTTATAATTGTAAATCACTTCTGTCAATGAGATTCTCATAATTCAGTAATTAATTATCTTGACAAGTCTATGTAGTATGTTATAATTTTGTATGTAGTTTTGAAAACTACATTAAATGTTATTGCAAAACGCGGCATCGGTTTATTGTTAATCGCAGTTTTGGTATTTAATTCTTTTATCAAGAGGTGGAAACATGGAAAAATACTTAATTACAACAGAATCAACATCGGATTTTCCCGAAAATTATATCAAAAAATCTGACCTTGCCATTCTTCCTTTGGAATACACGGTTGATGGTCAGACCTTCGGCAGAACACGAAATATACCTGCAAAAGAGTTTTACAACAGGCTTCGCAACGGTTCCCTTTCAACAACCGCTGCCGCTATTCCCGCTGATATTCGTGATTTCTTTGTTTCAATACTTGAACAGGGCATGGATATCCTTCACATTTCTTTTTCATCTGCACTCAGTTGTACCTATAACAATTCAAATTTCATTGCGCAGGAACTTATGGAAGAATACCCGGGAAGAAAAATAATTGTAATCGACTCCCTGTGTGCCTCCCTCGGCCAGGGGCTTCTGGTTGCAACGGCTCTGAAAATGCAGGCAAGAGGGAAAAGCCCGGAAGAAACAGCTGAATGGCTTGAAGCTCATAAACTGAACCTTTGCAGTGAATTCACGGTTGATGACCTTATGTTCCTTCAGCGTGGCGGCCGTATAAAAAAAGCAACCGCAATTCTTGGATCCATTATCAATGTAAAACCTGTTATGCACATGAATAATGAGGGACGTCTTGTTGCTGTCGGAAACGTCCGCGGACGTAAGAAGTCCCTGAATGCCCTTGTTGATGCAATGGCCGCTGCCATTGACGGGTTCGATTACAGAAATGAAGAAATATTCATCGGACATGGTGACTGCCCGGAAGATGCCGAATACGTCCGCTCAAAGGTTCAGGAACGGTTTGGCATCACTAATTTCGTTATTGGAGATATTTCACCCATTATCGGCGCTCACAGCGGCCCCGGGACAGTTGCACTCTTCTATTACGGAAAATCAAGAGAATTGACTCTTCTTGAGAAAATCACTCTTCCAACCGCAAATGATACCGCTGCCAAGAAGCCGCAATTAGGCCGATAGTATTGTTAAGAAGATTTGGAAAAAAGGCTTATTAATATATGAGCGGGCTTTCACACATTTCTTAATACAGAAGACGAACATTCCCACTTATGGCAGATGTTGTCCCCACATCCAGTATCATTACATCCCCCGGGAGTAATTCATACCGGTGTCCGACTTCATCTGCTATTTCTGTTGCAGTCTCCTGAAAATGCCACATATTGCAAAAGCCGTCAGCTTCATTTGCACTGTTGGCATACGAAAGTACAGGTTTGCCCTTATCTGAAACAAGTGTAATATCAGAGTTTACAATCACAGGTCCCGAATATTCTCCACGTTCTCCTTTTATAACAGCAAAACTGTTTTTAGGAATTAAGAACCTGCATGTCCGGGTTTGTTCAGAGTCTTTTATTTCGGAAAGCATCATGGTAATCTCACTGTCATAAGGCATCAGAGTTCTGGCGCCATTAGCTTTAACAGCATAGTAAAACATTTCAACCGGTTTGCCCTCCGGTGTGCGAAATCTTAATTTCACATTGACATTCCCTTTTTCAGATTCTTTTCCGCACGTGGTAACTTCCAGCTTAAGCTCTGTTCCCGAGTTATCGGTAAAAAGCGGGAGCTGTGATAATTCAGTCCGGTTCAGTCGGCCGAAACGGTCTCTGATTCCGGCATAAAACACATTTTTCCCGTTTGTTGTTTTTATGTTATATGTTCCGGAAGAAAACAGGCCTGAAGCGGCCCCGGAAGCTTTCCCCGAAACAACGGATACCTTAAAATCCGTAATACGCCCCGAAACCTGAACAGGGATTGAATCTGTTTTTTCCAAGAGCACATTTCCGTCCCTGTTCGATCCGGATTTCAAGGTTGTCCTTCCCTCCAGCAGATAAGTTCCTTCTTTCAGTTCACCCGCCGGATAAAGGTGATGTACTCCGTCTCCTATCTCATACCAGGTCATTGCGGGAATAGTCACTGTATTGCCTGCGTTTCCGTTGTTTTCCGTATCATCGTACAAATCAAACGGGAACCTGATTTCATTCCTTAAATCACCTTGTCCCGCTATACCCTGCGGATTGTTCACTATCCTTACATAAAAGTCATTCATTTCAGAACAGTTTTCAATAACCAGCGGCACTGCATTTTTATCGGGTTCAATAAGCTGAACATACTTCCTGTTATCACTTCCTGCCACAAGCTTACACTGAAATGGGGTCGGTGTAGGCGTGCTTGAGGGAGTAGGTGTAGGCGTATTAGTCGGACGTGGCGTTGGCGTGTTCGTAGGGCGCGGCGTCGGCGTATTTGTAGGGTGTGGAGTAGGTGTTGGTGTATTCGTCGGGCGCCTTGTGGGAGTTGGTGTATTTGTCGGACGCTTTGTAGGCGTCGGAGTATTCGTTGGTTTCTTTGTGGGAGTTGGTGTAGGCATACTCTTCACCCAGCTTCGCTTGATAGTAATTTTCATATCATAGTAATGCGTGAAGTTGGAATATGTCTTACTCGACCAGGTTGAGGCGGCTCTGATTTCCGCCAGAGAATAACATGCCTCACTCGTATAAACAAATGGTTTTCCTCTTCCTTGAGGAAAATAAATAACTCTGAAAATGTTACTGATATAAAAACTGAAATCACCTGTCGCTGTTTCGGATATGTTATTAATCCTAAACATTTCGGAAAGAAAGTTGTCAGGAAAATAATATGTCGTGGTGATATAGCCGTTATCGTTAACATCCTTTACATACTTATCCGTATTATCATCAAATCGCAGTTCATATCCTTTACCGCCCTTTTTTATAAAAGACCGGATATCCTGGTTCTGAGGTTTCATTGCCACAAAAAAGCCAACCGTCTGATATGCCTTGCTGCTTGTTCCGCCGAAATGGTGGCCAATAATCCTCAGCTGACCCTGTTCTGTTATAAGCACCTGATAAATCTCATCTCCCGTCGGAGAATAGATGGTTTGCATATGGTCACCCGCCTCGGCTTTTATAGCCGGAGCAAAAAAGTCAGTCGTAACCGCAGAAATCAAAACAATAAGCGCCAAGAGGATCGCAGCACGGCGCCGGAAATGCGCCAAGAATTGCTGCTTCTTTGTAGTCAGATATTCTGTAAACCTTTTTCGAAAGGATTCTTTCGCAATCAGAATAATGCATCTCCTTTCTTCCATTGTTATCATAAACAACCAGTTCACGTGCATTGCTTAATTCAGCCGCATAAACCGCATACCGGCGTTTATCGCTTCCAAACGCACGGTCAGCAGAAACGGCCAGCACGGACGGGCCGCTAATATTTCGTACATAAGCATCTGTTGTATATTCGGGCAGGTCAAAGCACACCCTCTCATCTCCATCAGGGAAAAGCCATCCGGAAATAACGGCATTGATTGCTTTTTCAACTTTAACAATGCACTGCTCCGCATTTTCCGCTGTCAGGTACAGCTGCTCTGATTCAGAAGATCCGTAAGGTATTCTTCCATGGCTTCTCCGATAATATTTTCCTTCATCATCGAAAGAGGTATAAATCAGTTCAAACGAGTCATTTCGGAGAATACAGATTAATGGTACATACCATTCAAGTTTTTCCTGATAGAACGGCTGCATCTCAACTCCAAGACGTGCCGCCATAGCGGAAAAGAAAGCGGACTCCACCGCCGGTGAGTCAGCATTTTCCGATGCAAGCACGCTTGCCGCAGCTTTCACGCCATCACTGCATGCATTTTCGAACAATATCTGCCTGTCGGAGGAGGCTTCTTCAAGATAGGCTTTACGGTCTGTAATAAAAACCATTGCCCCAAATACAATTAAAAAGATAATCGTGTAATTGAATAAACGCATTTTTTCTTTTCAAACCGTTTTGCCGATTTCGGTTAATAAATAAGTTTTCCGGCCAAAAAGACCGACCGCATAGACTCTGACGCTTACCCGGTCTCCCGCTCTGAGACGTATCACTGGGTTTTCACTTAGGAGCGACAGAACTTCTCTCTGCGAAAAGCTGACAGTAATACTCTCAGACGGATTGTCGGGAAAAAACTCATTTCTTGTAACGGTTAATTCAAATATACAGCCGTATTTTTCCGGAGAATCCGATATGTTCAGGTCAAACAGAACCTCTTCGGATATTTCTCCGGAATTGGCTGTGATTTCAAGAAAGGCCTCAGCCTTTTTTTCTGATATGTATCTGAGACGGTTAACCTCCTCATAATTCAAAAAAACAAGAGGAAGGATAAACATACCCAGAAATGCAATAAGAATGTCTGTAAATCGCCCAAATGAGCTCATATGATACCTCCGGCAGTCACGACATTCATTTTTCTTCTGCCGGTGTCAAATAGTTTACTTAATGAGAACCGTTTTTTCAGGGTTGCGGACAATGACAGGCTGTCTCCCGAAAGAAGAACAAACTTGCCCTCTTCTGCAATAATCTGCTCAATATCGTTATTGTACATATACTCACGATAACCGTAATAAAAATTATCATCGGGAACCGTAACATTGCGGTCCATTCCGACTGTTATCTGCAGACGTGCTCCGGCCGCTGAAGCAAGCTCATATATTGTAAGCATTTCAGATGATGTGATTTCATGCTTCAACCTTATTTTCTCAAAAAGCTCATTCAACCTGTTTTCCACCATCGCAAGATTTCTGTCCGTCTCGAATGCAAGACGTCTGTCGATGGGAATAAAGAAAACCAGAAAAACAGTTAATAATATCGATATAATTCTGCCAAAAGACTCCATTCAGATTGTTCCCCCCTCTAAAATTATAATCCTGAACATTCGTCCGGCGACCCTTACCGCAAGCAGTTTGTCAAGTCCCGATAATTCAAGGAAAAGCAGTCCTGCCGCCAGGCAGAAAATAATCACCGCACATGCCCTTTCCAGGAATTCAACCGCATTGTCCACGCTGTTCCTCCCGCTTATGATTCCTGCGTAAAGGTCATGGTGATGATGCCTTTTTCATCATGCACCACGCTTGTTTTGAACACTCCGTTAGGATTGATATATGATGCATTTGTGTAAACAGTCGGATTATTTGCATCTGTAAATGCTGCCTGGTAATTTGTTGTAACAGCGCTTGTGCCCTTGCCTGTTGTTACGGAAACAACAAGTTCACCATCGTTAAGGCTTTTATTGTATTTTGATAAAATGTTTACTACTTCACGTCCGGAAATGCTGAGTCCGTCATACATTTCCTTTGCAACATCATTCATGGATGTAATCTCGGAAATCTGGCTGATGCCATTGTTTGTTGCATTTTTAGCCTCTCTGGCCATATAAAACCCCATTGATACAACGATGCAGGTTACTACAACTCCTGCAGCAAGAATAAGTCCCTTTAATGAATTCTCCATATTTTTTCTCCAATCTTTAATTTGTAACGCGTCTGAACTTCAAGGCAAGCAATGTGCCCTGATTCCAGACTGCTTCCCCAATATACGCCCCATAAGGAGGTACGTAATTTTCTGCGCCGCTGTCAGTCAGCGCCTTAACCTCAGCCGGCGCTGTCAGTCTGATTGTTTTAGTATCGCTTATTTCAAAATAAGCAAGTGAGTTTTCACCGTTTATTTTACGGTTCAGCTCAAATCTGAGGAAATTGATCAGTTCGCTTCCGGTAATGGTACTTCCGTCATATGCAAGATAATTGCTTTCAAAAAGGCGTTGCTCATAAGCTTCCATTTCTCTTGTTTCTTCTGCCGCCGTTGCTTTTGCAACATCAGCGGAATAAAAACCAAATGCGATTACCATGCAGGTAAGTACAACACCGGCAGCCATCATTAAACCTTTTAATGCATTTTCCATAGGTCCTCATTTCACATAATAAATTCTGCGCTGATTTCAGAAAGCATTGAAATACTTTCTTTTGCAAACGGAACTATCAGGTACAGTGCAATAATAAGAACAAGCGGGATAAAAGCAAGAAACTTTCCAAGCACGGCTCTGTTCGTTATGCTTCGCTGATTCTCGGTTTCTCTTTTTCTGATATAGAAAGCACGGTCAGAGTCAATCTCATCAAAAGCCTGACGCACTCCGATTCTGTCACTCGAAATAAAGCCGTCAGCCAGTCTTCTGAAGGCTTCACAGCCTTCACGATTTCTCATTTCTTCAAGTGCTTTTTCCTCTCCGGAATGGAAATCATTCAGGCAGTTGCTTATGCTTCGCCTGAAAATCTCTGCAAACTGTTCAAGTTCAGTCAGAATGTCAAAAACAGAAAGCTGTTCCACAAACATCAGCATTGTAACGACTGACTGGAACTGAAGAACTTCCTCCTCCATGCGGATTCTGTTAACAAACCGCTTTACAAGAAGCAGTATTTCCGGGATAAAAAGCGCAATAAACGATATCAGAAAGATCAAGGCTAAATGAATACCTTTTTCTCCGAAAAACATCCCTAAAAGCCTTGTGGCAAGAAGTACAGACAGACAGGTCAGAAAAAGCAGAATTTTAGCCAGATACAACTCCCGCAATTCAATATTTTCACCCGATTCATATATCAGCCTGCTTAATTTTTTCGATGTTTTCCCAAACCGCAGTTCAACTTTTCTTAAAAAAATTCCTGTTCTGCGTCTGCCCGAAAAACGTTTAAGACAGGTTATAGCAATCCTTGAATCCTTTATCATTCCGCGAAGGATGCATAAAACCGAATAAATCATTACCGACATGACAAACAAAGTCGCTTTAAGTGTAATTCCCGCCGTGCCCGAGTAGAATGCCTCAAGCTGAGGAAGGTTGGCAGATCCCCATCTTTCGATTACACCCAGAAACAGAACGGGAACCACTGAAACAAAGCCCATTCCCGACATTCTGCTCCGAAGCTTTGAATCTTCGTCAAGTTCTGTCCGCAATTCATTTTTCAGGTTCAGGAGGTTCGTCAGAAAAAGCGACTGCCCGTTAACCTTTCGGTCTCCGTATTCAATGACCGTTATGCACAAGGTCAGAAAAAGTTTCAGATAGCGGTTTTCCTGTTTCCGACGGTATGCCTCGGCTGAAGTACGAATATTTCCGCCCGAAAGCACATCTGCGATTTCATCGGCATTTTCTTTCATAAACCCCTTTGGAAGGCCAAATGCAGCATCAAATACGGCTTCGTCAACCATTCCGTGCGCATAGAACCGCCTTCGGACATCTGAAAAGAAGTTGTCAATTGCCAGGTACTCTTTTTCTTTCCTCCTTGTATTTTTCTGAAAAGTTGTTTCATTTAAGATAAAAATACCGGCATACAGCAGCGATGCGAGCATATAACCTGTTACTTCAACTTTGAAAAATGTAAGGAAGCCAATCAGCGCAATTCCGGAAGCAAGGCCAAAAACCGTTATTTTAAGCAGTTTTGTTTTCATATATTCCTCCTTTGCGCCAGCGCATTTGCGCATTAAGGAATTGTGCTTTTTCCTCCGGTTGCATAAATTCAGCCATCTCTTTTTCCGTTTCGGATGAAATAGGATTTCGAACAACATATCCAAAGTCAGTCAGTTCGACAAGCGTTCTGTATGACTCTCCATCCCCGGAATTTCTCATGATTTCACTGATCCGAACAATTTTTCTGCTACCATCCGGAAACTTAAACATATGCACATCAAACCTGATTGAATTACGCACCTGTGCTTCCGCAATTGCCTCATTATTAAATCCCGCACTCAGCATAAGATCATTTCGCATTGCGAAAATAAGGCTGTCCGTGTTTTTTGCATGATGTGTGAATATAGTAAAACGGCTTGCCACCTGTGAAACCATTACCAGCCATCCTGCAACCGCGGCTGTTGCAACCTCTCCGATAATGTTCACTGTCCCGTCTGTCTTCTTTTGCAGATCCAGTGCTTCTCTGCCTGTAATTTCAGCAGTCTCCTTGAAACTAATAATATTCCTTTCCGGATATTCATCTCTCAGATGAAGCTCAAATAATAATTCCTGAACACGTAACGTGTATTCGGGAGGAATAAACTCAATCAGGGCCTTAAGCATGGTTGTTTTGCCACATCCCTGCTCTCCTGTTATTCCAAAAACCTGACACCCCGCAATCATCATTCTGAGAAGTAAAATCACTTCTTCGCAGCCCTTGTCACGTATAAGTTCGGAAATCCTCATTATCCCGCGATGACCAAACTTTCTGATGAAAAAGGCCCAGCTTTCCGCAAACGGCGGTCGGACAACAATTACACGTGAGCCATCCTGCATTTCATTTGCAATATACCCTTTGGCAGCAGAAAGCTGTCCCGGACTGTTGTAGCGATAAACATTTTTGCATACCCTCTCAAGCTCCGAAGAAGCTTCGAAACTCATAAAACTCAGCCGGATCATGTTTCCGCTCAAAAAGACCCAGATATTATCATAATTTTCGGGCACCGGATAATTGTTAAGTGCTGTATCGCCCCATTCATCGTAACTGAGAGGCGTTTTAACAGCTTCCACGGATACATGCCCCGAAACGCCTGCCGAAATACCATCAATGTCACAATCTCTCAGCGAATCAATTATTCCATGTCCCTTGTACTTACTGTAAATCAGTTGCGTAACGATTTCGGCCTTATCCTGAATTCCACATACGAAAGACTTCTCATCAAACAGAAGCGAAACATCTTCCGCATCAATGCAGGTCTTCAGATTTTCAATTTTTCCGCGAAGCTTATGTAGTTCAAGGAGTTCGTTCAGAAGAATACGGGCGGCTTCCGTCCCATACTCAAAAGAATAAAAATAGAGCAATATTTCGAACTTATCCTGAGGCCTGATGCCGGACGGATTATTAAAATCAAGGATTCTGTCTATTTCACCGGCATCGGAAAGATAGGTGTTCATCAGCCAGTTTTTAATGTATTTTTTTACAAGTATCTTGGCAGATATATTGCCATGACTACATGTTCTGACTGCATTTTGAACCGCCAGCCTTTCCTTCTCTTTTTCGATTTCATCAGGGTCAAACAAATACCGTTTTTCATTTTTAGTTCCAATGAAATCATTAAAAAAAGTCTTGACTTCCCTGACTATTATGTCTGTACCATACCGGTCCTCCGTAGGCCCGGGAGCTTCTTCAAGCCTGCTTTTCAGCGAAAAATAAACAATAATAATTCCAAGAAGAAGCAGAAAAAGAATTATTATAATATTCTTAAATATCATGCTGTACAGATAGAACCCTTTCAAATTCTTTATTTAATCCGTTACCGTATTCTGAACAGTTCAGTTCCTCAAATTCCTTCAAAAGTTTCCCGGCGGAATAAGCATTTTTAATTGAGCAAAGATACGGAAAAACACCTGTCCGACACTTAAAAGGCAACAGCTTTCCCAGATTTCTTGCGCTAAGAACAGAATCAGGATCAAACATTCCGAATATGATGCTGATTTTATCCTCAGGAATTCGCATTCCGCTTAAGGCCCGGATTGCAAAAATATTCTGCGGCAGACAGACTATAATTCTGTCAGCCAGCTCAAACAAAGTGTGATTAAGTGTCGAGTAGCCGCTTTCTGCTTCCAGAACAACCTCTGCATATTCATCATTCGCTGCTCTTAAAATCGAAGGAATAACATTAATCATTTCATTTTCAAAAATATCACGATGTCGGCTTTTGCTTCCCTCAATAACATGCAGGGAGCTTCCCGGTTTCAGTACATTGTCTCTTATTATGCTTTTGGGCTGAAGGCCGGCAGCATATGACATAAGGAGCCGGTCAATATTTTTATCCCCTGTCATTTCTTCAAACGTAAAGCGAACCTTTCCGGAAACATCACTACGGTTGATTCCGAACGATGAGGCATCCATTACCTCCGAAATTGCGGCATTTTTCCGTTTTGTACGAAGCATCAGAACATTCTGTCCAAGTTCGCACTGTCTCGACATATGGTAAGCTATTGCACAGAACCCGGTTGTTACTCCGGCCTGCCCGCTCACGGGGCTCCAAACAACTGTCAGCATGCTTTTCTCCCCCAAAAAACACTTCTTCCGGATGCCGCTTTTCTGCATGCATCCTTTAACCTGGAGTTTGAAGCATCAGGGCAGATTTTGGACGCGATATCAATAAGCACGCGTTTCATATCTGATGAGCATCCGTTAAACGAATCCTGCGCCGGATAACGTTTTCTTAGTGAATGAATAAAATCATTTTCGTTATATGGTAAAATAATTACGTTTTCATCAACCATATCCGATTTGAGTTCCTGAAGAATACGTTTACCCGAAAGTCCGTTACTCACATAATTTCTAATCAGGATGTAACGTTCCTGACCATGTTTTCCCTTCATTCCCGAAAAGCGTCTGATATTGTATATATGCTGATCGCAGCACTGAATAAGATAATCGCATTTTTCTATTGTTTCATGCTTCACCTTAAAGCCAAAATCAATCAGCAAATAATCATAATCATCATGATAAAGTGAATTTTCAGCAACGGCTCCGATAACAAATGAGTTATATTCACCGTAATTTAAGTAATCAAGACCTTTGTGCTCAAGAATAAGCTCCGGTGTTTCCATTGCTTCCGGTTCCCGCGAAAAGTGAGGCTCCGGAACACATTCCATTAATGCTCCGAACTCTGAGCAATCCGCAAGCAGCACACGCTTTCCAAGCTTATACAAAAGTCTTCCCAGGTAACAGATCATTTCACAGCTTTCAACCCCAACAAAACCTACAATTTTCATTACAATCCCCCATAAACGGGTCAAGGTGACCCGAAAAATCATTCATAAACCCAGTATCCGTTATCAGTGTCCCCCTGCAAGCCACCCGGAAGTTTTCCGTCTGCGTCTGCAAGATATTGAGAATAATCAATTATTCCTTCTGCTGATGAATGAATCAGGCGGTCTTCAAAGCGTTCACGCGCAAGAAAAAATTCATCAATTTTATTTTTTTCCATCAGTTGTTCTTCATCAATCAATGTAAGAACTTCTTTTGACGGACGATAATTTCCCGGTTCGCTTGCAGCATCCGGTTTTTCATGGCACGTAGCAGGATAAATGTATGTTCCGTTATATTTTTCACAGTCGCTTTGTGCCGATGATAAAAAAAGAAGTTCAATTTCGGTCAGGCAAAGGTATGTACATTCCTTCACGGATGAACTTCCTTCCGTTCCGGTTGTTTCCCGAATAAACCGGACATTTTTCAGTACACAGAAATCCTCACCATCTGCAAATCTGATTCGAATATCTGCATAAGAACCATTCTCAAGACGGTCATTAATGTTAATGCAGTCATAAAAAACTTCTCTTGCATCTTTCTTTACAAGGCCGTCTGAGACATAAGGAAAACCTTTATCAGTATTATCCGTTTCGGAAGCCCTGTTTTCTCCCGAAGTGCCGGAGACGTTGTCCGAAGAATCATTTTTCCGGCTGTCTTCCGGACCCTTTGTGGGCGTTTCGGAAGGCCCCGGCTTTTGATCTGAAGAATTTGATTTTCCAATCTTCAGGAAGCCGGAAACCTTTTCCGAAACATTTGGGAAGAATAAAATAGAACAAACCAGAACTGCAACAATAAGAAATATCGATAAAATCCAGATAATAACCTTTTTATTTTTACGCATTTTTTTCATCCTCTCCGCAGAAACTGCATATATTATTCAGATTTTTCATAAGTAATTCAGCGGCATACCTTAAAAACCATATGTAACGGTACTGCCGGCTTTTCTTTCCGCAATTTAAGTAATTGCAAACATAGGGAACAATCCGTCCGTCATCAAAACCGCAAACAAACTCCGGATTATAAGGAAGCACAGCCACTCTTTCAGGGTGAATTCTATAATCTCTTACCAGATTACGTTTTAAGTAAGCTCCTTTTTCGTTATAACTGCTTATGATAAAAAAGCATTTTCCCGCTATGCTGCTGTACCGCTTAAAGAAGTTACGAATCAGAGTTTCATCCTGTCTGAAGTTCACTACGATGAGGTCTGATGCCTCAAGAAGCTGAAGCGAACTAAGGCTTTCCTGACTCTGAAGATCAATAAATACGTAATCAGAAAGTTGGTTAAGATAATCCACTGTTTCATTTATAAAATCAAACTGATTAATTTCATAAATCTGGCTGCAATAGCGTTTCACCTGCAGATAGTAATATAACCCGTTCTCCAGACCGTCATATGAGCACCCGTTCAGTACGGAAAAATTGTTATAGCTGAGCAATTTCCTCAAATAGAAGTTTTTGTTACCATAATTGTCATATTTCAGACTCTCATGAAGCAAATCATCATATCCTTTTCCAAGCAGCATATAACCTAAGGACCGCTTTTCAAAATGATTTGAAAGAAGAGTTATTTTTTTTGGATAAAGTAAAGAAAATGCAGCAGAAATAGCAGAAATGTTTGTGGTCACACCGCTTTTGGCATAATTTGACCAGAAAGAAACAACCATAGTACTCCCTTTCGATTACAAAAGCCCATTCTCAAAAGCTGTTATCAAATTGGATAAAACAGTTTGTTTTGGAAATATATATTGCTTTCGTAAACCTCTTACTTGTATGGAAGATTATATATTGGTTGTATAACTTTTACAAGGTTTTTTTTGTAATTTATGTGTAGAATAACCAAGTGAAATTTTGTTAATTATATACAAAAAATCACGCAGACCAAATACTGGTCCGCGTGATTCAAACACAATATAATAATATCAAAAATAAGCCGTAAAGACAGTAAACAAGAGGGTTTTAAGAAAAAATAAAATCTAATGTAACAGCCCTGACCAAAAACGTTCTACAAAGATAGATATAAATCTATGAAATAGCAATTATGGGTTTCTGTCTTCCTGATGTAACATAATTTCGGATTGTTTTGCAGTCTTACAGCAACATGATTCCTGAATCCTTAGCTTCCTTAACAACATCATCCGGCCAAATTGAAGACTGAACTTCACCAATATGGGCTTTACGCAGGAAGAACATACAAATACGTGACTGGCCTATACCTCCGCCAACAGTATAAGGAAGTTCACCATTAAGAAGTGCCTTCTGGAAAGGAAGTTCTGCTCTGTCCATGCAACCGGAAATTTCAAGCTGTTTCTTCAATGAATCTTCATCAACACGGATGCCCATGGAAGAAAGCTCAAGTGCAATATCAAGAACAGGATAATAAACAAGAATATCTCCGTTCAGTTCCCAGTCATCATAGTCCGGAGCACGTCCGTCATGAGGCTTGCCGGAAGCAAGTTTGCCACCGATTTTCATAAGAAAAACAGCGCCCTTGAGTTTTGTAATGTTGTATTCACGTTCTTTCGGTGTAGCATTCGGATACATATTCTCAAGTTCCTGAGTGGTGACAAATGCAATTTCTTTCGGAAGAATTTCCTTAATATAATCATACTTGTCTGCAATATAATGCTCTGTATCCTTAAGGGACTGATAAACTCTGCGAACAACATATTTCAATGTTTCCACATTTCGTTCATCTTTAAGAATAACTTTTTCCCAGTCCCACTGATCCACAAAAATCGAATGGATGTTGTCAGTGTCTTCATCTCTTCGGATAGCGTTCATATCCGTATAAAGACCTTCACCATAGGAAAAGCCATATTCCTTGAGAGCCATACGTTTCCATTTGGCAAGCGAATGAACAATTTCGACTTCGGCATCGTTCTGCTCGCGAACGCCAAACTTAACCGGGCGTTCATAGCCGTTCAGATTGTCATTCA
The DNA here is from genome assembly GCA_045627185.1 of Lachnospiraceae bacterium. Taxonomy (GTDB): domain Bacteria; phylum Bacillota; class Clostridia; order Lachnospirales; family Lachnospiraceae; genus SZUA-448. The sequence continues at coordinate 14,259 of JAZQNE010000042.1, forward strand.
AGCCGCTTTCCGGGCGCACAAACAAAGGCGCGGAGACACGGGTGAGATTCAGCTGTTTTGCAAGCTGACGCTCAAAATGGTCTTTAACGTGCTTAATAGCTCCCTGTGTGTTTTTTAGGTCAAGAGCAGATTTATAGCCCTTCGGAATAACAAGTCGATCCATAATCAATAAATTCCCTGTGCAAGCATAGCATTTGCAACCTTTTCAAAGCCTGCAATGTTAGCTCCGACAACATAGTTTCCTTCGCATCCATAACGTTTTGCAGCATCATCAAGGTTATGGAAAATATTAATCATAATGCTCTGAAGTTTTGAGTCAACTTCTTCAAATGACCAGCTTAAGCGTTCGCTGTTCTGTGACATTTCAAGTGCTGAAGTAGCAACGCCACCTGCATTTGCAGCCTTTCCAGGAACAAAGAGAATGCCGTTTTCCTGAAGATATTTTGTAGCTTCAAGTGAAGTAGGCATATTGGCGCCTTCGCAAACAGCGATGCAACCGTTGGCAACAAGTGCCTTTGCATCATCAATAAGAAGTTCGTTCTGAGTTGCGCAAGGAAGTGCGATATCACATTTAACAGTCCAAACACCTTTGCCTTCATGATATTCACTGTTGGGACGAAGTGCCTTGTATTCAGTAAGACGTGCACGCTTAACTTCCTTAACAAGCTTAAGTGTTTCGATATCAATTCCGTCAGGATCATAAATCCAGCCGGTAGAATCACTTACGGTAATAGGTTTAGCACCAAGCTGCCATGCCTTCTGGCATGCGTATGTAGCAACATTGCCGGCACCGGAAACAGCACATGTTTTTCCCTTAAGGTCAATGCCGTTTGATTTAAGCATTTCCTGAGTCATATAGAGAAGGCCGTAACCGGTAGCTTCTTTTCTTGCAAGTGAACCGCCGTATGAAAGACCTTTTCCTGTAAGAACACCTTCATATACGCCACGGATTTTCTTGTAATAACCGAACATAAAGCCGATTTCTCTTGCGCCTGTACCGATATCACCTGCGGGAACATCAACATCTGCGCCAATGTACTTATAAAGTTCAGCCATAAATGCCTGGCAGAATGACATGATTTCGTTATCTGATTTGCCCTTAGGATCGAAATCGGAACCACCCTTGCCACCACCGATAGGAAGGCTTGTAAGGGAATTCTTGAATACCTGCTCAAAACCAAGGAACTTGATGATACTTCTGTTTACGGAAGGGTGAAGACGAATGCCACCCTTGTACGGTCCGATTGCATTGTTAAACTGGAAACGGTATCCGGTATTAACCTGGGTCTGTCCGTTATCATCAACCCATGCAACACGGAACTTGATTTCACGGTCAGGTTCAACAAGGCGCTCAAGAATAGCTGCCTTACGATAAACCTCTTCATTTGCATCAACAACGGGGCGAAGTGACTCAAGCACTTCTTTTACTGCCTGGTGAAACTCGGGTTCACCGGGATTCTTTGTTACTACTCTTTCAATTACTTCATCAACATAGCCCATATCTTTATTCCCCTTTATAAAATATTTTATGACTTTAAAGCGTCACTTTAATAGAGAGTATTATAGACTTATCATTTTATTTTTGCAAGAAAAAATGTATTATGATTGCATAATTTTTCATTATTGTTCAAAATCATCAGGCTCATTCAGAAAGCCATTGTACTTTTCAAGGGTGGAAAGCCAGCCGTTTCTGTAGTGTCTGTCTGAAGAAACATCCGTTCCGAACCACTTTGGGGGCACAAAATCAACAGCAGTTTTTTCATCAGGAAACTCAACTTCAATAAAAACAAGGCCCTCAAGTCTGCCGTGGAAAACATCAAGTTCACCCGTCAGACCCCCTTCAAGCGGAATCAGATATCTGGTCTTAAAAATAGGAAAACCGTCTGCTTTGTCACGAAGATGATAATATGCTTCTTCAGTCAGTTCCTCTTCTATTTCAACATTTTCAATAAGATTCAGCTCATTTTTCTTTTTTAATTTATATGTAAATATAAAGTCTGAATCTTTCCTGCGGATTCTGAGCACGGGATTCCTGTTCAGATATGCCTGTTCGATTTCATGGCGCTTATATGCAGATAAATCGGGCATTTGAGCAATCAGATATTTCTTTTCAATTTCCATATTATTTTTCCTTTCCCTGTAACGGTCTGAACTTATTATAAAGTATGATGTTTTCGGGAATGATTTTCAAGTCATTTTTTTCGAATCCAAGCCTTTCAAGGAGTCTGACCGATTTCAGGTTTTCAGGTTTGACACGGGCATAAATCACATCTTCGCCAAGATAATCATAAGCGTAATCAAGGGCAACCAGAGATGCTTCGTAAGCATAACCTTTTCCTTCAAAATCAGGGTCAAGAAAGAACCCGAGTTCGGGTAAAATTTCGGTATCAATTGTAGAATACTGAATGCCACAGCGTCCGATCAGTCTTCCGCTGTTTTTTTCTATAATGGACCAGAAGCCGCAGTCATAATAATCAAATGCAGTTCTGTAAGCATCAAGTTTTTCGCAAAAGTCAGCATAATTTGCAGGAAAATCATCAACAAAACGGTTTACTTCCGGCAATTGCATAATGCGGTATAAGTCAGATGCGTCCGCAAGGACCGGCTCCCTGACAATAATACGGTCTGTCTGTGCTATTTCGAGCGGTTCGCCGCATATTCTGTTGTAAACCTTTTCGAGGTATTCCCAGTCAGTTAATTCGGGATTTTCAATCAGATAATTACCGACGGTACAACCTGCAGCAGTTCTTGTAAGATATAACGTACCTTCCTTTTTTTCTCCCGAAAAAGGAATGTCAGTGATACAAATATCCTTTAGTGTCTTCATATTAACTCCAACCAACAATAATCCGTTTTGCTATTTGTTTCTTCCGCCAAACTCAGTCATATTACCTCTGAATCTCAATCGCATATTATTTTGCTGAAGAGCAGGATTTAAGCGCTCGACAATTGCAATATTATCAACATATTCCCGCCACAGGGAAGCAAAATCCGATTTATCACCGGCACAGGCAGCAGCTGCTGCAAGCAGTTTTTCACCGGCCTCTGACATGAAACAGGGTTTTCCGGGCGCATAAAACCCGGCCTTATTTCTCACAAGGTCAACAATAACAATCTTTTCACATGGGAAACGGTCCCGAAAATGCTCAAGAAGAATTGATGTAATATCAGCCCTTGGTTCATAGCCTGCCAGAAGAATATGTTCAGGTGTTTCAGAGAAGCGAAGAAATCCCTTGAAATGATGAACTTCATTTGCCGCAAAACGTCTGAGTTCAAATATACGCCTAATATCCGGGTCTTGCAACTTATTTATTGCTTTTGGACCGTTAAAAATGATTTTTTTTATAAAACGAAAGCATTTATCAGCACGGTCAGGTGCCGTGTGAAGACATGCGAACAGCACACTTTCTGCCATTTCGGGCGAAACAGAATACATCTTTTCCACAAATGAAGCTGCAATTTCCGGGTCTGTTTTTATTTCAACATATTCCGAAAAAAGCTCATAGTTCACCTGTTCGCTGTCAGATACACATTCAATTTTCGCTTCCAGCGGAGAAATCCCGTCATCAATTGCCCGACTGACTGCAGTCAGAATACCGTCCGTTTCCCCGTCACATCTGTAAATTCGCATGACCAAACTCTTTCTTTGTAAAATCCGGCATGGTATTTATCCCATCCCGGCCCTTAAGGCTTCTTCAAACAGTGATATCTGATGATAATTCATACTGTCAATCAGGTTTCTGTCACTGTCGGATATAAGATTTTTTCTTATTACTTCATTATTCAAATGACCGTAGAACATGGTTTTCCCGTAACATGTGATGAAATACAAGGCCCTTTTCATAACAACGCCCATTTTTTTCATGGATTCAAATGAAAGTTTTCCGTTCTTTCTTGCTTTTACAATTCTCTGAGCAGATTTTGGTCCGATTCCGGGAACCTTGAGCAGCGTAAAATAATCAGCGGAAGAAACCTCAATCGGAAACATTTCAGGATGATTTATTGCAAAATTGCATTTGGGATCAATGGCAAGATCAAGGTTAGGCTTTTTTTCCGACAGAATGTCCGATGTGGAAAAACCGTAAAAACGCAGCAGCCAGTCCGTCTGATACAGGCGATGTTCACGTAAGAGAGGCGGTCCGCCCGGAATATCCGGAAGTGAAGAATCATCATTAACGCGAACAAATGCGGAATAATAAACACGTTTCAGGTCAAAATTTTTATAAAGTGACTCTGAAACAGCCATAATCTGATAATCCGATTCACCTGTTGCGCCAACAATCATCTGGGTACTCTGACCGCCCGTAACAAACCCGCGTGACACATTTACATCATTTCTAAGCATAAGCGTATTAGGAGCCGATACAGCCGGCAGTTCCGTTCCTTTGCCTTCAAGACGCCTCTGCGTATGCCAATATGCTCCCATATTACCACCGGTATTTCCAAGCAGTGCCCTGCTTTCCGCAATGCCGTTCTGAACCTGACGAAGTGGTGTCAGGATTGCTTTTCTGGTCTTATTCGGAGCAAGAGCCTTAAGGCCGTCAACCGTTGGCAGTTCAAGATTCACGCTCACACGGTCAGCATACCACCCAAGCATTTCAACAAGTGACGGGTCGGCACCCGGGATGGTCTTGCAATGGATATAACCGTTGAACTTGTACTTTTCACGCAGGAGAATCAGTGCCTTAATCATTTCTTCCATTGTTTCATTTGGGCTGTGCTTTATTCCGGAACTCAGAAACAGCCCTTCAATATAATTACGCCGGTAAAAACCCATGGTAAGTTCGCAAAGCTGTTCCGGTGTGAAAGATGTCCTCAGAGTATCATTCGAGCGTCTGTTAATGCAGTATTTGCAATCATATATACACTCATTCGAATAAAGGACTTTAAGCAGAGAAATACAACGGCCGTCAGCCGAAAAGCTGTGACAGATTCCGCACGAAATGGAATTACCCGTTTCGCCCGCACGTCCCACACGTTCCACGCCGCTTGACGAACAGGATACATCATATTTTGCTGCATCTGATAAAATAGCAAGTTTTTCTTCAATTGAAAGGTTTTCTTTAATAAACATATCTCAGCCCAATAAATATATAAAACTGAACCTTCATAAAGGTTCCATACTTCGCGCAAAACATTCGAACACTTGTTTGCCTTTTCTTAATATATCACGTGTGAAAGAAAAAATCAAGAAGAAAATCGAAAATATGTTCGATTATTTTGTCCGTTCCATTTATAACAAAAACCAATAGACTTCCCCACTTTAAAGTGCTATGATTAAAATAAGTTTTGAAAAAAAAGAAAGGACAAATCCGGCATTCCGGACAGCCAAAAAGATGAATATCGCAGATCTGCATAAAGAAAAAAAGACAGTTTTATCTTTTGAAATATTTCCGCCCAAAAAAGACGATGAACTCAAAAACATCGACCCGACTCTTGACATTCTTGCTGAGTTAAAACCGGATTTTATCAGTGTGACATTTGGTGCCGGCGGTTCCTCCAATAATAATAAAACAATTGCATTGGCAAAAAAAATCAAGAATACATACGGAATTGAACCCGTAGTTCATCTGACATGCCTCTGCTATGATAAAACCGAAATCGATGAGTTTGCAGAGCAGCTCCGGTACGAAGGCCTTACAAATATTCTTGCCTTAAGGGGCGACCGTAATCCAAATGTTCCCGCAAAGACCGATTTTGAGCACGCTTCGGACCTCATCTCTTATCTTAAATCCAAATATAACTTTTGTATTTCAGGCGCATGTTACCCCGAAGTGCATCCCGAATCCGCCAACAGAGTTGATGAACTGCGTCATCTGAAGCTTAAGGTGGATGCCGGTGCTGAAATGCTTCTCTCACAGCTGTTTTTTGACAACAGTCTGTTCTATCGTTTTGAAGAAGATTGCAGGATTGCCGGAATCGATGTTCCTGTCATTCCCGGAATCATGCCTGTAATCAATCCTTCACAGATCACACGTATGGTGACAATGTGCGGAGCATCCTTCCCTGAGAAATTCGAACGAATTGTAAAACGTTTCGGAGATAACCGTGAAGCTCTTTTCGATGCCGGAATGTCATACGCACTCAGCCAGATTATCGATCTCCTTGCGCACGATGTTCAGGGTATCCACCTTTACACAATGAACAATCCTGTTGTTGCACGCAAAATCTGTGACGGTATCAGGAACATTATCCATGCCTGAAGGCTTGTCGGCATTGTTAATTCCTGATTTAATTGTATTATTTCATTTCGGAGGACGTATAATTGAACACTTCATTGTTGAATCGTCTTGGCAAAGAACTACTTATTTTTGACGGGGCAATGGGAACAGAAATCCAGAAATCCGGTTATAAGACCGGGCGTGTTCCCGAAGAAATCAATATCGATCGAAGCGATATCATCGTCGGCATTCATAAAAATTATCTTGAAGCCGGCGCTGATTTTATTACAACAAATTCTTTCGGCTGCAACAGATACAAAGCAAAAGATGCCCGTTATTCAGTCAAAGACCTGCTTGAAGCTGCCATTAAAAATGCTGCTGAAGCAAGGAAACAGTTTGCACCTTCTTCCGAAAAAGAAATATATATCGCACTAGACATCGGGCCGCTCGGACAAATGCTCGAGCCCATAGGAAACCTGACTTTCGATGAAGCCTATGAAGCCTTTTCCGAAATAATCAATCTGGCAAAAGATTCCGTAGATGTTATCTTTTTTGAAACGATGACAGACCTCTATGAGCTGAAAGCCGGAATTCTTGCAGCAAAAGAAAACTGCAGCCTTCCCGTTTTCGTTTCAATGACTTTTGATGAAAACGGACGTACCCTTACGGGAACTGATGCCCTGACATATGCAACAACAGTGGATGCCCTCCATGTCGATGCAGTCGGTGTAAACTGTTCATGCGGGCCAAAAGCCCTTGAGCCCGTAATTAAAACAATCCTTGCGGCAACAGATCTTCCTGTTATTTTCCAGCCCAATGCAGGCCTTCCGAAGCTCAAAGGAAAAGAAACCGTTTTTGAAATAACACCCGATGAATATCTTGAGGGTGTCCGCCCTACAGTATCCTGCGGAATAGCCTGTGCAGGCGGCTGCTGTGGCACAAATCCGGAGTTTATTAAAAAGTTAAAACAGAATTTACCTGTCAAAGTAAAGCAAAGAAGAGTCAAAAAGGAGACTCGTGTCACATCAGGAACAGTCACAAAAAATATCGATAAAAAAATAGCTGTCTGTGGTGAACGTCTGAATCCCACCGGCAAAAAGAAATTAAAAGAAGCAATTCTTGCGGGTGATTTTGATATACTCGTTCATGAAGCGATTGCCCAGGAAGAAGCAGGTGCAGATATTCTTGAC
>JAZQNE010000043.1:0-22874 GCA_045627185.1 Lachnospiraceae bacterium
GGACTGCCATGCTGCTTCGCCACTGTTCTGAAGAAGGTTGACACCATCGCAGTTGAGGGCCTTTTTCATTGCGTTTGCGATGCGGCTTGCAACGGGAAGTGCCTTTGCAAGAATGGCGGGATCTGCGGAAAGCAGGTTAGCCATGTGAGCCTTCGGAATAAGGAGAACATGACCCTTTGCAGCGGGTTCAATGTCCATGATTGCACGGAAATCATCGTCCTCATAAACGGTTGCAGTGGGGAAAACGCCGTTTGCAAGTTTGCAGAAGATACAGTTATCGTTCATAATTACAGCTCCTTTTCAAGGTTTTGAAACAACCAGATTTTTTTTCTTTTGTAAGGCTTTTTCCGGACCGTCGCTTTCGGATATCAGCGCTTCGGTTTGAAATGCTTCGGGCCGAATTTGTAGACAAGGAAACAGCCAAGTGCACTGTAAAACAGGCAGAAAGCCACAAGAATCACGGCAAATGTTACGGGCTGTCTGCTGACAAGGTTTCGTACAGAATTGTTTACCGCCATGAAATAACATGGGAAGTATGTTCCTGCGGTGAGAATGGAATACAGCGGAGCTTTGGCTTTTGCTTCGGAATCGAACGGCTGAATTAGGTAATACAGTATCAGATAGTGTGCGGAAAAGAACACGCTGATGCTGAGTGGAGCAATGAGCAGAAGCACCAGATTCAGAATGCTTACATGACTCCAAATGTTGTCAAACCCATAAACAGAGCCGGCGGATATTATTTGAAGTGCCACAAGACCGATACTGATAATGCCTGCCGGAATCAGGTTTTGTCTCGCAATGCTGAGAAGCCTGATCTTAAAGAGCGACAGGATGTTATGCGGTTTTCTGAAGAAAGAGTAATTCAGAAGCGTTCTGTCACAGTTTGAAAAGAGGACCAGGGTATAGTTCTGACCGCGATTTATTGTGTAAAAAACAAATGGAAGGAACGGTACAATTTTTATAAGTGAACCGGTTATCTCTGTTGAAAAATCAGGCTTCATAAATGCCAGAACATTTACAAGCAGTGCAATTGCAGCCGAAATGATGGTAATTAACCTGATTGGGTCGGATATCAGCTTGTGATGGCGCTTCTCAAAGCATTCATTCATGAAGGCGAATCCGGTTTTGTCGGTACGGACCGAAACAGCCTTTGTGTCAATCAGCTTTGAATTAATTACGATTGCATTTGTTTTAACCGCTGCTGTCTGTGCAACCTTTTCCGTGTAGAGCTGCTTGAAATAGAAAAGGAAGTCATCAAATTTAAGTACGTACAAAAGTGCGGAAATTGCCGGAAGGACAGGAACAAGCGCAATCAGCAGAAGTACCTTTAACGGAAGCACAACCGCAAAAACAAGGAGTGCGATTCCGCCCAGAAAAATTATGGTAAACGGAAGCCATGCTTTCTTTCCCAACGGATCCGGAGCAACAACCTTAAAACGTCTGTAAAGCAAAAAACGTACGGCCTGGAAATCAAGCTTTATGCAGACCTGGGATACCGGCATGACAAACGCCATCCATAGCGGAGCTTTGTAAATCAGACAGATAATCAGATTTAACAGCCAGGTGGACAAAAATGCCCAAATGCGTTCCAACAGGTAACTTGAAAGAAAATATTCACGCGCATCCATGCGGAGCAGGCACACGGAATAGTAATCGTTCGCATCAGTGCCCATCATGGCGTTGTTCCCAATTCCGCCACAAACGAACAGAACGAGCGTGAGCAGAATAATCAGGCTGAATCTGTCACTTGCGGGGCTGTTCTCAAGACGAAGCTGAGCTGCAAATACCGGAACCATGAAGAACAGGACGGAGAAAAACATCTTGATCAGAATCTTGAAAAGTACCGATAGAATGCTGATTGCAAGTTTAACGTCCTGAATCTCATAGGAGCTGTTTTTGAAAAGCCGCTTGATAAGCGGGGTGTGACGCAGAAAATACTGAAAACTGTTGACGGTGTATGCCATTTCCAGCTTAAGCGTCGTTTTCATTGTGTTCATCAGCCTTCCTCCTTAAGAGCATCGATGATGCGGGCGCGGAAAGCATCGTCGGAAAGTTCGTCACGCTTAAGTTCTGAGAGCTCGCCGTGGTTGAGGAGTACGATTTCGTCGCAAAGGTCAAGCGCAAGGTCCATAATGTGCGTCGAAAGAATGATGATGCAGTTGTCCTTGATTTTACGGAGAATATCCTTCATTTCTTCGGCAACAACAACGTCAAGGCTGGTGAGAGGCTCGTCAAGAAGAAGAATAGGCGGCTCGGAAATGAAGTTTACAAGCATCTGCATCTTGTTTTTCATACCGTGTGAGTATTCCTTCATCAGCTTGTGGCTGTCTTCTTCGGTTATGGCAACCATTTTGAGATATTCGGCTTCGGGCTTGATTTCGCGGATGTATTTTTTGTTTACGTCAATATAGAATTTAATGAATTCGCTGCCGGTAAGGAATTCGGGAACAGAAGGCTCCGAAAGTACGTAGCCGATGTCCTCAGGGATGAGTTTGCGCTCTGTTCCGTCATTTTCAGTGATGAAAAAACGGCCCGCATCAGATGGAATATCGCTGTTGATGCAATTGAAAAGAGTTGTTTTTCCTGCTCCGTTGCGCCCCAGAAGACCATAGATATGACCGGGCTCAAATGTAAAACTGATGTCTCTGAGGACATCTTTTTTTACGAAGCTTTTTTTCAGGTGTTCGATTGTGAATCGCATGGCTGTTCTCCTTGTGTTTTATAGTTGAAGCCCGGTGATTTGCTTGTGTTTTTTTGCCTGTGGTGTGAAGCGTGCCGGGGAACTCATTTTAAGTTTTCAAGAATGATGGTGAAGGGTCCGTCGTTTTCAAGGCTGACTTTCATGTCTGCCCCGAAAATACCGGTCTGTACAACGGGTACTGATTGCCTGCAACGTTCAACGATGTAGTCAAACAGTTCGCTTGCCGGCCCGGGCGCACCTGCGCTTACGAAGGACGGACGGTTGCCGTGACTGCAGTCGGCGTAGAGCGTAAACTGAGATACGAGCAGAAGCTCACCGTTTACATCAGCAAGGGAGAGGTTGATTTTGTCATTTTCGTCATCGAAAATACGCAGACCAATCATTTTTTTAATGTATTTGTCTGCAATTTCTCTTGTGTCGTCCTGTCCGACACCTACGAATACAAGAAAACCTTTCCCGATTTTACCGGTTGTTTCACCGTTAACTTTTACCTCCGCGTGATTCACGCGCTGTATAAGAAATTTCATTTTAGTTCTCCCTGTATGAATAAGCGGTCTGTCTGTGGCTGAATAAGCCTGCAGCCGTATATCTGCGGATTATTTGCTCTTTTTAACTGCATTCTTGCGGATTTTGTACAGTTCCTCGGCCGCAAGCCTTGTTTTTGCCACTATGTCACCTGCACCCTTGGGGAAGCAGTAATAAAGCATGTCATCATTTCCTATGCAGATCATATCCCCTATTTCGTACCAGAAATAATCAGCATAGAGGCCGTAAGAAGCAAGCGGAGACTGGATGTAAGAGAGCTTGCCGTTGCAGCCTGTAAGGCGGAAACCGCATTCATCGTGAACAAGATTGCCTTCTCCAACCTGCCAGATTGTCTTCATGCCCTTCATGATGTAGATGTCAACATTCGTGTCAAGCCGGTAGGTGCCTGCAAGCAGCTCCTTGCGGACACATTCACGTTCCCAGGCATACCAGTCCGGAATGTGATTAAATTTACCGTCTTCACTGTCGGCCTCAAGAAAACCGTCTTCTGTGAGCTTGTAGCTCTTGCCGCAGGCGGTGCAGCCGATGCGCACGCCCTTGCCGTTCATCTTGCCTTCCGCAAGGCAGTGAGGACATTTGTAGAGCACGCGGTTTAAGCCGTCTGCACGGAACGGCTCTGTGATTTTTGTGCCTGTTTCCTGCTGAATGCGGAAATTGTCAAAGGTGAAGCATTCCTTCAGGATTGCATTGATTTCCGATGCGCTCTTCTTTTCAATGTCTTCCGGAGAGAGCAGATAACTGAGCTTTGCGGTTACGGTTGTGTCGCGTAACTGAAGGCTGTTGTAAAGCGGGTCGCGAAGGAAAGCACCGTAGGTGCGGAACATAAGAACCGGAACACCCAGAAATTTAATGCATTTGCCAAGGCTTTCGGGGAGCGGTGTTGCTGTTCCGTCAAAGGTGTAGCTTGCTTCAGGGTACATAAGTACTGAACTTTTCAGCTTCTTCAGCGAATAATTCATGGAACGGACAAGATTTGTGTCTGAAACGAATTTACGTGTAGGGATGCAGCCAAGATTACGCATGAGCCATTTCTTTCCGACAAAGCCGTCAGAAGTGCATACAATCTGGAACGGACGCGGGTAAAGAACGGACGATGCTATCTTGAGATCGATGAAGCTTGAATGGTTCATGAGAATAAGAGCAGGTTCCTTTTTGCCGAGCTTTTCAAGGTCTTCCTTTTCACAGCTGAAATGGACGGCTTTGAGGTCACCTGCGCCTGCTGCTTTAAGCAGAGTTCTGAAAAAAATGTTGGGCTTTTTGGGTACGACCGGTTTTTCTGCCGGCATGGCTGCAACATTTTCGTATGACTGATGTGATACTTTGATTTTCATAATTGTTCTCCGTGATAGAATAATCTGAAATTGTCAGGTATGATATCCGGGGCGGAAACCCTTGGACATCAATTAATCGTATTTTAGTATATTTATTCCCGGATGTCAAAGAAAACAGAGTCAAAGGGATTATATCGGACCGCAAAATGATTCAGACCGAAAAATGTGTTTTTTAATCAACTTTTAATCAACTATATTTGACAAAAAGGGAGTTTCACGGGTATAATAAGTAAGAAAAAAACAAGGGGGATTTTCTTATGTCTTCCATACCGAAAAGCCCGTTGAAAAGCTCGGACAAGTTTCTTACACCGCCTGAGCAGAAGCAGGAAATTACAGTCTCAAAAAACGGAAAACAGGCCACGGTAACAATTACCGGGCAACAGACTGAAACAAATCGGGAAAATACTGAAACAACAGACAATAAAATAAAAGTTGCATCGCCGGTTCCCTTTTATGTAACAGGCGGAACGGTGTTTGTTCTGGCACTTCTGATAAGGCCCTGGAAATGGTGGCAATATCTGATTATAGCAGTTATCGGGGCGCTGACATTCCTGATTACAAAGCTCTTCAGCAAGCCGAAGACATTTGACAAACCCGTTGAGCATGAGCTTGTGCTTACCGGCTTTGCCGAAACGGACACAATGCTTAAACATGCTGATTCGCAGCTTCGTCAGATTAAGAAATCGGCTGAGACAATCGAAAAGACGGATACGGCTTTTGCCGGAACCCTCAGGGAGCTGACTGATGATGCATATAAGCTGGTTGATTACATTTCAGAGCATGAAAAGCAGATTTCCCAGCTCCGCCGCTTCTTTAACTATTATCTTCCCACGCTTGAAAAGTTCGCCGGAGAATATGTAAATCTTGAAAAAGGCGGCAGTCAGGCTGAGCATGTGACACGCACCAAGGAAGAAATAACTGATGCCACAGACGCCATGAAGGTTCTTTTCAAGAAGCTTTTTGACAAGATGTATACGGATACGGCACTTGATATCAGTACGGACGTTGATGTTCTTGAAACAATGCTTAAATCCGACGGAGTTGATGTTTCGGAGGATATTATCCCCGAACAGATAACAGAAGAGCAGTAAAACCGGAAAACATTTCGGAAACATGAAACAGTGATTTGGCGGTAAGTCCGCTGTAAATAAAAAAGAGAGGTAAAATTATGACAACAGATTTAGTTTTAACAGAGAATTATCAGCTTAGCGAAGAAGAAAAAGCGCAGATCGTTGCTATTAAGGAAAAGGTTGACCTGAGCGATTCACTCAGCGTTATGTCCTTTGGTTCGGAACCTCAGTCAAAGATTTCCGATTTCTCCGATACAGCACTTGCAACCGTTCGTACAAAGGATCTTGGCGAAGTTGGCGAAATGATCACCACACTTGTAGGAGAACTTAAGACCTTCAGCGATGACACAGAAGTTACCGGCCTTAAGAAGCTTTTCAAAAAGGGCAAGAACAAAGTTGAAGTTTTAAGAGCACGTTATGACAAGACAGAAGTTACCGTTGAGAAGGTTGTTTCCTCACTTGAACTTCATCAGGTACAGCTCCTTAAGGATGTTTCAACATTTGATAAGCTTTATGATGTTAACCTTGAAAATCTCCGCAACCTGACAATGTATGTTGAAGCAGGTAAGCAGAAGCTTGAAGAAGAGCGCACAACCACACTTGCCGAGCTCAAGGCTAAGGCACAGGAAACCGGTCTTCCCGAGGATGCACAGAAGGCTAATGATTTTGCTTCTTACTGTGACAGATTCGAAAAGAGAATCCATGACTTACAGCTGACCCGTACAGTTGCCATCCAGATGGCTCCTCAGGTTCGTCTTGTTCAGAACAATGAAGCTACTCTTGCTGAGAAGATTCAGTCAACCGTAATCAACACCATTCCTCTTTGGAAGAGCCAGATGGTTATCTCCCTTGGTATGGCAAATGCTGAGAGCGCACTCAAGGCTGAGCGTGAAGTTAATAACACCACAAACGAACTGTTAAAGAAGAATGCTGATATGCTTAAGCTTGGTACCGTTGAGGTTGCCAAGGAGAACGAGCGCGGCATCGTTGATATTGAAACCCTTAATTACACCAACCAGCAGCTTATTGCTACTCTTGATGAAGTTGTTACAATTCAGAATGAGGGCAAGGAAAAACGTAAGGCTGCAGAGCAGGAAATGGCTCGTATGGAAGAAGAACTTAAGCAGAAACTCCTTACCTTAAGAGAAGTAAAATAAGGGTACAGACATTTGACACGGTTTTTATCCGTGGTCAGTCAGAACCGTACATCCGGCCGGGTAATGCCCGGCCGGTTTTTGCCGAATGAAATGAGGAAATATGAAAGAAGCCAGGAAAAAAAGAAATATTGCCATAATCGTTATGTGTGGCCTTATCCTTCTCGGAATGATTTTCGGAACACGTATTTCCCTGATGAAGGAAAAGAACAAACTGAATGAAATGTTTGCGACTGCTGATTTAAACGGTGCTACAATTTCAACACGTATCAACACCCTGATTGATGAAAGCGACAAGCTCTGCAGTGAGGCCGTATCGGTGCTCAAATCGTCAGATGCCGAATATAAGAATGTTGTGGAAGCAAAGGAAAAGCTTTCAAAGGCAAAAAAGCCCGACAAACAGTATCAGGCCATGAATGAGCTTGCATCGGCATCAATCATACTTGCGGGCAAAACAAAGAACGCCATGACAGATACCGATTCTGCATCATACAGACAGGTTGTAAGCTCGCTTGGCGTAATTGAGGGAATCCGTGACAGACTTGTTGATTTCCGTGCAGATTACAACACTGCCGTCCGCAAATTCAATAATACAAGAAATGCCTTTCCGTGCCGTATTTTTGCTATTCTCGGCTTTGTTGGCGAGGCAGTTCCTTTTGACTGATTTTTTATTCCGGTCCGTGACTTACGGGCCTGTTAATGCAGATTTGATTCATTCGGAAAGGAGACGTTATGAGTGAAGGTAAAAGTGCTGACAGCAGAGGCCTTTTAATAATAGTTGCCCTGTTTGGAGCAGCGGCTCTGATTTTCGGAAAAATAGCATCCAACCCCTCAAACGGAAACTCTTCGGATGCTTATATAAAGGATGCGGCAGGAATCCTTTCGGAGTCCACAAAGCAGGTGATTCTTGATGCAAATGACGGTCTTGAAGAGGATTACGGCGGAGCACAGCTTGTTGTTGCCACCGTAAAATCACTTGACGGCGAGCACATCCGCATCTATTCGAAACAGTTTTTCAAGCTTAACAATATCGGTTCGCAGAAGAACCAGAACGGCATGCTTCTGCTTGTTTCGGTAGAGGATAAAGATTATTATGCAATGTACGGAAACGGTCTTTCGGACCTGTTGGCGGGCGATGTTGCCGTTGCGCTTGACACCTATATGAAGGATGATTTCCTGAACGGGGATTATGACAAAGCAATTGCCAAAGCGGTTCCGGCTCTTGCACAAGTCCTGAAGGACGGCTGCGCACAGTGGCACGGAGGCAGTGCATCTTCCGGCGGAACAACATCGCAGGTGACACAGACAGACCATGCATCCGGCGAATCGGCTGTAAGTACCGCAAGTCTGGGCTTAGGTTACTTAATCAAAAGGCTTGCCAAAATCCTTATTGGCGGGGCCCTTGTTGTAATCATAGGGCTTGTTGCGATTGTCATCCTGATTGTGTTTGTGTTCAGAAGCCTTATGGACAAGGAACGGGGCGGGACATATGATCCCGAAAGAAAATATGCGGTCCACAAGTCTTCTGACCCCGATAAAAAAATAACGGTTCACCGTTCGTCAGATAAATTAAAAAAATAACCCGGAGGTTATATGTATTACGTTGCCGCTATAATTATTGCAGCTGCTTTTATGCAGTTCTTCCTGCTCCCCATGTATATCCGCCTCAAAAACCGTGAGCGCTTCAAACCGCTGAAGATTGCAATCAAAGGTTTTATGACGCTGATTGCGGTTGGCTTTGCTATGTTTGCCGTGATCAGGCTTTTTGAACAGACCGGTGACTGGGACAACCTTTCAACGGCAACCGGTTTCAGAACCAACCTGATGCTGCCGATAGGTCTTCTGGTGTGCACTCTGGCAGATATTCTGCTTGTAATCAATTTCCCTGTGGGAATGCTTTGTTTCCTTGCGGGACATATCTGCTACATCACGTACTTTATCAAGCTTGCGGGATTTTCATGGTACAGCCTGATTCCGTTTGTTGTAGGTGTTGCCGGAATCTATAAAGGCTTCAGAAAACACAGCAAATCAAGCGGAAAGATGTGGCCGCTTTACATGATTTACGGAACCGTTATTATGACTACTCTTTCTCAGGGAATTATTCTTCCGCTGAAAATAGGTGCTTACGGCGTGATACCTGCAATAGCTGTTATTCTGCTTGTTGTGTCGGATATCATGCTTGGAATAAATAAGGTTAACGGGCGCAAGGTGCTTACGGACCTGATGTACCTCGGATACTATTTCATGGGCCAGTTTTTCCTTGCACTCAGCATTTTCATTCCGGCAACGCTTGGTGTGTAATCAAGTCGAAGTACCTGTTTCCCGGAAATATGGTTTTAGCGCCCGGCATACGGGCGGGAGATTCAGATGAACGATATAACAGAATTAATTAAAAAATATGCAGATGAAGGACTTGAGCAGATTATTCTGAGCAAGTCCTTTGATGCTACAATAACCAAAGTAAAAATCAGGCCGGTTATACTTAAACAGAAGCTTGCGTTTCAGGCGGAATCCTTCAGGGGCGCACAGGTCTTTCACGATAATCTTCAGCCCTCAGAACTTCCGGATTTTGTTCTGGGCCTTTTGGAAGGACCGCTTCATCAGGGCGAGCTGCACCATAAGAAGGCTGATGCAACCATACTTGTGAGCAAAAAAGGGACTGTGACCGTTAAGGAGAAAAAACGTATGCAGGACCGTGCGGAAGCATCTGCGGATGCTGAAATTCCGGGATGGCAGCCGCTTCTTCACAACAGGGAGAAAAGAACGCTTCTTCCCGAAGGCAGGCCGGTTCCTTTTATGCGTGACCTTGGCATTTTTACGGCCGACGGACATGTTGTTAAGGGAATGTATGACAAATACCGTCAGATTAACAGATTTCTTGAGTTTGTTGAGGATGTTCTTACGGAGCTTCCAAAGGACAGGACCGTCAATATCCTTGATTTCGGATGCGGAAAGTCATATCTTACATTTGCCCTGTATTATTATCTGACTGAACTTAACGGGTACAATGTGCATATCATAGGGCTGGACCTTAAGAAGGATGTTATAGAAAACTGTTCGCGTCTTTCGAAGGAATACGGGTATGAAGGCCTTGAGTTCAGAACGGGCGATGTTGCCGATTTTAAGGATGATATCAGCATAGATATGATGGTTACGCTGCATGCGTGCGATACGGCAACGGACTATGCACTTCACAGGGCCATTATTTCGGGGGCATCGGTGGTGCTCAGCGTCCCGTGCTGCCAGCATGAAATCAATTCCCAGGCCGGTTCGGATGTGCTTGAGCCGCTTTTCCGCTACGGTCTGATAAAGGAACGTGTTTCCGCTCTTGCTACGGACGCTATAAGGGCGGAGCTTCTCACCGCAAACGGCTTCAAGGTTCAGGTGCTTGAATTCATTGACATGGAGCATACGCCCAAGAACATACTGCTTCGTGCGGTGAGAAAGAAAACACGTGACAAAAAAGAAGAAGCAGCAGCTCTTGCGAGAGTTGAAAAAATGCTTGGCACGCTTAATGTAAATCAGAAACTTTACAGTCTCCTTTATTTTTGATAGAATATAAGTTCTAAGAAAGTTTTCAGAGGAAAGTTATGAAAGACCGTGAGCCCGCAAGGCGTGGAAAAATTAAATATATCTACCGCCTGCTGGTGATTTTTGCGGTTTTTGTAGCCGCTCTCTGGTATTTCAGCGGGCATTATCTGACAATCAGGGCGTTTGAGAATGTCACCGGCGAAACAGAAATGGCTGAATCGGAGCTGCCTTATCTGACCATGATAACGCAGGGCTTTGAAATCAATCGTCTTAGCGGTTACACATCGAACCTTGACTGGGCGCTGAACCGTGAAACCATCACGCCCATAGGCAAGGATGCGTCCCTTACCGTCAGAATTTATGATAACGGCATGAGCGCCCGCAAACTGAAATATGAACTTTACGATGTGTCAAACGGAAGCCTGCTTGAAACAAAGACAATAAGTGCTTTTGATGAGGTTTCCGAGGGATGTCGTGATGCAAATATCAAGTTTACGGCAACTCTTTCCGAAGGAACCGAATACAGTGTAAAGTTTACCCTGATTACAAGCTCGAGCCGGAGAGTATATTACTATACAAGAATCAAGCAGTATACAAAGGGCTATCTTGAGGAAAAGCTTAATTATGTTATCTGGTTCAGAAACTCACTGATCGAAAAACGAAACCAGTTCCAGATTGAGAAAAACCTTGAAACCAAGGCAAATGCTGACCGTACCGACTTTTCGCATGTCACCATTGACAGCAACTGGACCATGGTAAGCTGGGGCAGCATGCAGCCCAGGATTGTTGCGGAAACAGTGCCCACAATTACCGACTTTTATGAGGAACATGCTTCAATTGTACTGGATTATCTGGTTGCGGCTGATACGGGAAGCGGTGAACAGCTGATGCAGGTTCGCGAAACCTTCCGTTTCCTTTACACAAATATCAGAACATATCTTTACACTTATGACCGTGTAACCGAAACAATATATGATGTCGCGAATACATATCTGTATGCGAATGACCTGAAGCTTGGAATTACAGGCGATGTTGACATGCAGATTCTTACGACATCCACTTATAAGTACACAGGGATGGTTCACAACGGTGAGCTGTGGCTTTACGATTCTCCGAAAAACACAATGTTCCGTGTATTCTCTTTCAGAAGCGATACAAAGGAAAATGAGCTTGCTCCTGAGATTAATGACCATAACCTTCATATCCTGAACCTTGACGGAAACGGAAATATGGATTTTGTGGTTTACGGATATTTCAGCCGCGGAGAGTATGAAGGACGTGTCGGAATTGTAATTTATCATTACAATCATGAAGCAAACAGGCTTACAGAAACGGCTTACATTCCTGTAAATACAACATATGAGCTGTTAAAAGGCGAGCTTAAGGACCTGATTTACGTTAACAGCCACAACATCCTATATATTGCGCTGTTTGATACCGTTTACAGCTACAATATGACAACCCGTCAGCTTTCAACAGTGGCAGAGAATGTTCCGATGGAGCATTCCGCATATATTTCCGAAGCAAGAACCCTGATCTGGCAGGCTGATGCCGATGATTCAAAGTCGGACCGTCTGATGCTCCTGAATCTTGAAACCGGTGAGACCGGTGCATGGCTTGCTCCCGATGATAACGTTATGTGTCTGCTCGGTACAACGAATGAAAACATCATTTTTGGCTACGGAATGAAGGAAGATATCTGCAGAAACGCAGACGGAACCACAACCGTACCGCTCTACACGGTCATGGTTTCCGATGCGAAATGTAATATCCTTAAGGCATATTCCGAACCGAATGTTTATGTTACGGCTGCACATGTTGAAGATAACGTGATTATGCTTGACCGTGTGGCAAAGAGCAGCGGAAGTGAACTTAGTTACTATACAATTGCGCAGGACGGCATCTCAAACCGCGTACCAAAAGCACAGGGTGCCGTAAGCGTTGTCGAGAGAACATCGGACCTTGGAAAGACAGAAAGGTACATATCTTTCCCGAATAATATCACAATGAAAGCAATTCCTGAGGTTGAGACCGTGCCGATTGCCCTTCTTACGGATGACTGTACCGTGCGTATTACGGCTCCGGATAATGTTCAGGAATTCTACAGAACCTATTCCTTCGGAAAGGTTGTTTTGAGAACATCAAATGCTGCTGACGCTATTTCAATGGCTGATAAAGATGAAGGCATTGGCGCCGTTATTGACAGCAAGGGCCGTCTCGTCTGGGAACGTGGTGTAAAATCCGCGCGTACATCCCTTAAGATTACAGCCGAAAAAGCCGGTTCACTCTCAAGCCTTCAGGCGTGTCTGAAGATGATTTTCAAATACGAAGGATATGAAGTTGATACTTCAAAAATCGACTTTAATGAAACGGATGTACTTGCATCCATACAGAAATACCTGCATCTTTCGGGCGTTTCGCTCAGGGGAATTACTGTGGACCAGATGCTTTATTATGTCTACAAAAAGCGCCCGGTCATCGCATTTGTGGACTCCGGCAAGGCAATTCTTGTTACGGGCTATGATTCAAATTATGTTGAATATATTGACCCGGCTACCGGAAAGAGTGCTAAAATGGCCAAGGACGCAGCAACAAAGCAATTTGAAAAAATGGGATTTATTTTCTATTGCTACGTCAAATAACTTGAGAAAAATCGTTAACGATTTTTATATTGGAGGGAATTTAATGGAAAACAAAAGAGTATTTTTAATCGTACTTGACAGTGCAGGTGTTGGCGAGCTTCCGGATGCTGCCGCATCCGGCGATGAAGGCAGTTATACATGGTATTCTGCAGCAACCTGCTCAGAGTACAGCACACCGAACATGTTTAAGCTTGGCCTTGGCGCCATTGACGGCCAGGAGAAGCTCTGTGAGCTTTGCAAAGGCGAAAAAGGTTATAAGAAGGGTGAACCCTTCACCGGAAGCGTTATGCGTCTTGCTGAATGCTCAGGAGGCAAGGACACAACCGTAGGTCACTGGGAAATTGCAGGTGCCGTTTCCGAAAAGGCACAGCCTACATTCCCGGACGGATTCCCGGATGAGCTTATTGAGAGACTTGAAAAGGCATTCGGCCGCAAGATTCTCTGCAACAAACCTTATTCGGGAACGGAAGTTATTAAAGACTTCGGACGTGAGCACGTTGAAACGGGCGCTCTCATCGTTTACACATCAGCTGACAGCGTTCTTCAGATTGCTGCGCATGAGTCGGTTGTTCCTGTAAAGGAGCTTTATCACTACTGTGAACTTGCACGTGAAATCTGTAAGGATGAATACGCCGTAGGCCGTATTATTGCACGTCCTTTTGAAGGCGAGTGGCCTTATAAGCGCACCACAAACCGTCATGATTATTCACTTCTTCCGCCCCGTCCTACCATGCTTAATGCTCTTTCGGAGCACGGCTTTGACGTTCTTGGCGTTGGTAAGATTTACGATGTTTTCGCGGGCAGCGGTCTTACCGGAACCCAGAAGACAAGCGGAAATGCAGACGGTATTGAGGTTACAATCCAGCGTACAAAGGAAGATTTCAACGGTCTTTGCTTTACAAACCTTGTTGATACGGATATGCTCTACGGTCACAGAAACGATATCGACGGCTACGGCAAGGCACTCACCTACTTTGACCAAAAGCTTCCCGAAATCATGGCAGGTCTTCGCGAGAACGATATTCTCATGATTACCGCAGATCACGGCTGTGATCCCGGAACACCTTCTACAGACCATTCAAGAGAATATATTCCGCTTCTGATTTACGGAAAGCACATCAAACAGAATAATAACCTTGGAACACGTAAGTGCTTTGGTAACATCGGAGCTACTATTCTTGAATACTTCAACTGCCCCGGAGAAATCGACGGCGAATCATTCCTGTCGGAGATTATTGAGTGACATAAAGCCCGGGTTTGCACTGACAACAGGCTGATTAGCAAAAAAGAGACGGTGAAAGGTTGTTGAAAGAATGTCCAAAAGTGTAATTAACAGAATAGAAAAGGAAGCCAACCTGCTGGTAGGCAGGGCACTTATTGCCCTGTCTGTCGCATCGGTTATAGGGATTCCGCTGGCATGGGTTACAGTAATTCCAATGAGTGCTTTTACTGTTGAAGCTTATATTTTAGCAGCAATAGACAACCTTCTTCGAATTACCGTAGCTGCAATAATATACAAAAGAAAAGGCGAAGGAAAGGGGCTGAAATGGCTTGCCACCTGCTACCTTCTGGCCTTTCCCATGCTGTTTTCGGCTGTAATCGGTCGTGTTGTCTGGATTCTTTTTGTTCTTCCGATTCTGCATATGGCAAGGTATTACAACACTAAGAACACCATGATTGCCGGCATTCTGACCGGTGTTGCCGGTGTGACTTGTGATGTTCTTTCTGTTCTTTTCAGCCGGAAATATCCGGTTATGGAATTTTACTATATATCCTTTAAGGAAGATACCGTACTTAATGTCAGAAAAGGTGCTGACGGCCTGCATGCAGCAGTTGCAGCCAATTATGACAAAATAAATGTCAGGGGACTTGTTCTGTGCGTTATTTTCGAATCGCTGATTTTCCTTGCTGCGGTTGCGTTTGTCACGTATCTTGCGTCGCATATTGCAAAACAGGGTAAGGTGATTGTTGATGAAAGCCTGTCCGAAAAGATGGAGCATACACTTGAGGAGGTTGAACTTCAGACGATTATAGAGGCTGTTTCGGAGGATTATGAGTGCCTGATAAATTATGACCTTGAATCGGACGATGCGAACTATTATCGTTTGTCACCTAAGTTTAGCGACCTTTCGAAAATGTGGGCGGAGAAAAGAGACTGGAATTCCAGAATGATTCTTTTTGCGGACCGGTTTGTGTCAAACAGCGACAGAATAGCATTTCTGACGGATATATCGGAGGAAAACCTTACGGGAAAGGTTTCCGATAACAAGACTTATTCAATTAACAGCAGATTGTATTTTGGCGGAGCGGGTGCATGGTATCAGCTGAACTTCATGAAGAATCATGCACATGAGGGTCACAGATGCCTGCTTCTCTGGTGCAGAAATATTGAAAATGAAATAAGCATGCAGCAGAATCAGAACGAAGAGCTTGAGCAGGCGCTTTCAAAGGCTGAAATTGCAAGTGAAGCCAAAACCAGGTTCCTGTTCAACATGAGCCATGACCTTCGTACTCCCATGAATGCAGTTATGGGCTTTGCCGCAATGGCAAAAAAGAATATCGGAAATGATGCACGTGTTACGGAAAGCATTGACAAACTTGAGGCTGCCGGCGGCGAACTTCTTGATATTATAAACGATGTTCTTGAAATTTCAAGAATTGAGACCGGTCAGGTCCGAATCAATGAGAAACCGTATGATATACGCAATATAGAAACCCCGCTCAGATCTGTGTTTGAGCCCGTGATTGAGCAGAAGAACCTGACGCTTGTCAGGACATCGTCCATTAAGGACAATCTGATTTATATGGATGATACTCGTGTAAACAGAATTCTTTTCAATATCATTGGAAATGCAGTCAAGTTTACACCTGATGGCGGCAAGATTGATTATTCGCTCAAACAGCTTGCGGATATGCCTGATGACCGTGCTGTTTATGAGTGGACAATTACCGATACCGGTGTAGGAATGCGCGAAGACTTTGTAGAGCACATCTTTGAAAGATTCGCAAAGGAAAAGACAACTACCGAGAGCGGACTTGAAGGAACGGGTCTTGGAATGGCGCTTGTAAAAGAACTTGTAGATGCCATGGAAGGCGATGTAAAGGTTGAGAGCAAAAAGGGTCAGGGCACAACGGTTACATTCAGAATTCCGTTCAAAAAATGCAGTGAATGGGAATTTAACGCCGTTAACCGCCCACGCCCGTGGGAAAAGCGTTATGAGGGCCTGAGAGCCCTTCTGGCCGAAGATAACGAACTGAACAGGGAAATTGCCACAGACCTGCTTGAAGAGCGCGGAATGACCGTTATATGCGTTAAGAACGGCAAGGAAGCACTTGAGACGGTCAGAACATCAAAACAGGGTGACTTTGATGTCATCTTTATGGATGTTCAGATGCCTGCTATGGACGGTTATGATGCAACAAGGTGCATCCGCGCCCTCCCGAACAGATATCAGGCTAATATCCCTATTATTGCCATGACAGCCAATGCCTTTGAAGAGGATAAGCAGGAAGCGCTTGCAATCGGTATGAACGCCCATATCGCAAAGCCGATTGACAGCAATAAACTTGCAGATGTAATGGCAAAATGCATGAATAAGTGAAAAAGCTAGTCAATATTCTTCTTCATGTGATTCCAGCGCCCTGAGAAATATCTGATGTTGCAGACAATTGCTACTGTGAACCAGGTAAAGCCGGTTGCCCACCAGATTCCCTTGTAACCAAGGGCCGGAATCCTTGTAAGAAGAGCTGAAAACAGAATACGACACACAACCTCGCTGATACCGTTTATCAGCGAAAATGATGCATCTCCGACGCCGTTCAGAATGCCCCTTGGTATATAAATCATGGAAAGGGCAAAATAGAACGGCGTTGTTATTTTAAGCATTTCAGAACAGATATCAATTACCTTAACGGCATCACTGGAAACGAAAAGACTTGAAATCGGGCGGCTTAGAAGTATGACAAGCGGCACGATGACAATATTATAGATAAAGACAAGCTGAACGCCGCAAAGATATCCCTTGCGGACTCTGCCAAGCTTGTTTGCGCCAAAGTTCTGACCCGCAAAGGTCGTAAATGATGCCGTCAGAGTGCTGAAGAACTGGCTGAAGATTACATCAACCTTGCCGGTGATGCCGAAGGCGCCCATAATATTTGTGTCATCATAGCTGTTTACAACGCCCTGAAGAACCATAAGCGAAATGGCTATCATGGAGCTCTGGATTGCGATGGGAATACCAAGCTTGAAGCTTTTCCCTATAATGCCCCAGTGAGGCGTCAGTTCAAGTTCTGAAAGCTTGAAATACGGTACGCGAAGGATGGCATAGATAAGGCTTACGGCAGCGGATAAAAACTGAGCAACAACTGTTGCAAGCGCCACGCCGAATACACCAAGATGGAAGACCAGCACGAACAAAAGGTCAAAACCTATATTAAGGAATGTTGAAATAATCAGGAAAATAAGTGGGGTACGTGAATCGCCAACAGCACGCAGAATTGAGGAAACACCGTTGTAGAGGGCAATGAACAGAATGCCGAGGCAGGTTGTACGAAGATAGAGAACGGCGTCGTCAAGGACTTCATCTGTGGTTTCCATAAGGATAAGAAGCGGTCTTGCGCAGATTAACCCGACTACGGTAACTACAAGAGATGCGATTCCGAGTACGTAGAAAGCATTTACGATTGTCTGGCGTATACCTTTTTCGTCTTTTGCACCGAAATAATGTGCAGCAATTACGCCAATTCCGACAGACAGACCGGAACTTAGTGAGAAGAACAGGAAGTTGGTTGAACCGCAGGCACTTACGGCAGCAAGTGCTTTGTCACTTACGAATTTGCCTACAACTGCTGTGTCTACAAGATTATAAAACTGCTGAAACAGATTTCCTATAAAAAGCGGGATGGAAAAAATCAAAATGTGGTGAAGGATGTTGCCTTCCGTCATATCTGTTTCGAGGGAAACAGAATGCGGTACTGCCTTATTCCCGATGGTTCCTTGTTTCATATGTATTCCTCTGTGAAGTAAAATTTATCGTTGACATTCTTACGTGAAGATGTTAATATTGCATGTGCTGGGCAAAACAGCCCAATAAGTTGCAGTCGTGGCGGAATTGGCATACGCGCATGATTCAGGTTCATGTCCACGCAGGTGGGTGAGAGTTCAAGTCTCTTCGACTGCATACATCATTATTATACAAAAAGAAAAGTCCGAGGTATATCGGACTTTTCTTTATTTTTGTAACAATATCTCGTGATTATTTTAATTTGTAGAAATCAACCTGATCCATAAGAAGCTTAGCGTGATTTGTAAGCTCAACACTTGCTGCAGCGCACTCTTCACTGACTGCGGAGTTGTTCTGGACATCGTTCGAAATCTGCGAAATTCCCTTGTTAACCTGTGAAATTGCTTCAGCCTGACTCTGCGATACAGTAGCAATATTGTTCATTATTGTCGCAATTTCGTCAATCTCTGAAACAATCTTGCCAAGGTCATCAGCTGTTTCGGTTGCAATCTTTGAACCGACATTGATCTTTGCGATTGAGTTCTCAATCATTTCAGCAATTTCAGAAGATGCAGCTGAGGACTTGCCTGCAAGGTTTCTTACCTCTTCGGCTACAACCGAGAAGCCCTTGCCGTGAACGCCGGCTCTTGCTGCCTCTACGGAAGCATTAAGTGCAAGAATGTTGGTCTGGAATGCGATGTTATCAATAACCTTTGTAATCTTTGCGATGCTTTCCGATGCTGCACTGATTTCATCCATTGCAACAACCATTCGCTGCATCTGCTCATTGCCGCTTGCTGCTTCTGTTTTGGCTGTCTGTGTAAGCTCATTTGCACGGAGTACATCAGCTGTGTTGTTTTCTGTACTTCTTGTGATATCTTCGATAGAAGCTGTAATCTCAACAACTGCACCGGCCTGGGAAGCTGCTGCGCTTGCGAGCTGCTGGCTTGCGCGCTCAACCTGCTGGGCACCGTTAAGAAGGTTGCCCGATGCTTCACTTGCATCTGCAAAGGTTGAATTAAGTGAAGAAAGAATCTGGTTCAGGCTGTCCTTGATTGCTGCGAAATCACCCTTGTAATCCTTATCAACGGTAACGGTCAGGTCACCGTTTGTGATTGCGCCGAGAGTATCGGAAATATCGTTAATATATGTGGTAAGCTGATTCTTTGTTTCATTGAGCGATTTGACAAGAACACCGGTTTCATCACCCTTTATTGCACAAGGCTCAAATTCTGCACTCAGGTTGCCTTCTGCAATCATCTTCAGGTTGTTGGAAGAAATACGTACAGGATTTGCTATTCCGGATGCAACTGCAAGAAGGATAATGAAGTCAAGAATGATAAGGACAATAAATACTATGATGACAAGTGATGCCTTGTTAATCAGTGCTTTGTTTGCTTCCGATTTTTTCATTACAACACCGAGTGACCAGCCGTTTCCGCCTTCGATGGGATGACATGCTGCAAGGAATACCTCACCCTTGCTGTTTTTGTACTCTGTGCTGTACGCATTACCCTGAATCATCTGGGTAAGGAATGCGGTATATTCCGCATTTTGTGCTGATTTTGTGGTCTGCTTTGTTTCGCCTGAGTTTTCTGCACTTTGGGTCTTTGCTTTTTCTGCACTTTCAATGCTGCTTCTGATTACCTTTTCATCAGGATGGGCGACAACACCGCCGGTACTGTTTAATATGTAAGCATAACCGTCTGTTCCGAGCTGTTCCGAAATCTGTTTAATGAGGTCGGTAAAGTGAGAAATCTTGATTCCTGCTATAAAGCAGCCGTCAAAACCTTCAACTCTTGAAGGAGTTCCTACCAAATATGAAAGAGGATTTCCGTCAACCTTTTTAATTACGGGATCGCAGATTGTTGTAAGGCCTTTCTTTGCGTTAATTACATAAGAACGTTCACTTAGGTCCGCACCGTTGTCATAAGCCTTGCCGTCTGCGTTAACAAGCGAGATGTCATCAAACATTGATTTGCCTGAAGTAATATCTTTATAAAGAAGAGTTTTTCTGGCTTCAACGGAAAGTGAGGGATCGGTAACCTCTGCTCTGGTTGACTGGTACTCA
This sequence comes from Lachnospiraceae bacterium, assembly GCA_045627185.1. Lineage (GTDB taxonomy): Bacteria > Bacillota > Clostridia > Lachnospirales > Lachnospiraceae > SZUA-448. The sequence continues at coordinate 20,050 of JAZQNE010000043.1, forward strand.
ATTTCAGCTTTTGCACGTGCAAGTGTCTGACTGATTGTACTTGCGCCCAGTTCGGCGTATGTTTTAACTGCCGTCATGTTGTACTTGACAAGAATCTCTGAAGACTTACTGAGTGTGACAATTACAAGGATGATTGCCGTAACAAGCATGGACAGGAGGCTGAGACGTGTGATGCGCATGAGAATGGAGGTTTTTGTTCCCTGCTTCTTAAGTCCGCTTCGCATTTGTGTCAGGATGTTGGTTGACGCTTTCTTCTCTTTCTGTTTCATTTTTGCAGCCCTTTCATAGTTTAAGTGATTAATAATTTCCACACAAAAAACACGTTTAGCAATATATCAATAGAATATCACGAAAAGTGCATACAGTCAACCACAAAAACGAATATTACGCAAGGGAATTACAAAAAGAAATAAAAGACGCTACACAAATCGTTAAAAAACGAAAACGATGGCATTCAATTTGCAAAAACACGAAATTGTGTATTTTCCAAGATACAAAAAACACAAAACGCGAAACTTTAGCGCGTTAAAGGATGCAATTTCGGCTTTTGCAAACTTTTTTTGCTGTTAGACTAAAGTTTTGTTTGAATTGTTCGATATATTTATTGCAAGGGAAAACAAAACAGTCCATTGCAAATAATAATCGATCAAAACATTTTGAAATAATAAAGAATTTGAAAGGAGATAACAATGAGCAGAACCCAGTTGTTCAAGTTCAAAAAGTTCGTTATGATTTATGCTGCTGCCGCAGTTTTCATAATGAGTATTGCAATACTTGTCATCTCTGCAAAAGCAGGAACGGAAGCGCCGGCATACATCACTGCGGAATACAACGGAAATCCCATTGTTGTTGACGGAAGCATTGATAGAGAAAATCTGAGAGTCTGTGCGGTTTATGCGGACGGAACAATTCTTGAGGTTACAAATTATACATTGTCAACCGATGTGGTTCAGAAAGAAGGAGCCAACGAAATATCCGTTATTTACCTTGGCAAGACAACAAACTTCACTGTAATAGGTAAGCTGGTAAATGAAATCTTTCCTTATTACACAGGTGAATTAGTTAGTATAGGAAATGCAGTAGACGCCCGGAACGTGAGCGTCTATGTTTCGTTTTCGGATGAGTCTTTCGAACAGGTATATTCTTTTTCTATTTTAAACCCTGATATCACTGAAGCGGGCGAACAGCAGGTTACTGTTGAATTTGGCGGAAAAACTGCAGACTTTACGGTAGTCGGTCAGGAGCCGAAAGAACTGAAAAGACTGGATGTGACCTACACCGGCGATGAGGTTATGCTGGGTAACCTGATTAACAGAGATGAAATTTATGTTACTGCATCTTATGCGGACGGCAGTGTTGAGAGCATAATTAATTACGATATTTCAACGGATACGCCTACAATGCTTGGCGTAAACGTTATTGTTATCAGCTACGATAACAAAACCACCACATTCATGCTTGAAGGCATTCCGCGAACGATTGATTCACTTTCCGCAGAATACCACGGACAGCCGATTGAAATCGGTATGGAGGTCAGAAAAGCGGATATTACTGTTGTCGCGACATATTCCGATGGCGTAAGCGAGGTTGTAACTGACTTTGACCTTCCGAGCCCCAAGATTTATTTTGTGGGATCACATGTGAAGACCGTTCATTACATGGGCCTTACCGCAGATATTTATGTTACCGGTGTTGAAGAAGCAGAAACAAGCTACGACAACGCAGCCGTATTCGAGGCTTCGAACCCGTTCAGAAGTGCTACAATCCGTATTGCACTTCCGTCCGGCGTTGACCCGTCCCTTGTCCAGTTCTCGAATCTGAAGCGTGTAGCCGTATCAAAAGCCCTGACACGTGAAGTAAGACGTACAAACTTTGTTGTCTTCCATATTGATGCATCTCGTATTGATGATGAGCTTCCGCTTGAAATGAAAATCAAGATTCCTGAAGGCATGCGTCCTGAGGATTGTGTTCTTTATTATACGCCGGACCTTACAACAACAATCGGCACAATGCAGTATGAGTATACCGAAGACGGTGAGATGACGCTTCTTTTCTACAAGAGCGGCAATTATATCCTCACAACGGAGACCCGCATCAGACGGTATTTCAAGAAGAATTAACCGACTTTGAACTATTCGTATGTGCGGGTTGATTTACCTGTTTTTGGCCTGCTAAAAAAAGTCTAAAAAAAAACAAAAAAATGAAAAAAAGTATTTGACTTTTTTCAATGAAGATGATAATATAATCAAGCGCGCTGAAAAGCACAGCGGTTTGCGGAGTTGCTGGAATTGGCAGACAGGCATGACTAAGGATCATGTGGCAACAGCCGTGAGAGTTCAAGTCTCTTACTCCGCAGGTGTTCAGGGCTCGTAAGACCTGAGAAATCAGGCCTTACGAGCTCTTTTTGTTGTAAGAAAAATGATGTTGGAAGGGTTCCCGGGGGTTCCCTTCTCCTGCTCCTTTTCGTACTGTTAGGAGAACTCCCAGAAGGATCTTTGTGATTCTTTGGGGGCTTGTTGCGTTACGGCTTATTGTGCCGGTGTCGATAGAGAGCAGGTTGAGCCTGGTACCGGAGTATTCGGAATATTTATTCGATAGAACCGCCAGTGGATTATCTGCCGGATAAGATACATGAACCTGAGATTAACCTTGCAGCTGTCTTCAAGCTCACGTAAAGAGCAGTAGCCACTTGTCATGAATCCGAAGAGCACCGTTTTCAGCATGTTGACCGGATTATATCTGATTCTTCCCGTGATGTGTTCAGGAACATTTTTCAGATACTTATTTAAGTCTATTCCCTCCATGAATTGGTCAAATGTGAAGAC
>JAZQNE010000044.1:0-10481 GCA_045627185.1 Lachnospiraceae bacterium
TAAATACAACAAAGAAACATTATGCTGCCATTGAAGATGAAAGGCGACGCTCTGCACGTAATAAAGTCAAATTACGTGAGCCCTGAACAAAAATGAGCCCTGAACAAAATCAATTAAATTTAAAAAACTTTAAGCAAAATCATACTAAAATAGTTATAAACCGGACCATAATTTTTAATGATCTGAAACGTATTTATATTATATAAGACAGGTATAACAATGAAACTACAAAGACTAATGAGCCTTGCACGCAAGGCAATAGATGATTATCAAATGATTGAAGAAGGTGACAAAATTGCCGTGGGCATTTCCGGCGGCAAGGACAGTCTTGCTCTTCTTTATGCTTTAAGCGGTTTGCGCAGGTTTTATCCAAAAAAATTCGATATAGAAGCAATTACAATACGTGTCGGTTTTGAAGGAATGGACTTTTCTCCAATTCAGAAGCTCTGTGATGAACTAAATGTCCATTACACCATAGTTGATACAGAAATCAAGGATGTTGTATTTGATATACGCAAGGAAGATAACCCATGTTCACTGTGTGCCAAGCTTAGAAAAGGTGCCTTTAATGACAAAGCAAAGGAACTTGGCTGCAATAAATCAGCATATGCCCACCATAAGGATGATGTAATTGAAACAACATTAATGTCATTAATTTATGAAGGTCATTATTATTGTTTTGCACCTGTAACATATCTTGACCGAAGCGATATAACACTTATCAGGCCGCTTATATATGTGGATGAATGTGATATTGTTGGTTTTAAGAATATGTATAATGTTCCGGTGGTAAAAAATACATGTCCCGCTGACGGTAATACCAAACGTGAATACATAAAAGAACTTGTAAAACAGCTTGAGAAAGAAAATCCTGACACCAAAAAGAGACTGTTTTCGGCTGTAACAGCCGGTACTCTGAAAACCTGGATTTTACCACAACAAAATGAAACAAATTAATCAAATTAATTTCAAGAGCTTCTTGAAGTCATAAAATTATAAGGAGAAAAAATTGTGAAAAACAAAAAGACAACGGCAGCTTTAATAATAATAATTTCTTTTTTCGTAATTTCTTTATTAAGCATTTTTATTGTAAAGTACAAAGAATATAAAAACTATAAAAGTTACAGCCGTCTGATTGGTTACTGGATTCCTGACAAAGACAGAACTGCTGCTAATCCTTATAATTATATAACCTACCATTTTATGGAAAATTATGAATTCACTTATACCCAGCATCAGGGGCCTGACACTTATTATTTCACAAATGGAAAATGGGAAGACGACCGGTATTTATACGGAGAACCTAAATATCCTTACGGACATCTCAATTTTAATTGCAAACTAACAATTGAATTTATTGATGATTATCATATTTTAATTGGTGGAAGCAGTTACCACAAGTAAGCATGTTGAATTGCTGTAAAGGTCCTAATTTGAACTGAAAAAAATCCTTAGTATGCAGCTAATAAAACATAATCTTAACAAAAAAAGCTCCTTTGGAGCTTTTTTTGCGTAAAGATTGGGAATGTAAATTGGGCCGTCAGGCTCTATATGGGGTCAGTATAATTAATTTGTCTTGTCTCTGTAAACAGGAACAATGATGTAATTACCGCATGTAATTGCACCATCAACAATATGATTGGTCTTCTCAATCTCATTGACATAAGCAACAATGCTTTTGAATTCGGGACTGTAATGTTCTTCTGCAATTGACCAGACTGTGTCACCGGAATTAACCTGAACGGAGACAAAACCTTTTTCACGATGTGTGTCGGAATCAGCTTTTGCTTTAATTCCAATTACAAAAGCAATAATAACAAAAAGAACAGCCAGTACGGTAAATACAAAACGTCTGCGGATCTGCATGGCGCGCATTCTTTTATATTTATTAAGTCTTTCTTTGTAAACGTAATAATTTGTGTTTGAATTGTTGTCAGCAAAAATCTCTTCCATCTCAGCAACCCCTTATAATTTGCAAGTTATCGAACATATTTTCCAAACATTTGTTCTTCGAACATCTGTTTACATTATACGAACACATATTCGATTTGTCAATAGTTTTTTATAAAATAATCGAAAAAATGTTCGATTTTCTTTGACAACATATGTTCGATATGATATACTGAAGATGTAAAAACAGAACATACATACGATTTTTTGTTTTCAGGCTTATAAAAATTGTTATTAAACTCTAAATTTCAATTATATTTCATATTGGGAGGTTCATATGGGTTACGGAAAAATTACTGACAAGCAGCAGGAAATACTTGATTACATCAAAGAACAGATCCTCAGCAAAGGTTATCCGCCCGCTGTTCGTGACATTTGTGAAGCAGTAAAACTCAGTTCAACATCTTCTGTTCATTCTCATCTTGAAAAGCTTGAGAAAAACGGTTATATCCGCAGGGATCCCTCAAAGCCCCGTGCAATTGAAATTGTAGATGACAGTTTCAACCTTACGCGCCGTGAGCTTGTAAATGTTCCCATGGTTGGTGTTGTTACAGCCGGCCAGCCCATTCTTGCCGTAGAAAACATTGACGGCTACTTCCCTATTCCTACCGAATATATGCCTAATGCCGAAACATTCATGCTCAAGGTTAAAGGTGAAAGCATGATTAATGCCGGTATTTTTGACGGTGACCAGATTCTTGTTCAGAAACAGTCAACCGCAAACAACGGTGATTTTGTAGTAGCTCTGATTGATGATTCTGTTACAGTTAAAACCTTCTACAAAGAAAACGGTTATTACAGACTGCAGCCCGAAAATGATTTCATGGCGCCAATCATCGTAAATGAAGTTTCAATCCTCGGCAAGGTAATCGGTCTTTTCAGAATGTTCTGATTTCCGCCTGAAAAAACTTAATATCAATATTGAATCGGTACATAAGCAAAAAGGCCTCCAAAGAATTATCTTTGAAGGCCTTTCGTATTATTCGGTTATCCTGAAGGTATTGAAAAAATCACAGAATCTTAACCGTTCCGTCTTCGGTAACCTCAATGATATCTCCTGTTTTCACGGTGTCAAGGAATTCCTGACCAAGCTCATCTATAGCAATTAGTTTGCTGTTTTCCCATACAACAGAAAGAATAACGCCGGCGCCCGCAAGCGAATCAATATGCTCCGAGAAAAGCATACAGGCGGGATTTATGCCCATTGAACAGATAACCTGGATAACCATGCCACCTGTAGTTGAACCGATTGTCTGAGGCAGACAGAGAGCCTTACCGGTGATGTTTTTCTGATAGATGTCCGGATTGTTCTGATCGGCAACAATAACCTGCTTTGCATTTGAAAGCGCTGAACTCTGGAAGGTTGCAAGCGTGTTCACACCCTGATGCGAAACAACAGCCTCACCTTTATAGTATCCGCCGTTAATAACACGTCCTTTAAATTCTTTCATGGTCAGGCCTCCTTTCCGGTGATGATATCAAGCAGTTCATCATCCTTGTAATATCTTGCCATGGAATACGTCCTCAGCTTATTTGAAGGGGTCATAATGCGTTTTTTCTTCGTAAGAGGATTGGAAGTATACATAAGCGGGCAAATGGTTGTAACGGTTGCTCCGGTCTTCAGAAGTTCCTGATATTTTTCAGTCTGAACAAACTTCTCACGAACAGGCGGTGCCGTACAGAGAACGGTCTGGCATACAACCTTCTTTCTTCCGTTTGCCTTTAAAGCGCCAATAATCTTATCAGCCCAATAATTAAGCTGTTCGAATGAAAGATGCGGGCATCCGATGAAAGCAAGATTTCCGGCTTTGTCAGGCTCCTTCCACATAACGGGATATGACTTGTAAACGCGCTCAAGTTCAGCATCATCGATAACATACTCTTTATAGCCGTCAACAAGAAGTGACTCGCCCTGTTCTACCGCTTCAGGCGTGATTTTATCGATGTGATACAGTCCGACAGCTCCGTTTGAAGCAGTTGCTGCGCCGAAATCCTTAAGGTAGGACTTTGTTTCGTCATTAAGTTCCGTTCCAATCCACTTATCAAGGCCTACAACGTAAGGAACATCCTCCATAACCTTAATTCCGATTGCAGAACCAAGAATCTGAGGAATAGGCTTCTTTGTTGTGTTTACGATAACTTTCCATTTAGCCTTACGTCCTTCATCCGTCAAAAGACCGAACTTCGGAACGTAACCGATGATAGAACCGAAAATATCGATCATACCGGAGTTACGGTTGCAGCGTGCGCCAAGAACGGAGTTAGCGTAGTTAACGGCACTTGACTCTGCCCATGAAAGGATGTCACCCTTCTTCGGGATGTTGCCCATTTCATCAAAATAGCAGGCACAGCTGAAAGCATCCTTATTAACAAGACCAAGCTTGTTGAGCTGCTCCTCGTATTTGCCCTGTTTTCCGTAAAGAATCGTTGAAAACAGAAGCTTGTCGAGCAGATTGCACTTAACATTCTTAAAATCAACGGGGCGCGGGTCCATTGTAAAGCCCTCGGGAACGGAAAGGCCGGCTGAAATCAGCTCATCCATCGTTCTGTAAACAGGCTTTAAGAGTGAAAGGCCGAACGATGTAACAAGATGGCCCTCACCGTGAGTAACCTTTACAAGCTCGGTTGCCTCGAACATATCGCCGTAACGAACGATAGTCTCCATAACCTTCGCCTTAACTTCACCCTCAGAGCCGTTCAGAATAGCCTTCTGCTCTTCGGTCAGTTTCATTTTATACTGGTACATGTTTTCCTCCTCATTTTATTTTTCTAAAAATGGCAACTTCAAAAATTGCATATAATCATCAGATCTTCATCGCAACATCCCATGCGCGCCAGATTGCCGTACGTAAGTTACCGACAGCATCACAGTCGCCAACAAGATGAACGTGTTTGCCTGCTTCAAAAAGAGGTGCTGGCCTGTAACCCATTGAGGAAATAACGGTATCGCCGGCAATTTCAAATTCCCTGCCGTTTGCACTTACCAAAACGCCCTTGTCGGTAACCTTAACAAGCGAGGTCTCAAGATGTACCTCAACCTTGTTCAGTTCGAAGAAATCACGCAGATATGAGCTGTTTGCAAGGCATACACCCTTAACTGCAATAAGATCATTCTTCATTTCAACGATAACCGGCTCCTTGCCCTTTCTGTAAAGGTCATAAGCGATTTCACAGCCTGTAAGGCCGCCACCGATGATGATTACGCGCTTTCCGGTTTCTGCACCGTACAGATAATCGGTAGCTTCAATTGCCTTATCAAGGCCCTCAATACGTGGCTTCTTGGCAACTGAACCTGTTGCAACGATGACTTCATCAAAATCCTTCAGTTCGTCAAGTGACTTGATTTCCTTATTGTAACGAACCTCAATTCCAAGGTCCTTAAGTTCCTTTTTATACCAGAGAAGAAGTTCCCTATCCTTTTCCTTAAAAGAAGGCGCACTTGCAGCATTGAATACGCCGCCTGTTGTGTTGCCCTTCTCAAAAATAACAGGATTATGTCCACGTTTCTTCAGGACTCTTGCAGCCTCCATACCACCGATTCCGGCACCGATAACGGCAACCTTCTTTGGCGATGATGTCTTTTCAATCTTATATTTCTTACTCTGCATTGTCTCCGGGTTAACTGCGCAGCGTGCCATTCCCATATTATCGGAAAGTGACTGGTCGTTACCGACACCCTTATAATGAGCCATATTAAAGCATGCATTGTGACAGCAGATACAAGGTCTGATGGATGCGATATCATCAGCCATGAGCTTTGTAACCCATTCGGGGTCTGCCAGGAACTGACGTGCAACGCCCATACCGTCAAGCTCACCTGCAGCGATTGCTGCGGCAGCGGTTTCAGGAGTCATGCGGCCTGCACATACAACGGGGATATCAACAAATTTCTTAATATGCTTAACATCCTCGAGGTTGCAGTTCTGGTCCATATACATAGGCGGATGTGACCAGTACCATGCATCATAGGTGCCGTTATCGCAGTTAAGCATGTCATAACCGGCATCCTGAAGGTATTTTGCAGCCTTTTCCGATTCTTCCATGTCACGGCCAACTTCAACATATTCCTCACCGGGAAGTGCACCTTTACCAAAGCCTTTTGTCTTTGAAACTACTGAATAACGGAGTGATACGGGGAAATCCTTTCCGCAGAGTTCTTTGATTGCCTTAACAATCTCAACAGGAAAACGATATCTGTTCTCGAAAGAACCACCGTATTCATCGGTACGCTGATTGGTGTATTTCATTGTGAACTGGTCAAGCAGATAACCTTCATGAACAGCATGAATTTCAACACCGTCAACGCCTGCATCCATGCAAAGCTTTGCAGTTTTGGCGAAAGCCTTAATCATGTCCTTGATTTCCTTTTCGGTCAGAGGACGTGACATGCAGGAATCTTCCCAACGGTTAGGGTTAGCGCTTGCACTCGCGGTAAGATAGGAAACGTTCAGAATAGGTTTCATAACAGTACCGAGAGCTTTGTTTTTCAGGGCTTTGACCATAATGTCATTGATGGCCATTGAACGGCCGAAACCTGCGGTCAGCTGAACAAACATCTTTGCTCCGGTCTTATGGAACTCATCCATAAATTCCTTGAGCTGTTTGAACTTACCTTTTCCCTGATAGAGCCATTTTCCGCCAAGTGTGTCCTTGATAGGAGCAATTCCGGGCAGGATAAGGCCTACGTTGTTTTTCGCTCTTTCCATCAGGAAATTGGCTGCTTCCTTATCGAAATGATTGGGTTCGAGCCATCCGAAAATGGACGTTCCACCCATTGAAGTCATTACGATTCGGTTTTTAATTTCGCAATTTCCGATTTTCCAGGGCGTAAACAATGAGTCATACTCATTCTTCATAAAATACCCTCCATAAGTTTAGTAAAGAAACTTAACCTTCAGCATAATGATAAAAAGAAAAATCCCCAATCACATGCTATAAATATATTTTAGCAGATTGAGGATTTAATTTAAATCAATTTATAAGTTTAAGAATAGTTCTTTTCAGGCTTATAATTCGGAAATATTTACTGATTTTCCGTCCTTCCAGATTCTTTCGAGATTATAAAATGCACGGTCTTCGGAAGAAAAAACATGTGCGATAACATCGCCATAATCAAAAAGAAGCCAGCCGCTTGTTTTCTGGCCTTCTGTCTTTTTACCCTTAAAGCCGGCCTTATACATTTCAAAATCAATATTATCAACTATAGCTTCAAGCTGAGGACCGTTATTTCCGGAGCATATAACAAAATAATCTGCTATTGCCGAAACGCCGCTGATATCGATGATTTCAATGTTGGAAGCCTGTTTTGCGTCCATTGCGTTATAAATTGTTTTGGCCATCAGTCTGGATGTATCATTCATTTGTTTTACCAACCTTTTCTGCGTAATATTCGAAAGTTTTAATTGAATCGGGAGTAACAAAACGATCCTTTGATACAAGAAACTCATTGATGTTTTTCATAAGAAAACAAGCTGCTTTTTCCGGATCTGTATATGTAAGTTTCCTGATTTCATCAAGTGGCGGAACGGTCTCAAAGACACGTAAAGGCTCCATGTGGTCGGCCAGATAAACCGCAAGCTCCAGAAAAGACATATCCGGGCGCCCTTCTGTGTGATTTTCAATTGCACGTAAGATATCTTTATTTGTTATACCGTATTTTGTTTTTGCAAGATGTGCTCCAACCTTTCCGTGAAGCAAAAACGGAAGGCGTTCTTCATCTTCTGAAAAGCGGATATGGTTTTCACGGCAGTAATCCGTAAATTCCTTGTCCCACATATATTTTGCACAATCATGTAAAAGTCCGGCATAGAGAAAAGGTGTAACATCTTTTATTCCGTTTGCCATTGCAATAGATGCAGCCGTAAATGCTACTGACTGACAGTGCAGAAATCTTTTAGGTTTAAGGGTTTCGGAAAGCATGGATGATATCTCTTCCAGGCTGTATCTATATTCATTAACGTTATTCACACCATAAAGCTCCGTTTCATAAATATAATTTATAACATCCGGAGGCATAAGCGGTTCAAAATATGACCGTTCTGTACCTTCAGAAATTTTTTCGCGGATATTGCGCGAGGAAATGTCCATATTATCGAACTCAAAATATCTGATGTCACCGTTATAAAGTTCTTTTAAGTGTTCGATCTGCCGGATAATACTTTCTTTTCCGGTTCCGGCCCTTCCGCACGCAAGAATAGTTGCAAGCTGTAAAATCAGCTCAGGACGGCTCCATTTTTCAAAATCCATAAGGGAATCGCCGCCAATAATAAAATAAAAATCATCATAAGGATAAAGCCTTTTCAGTTCGGTAAGAGTATCGGCTGTATAGCTGATATTATCACGATTTATTTCAAAATCGGAAACTGAAAGCATGGGCCGGTCTTTAACTGCAAGCCGAAGCATTCTCAGGCGGTCCGCAGCAGGCGCAAAATCCTGTATATTCTTATGCGGCGGGTTGCCCGAAGGCATAAGAATAACCGAGTCAAGATCAAACCGTTTTCCGGCTGTCTCGGCAATAAGAAGATGTGCATTATGAACAGGATTAAAGGCTCCGCCAAAAATACCTATTTTGCTCATTTTTATCCTTTCGTCATAACCGAAAATACTCAAAAATCACCCGTGCAAAATGTGTACAGGTGATTTGGGATTATTTTGGAAGTTCAATTTTTTTCTTGTTTTTTGATTCTTTATAAAGAACAATTTTACGACCGATAACCTGAACAACTTCCGAACGTGTTCTTTCACCTATTACCATCGCAATAATTTTCGGGTCACTGGCGCAATTTTTAAGAACAGTTACCTTAACAAGTTCCCTTGCTTCAAGTACTTCACTGATTCCTTCAATAAGTTCGGGAGTGACTTCAGCCTTGCCAACCTGATATACAGGCTCAAGATTCATTGCAAGGCCTTTAAGATATGATCTCTGTTTACTAGTCATAATTAAACTCCATAACATAAATTACTTATAATAATCGAAAATCAAGCCGTAAAGACGTACTGTGTCTCCATCCTGAATTCCGAGTTTTTCAAGTTCTTCAAGGATTCCGTTGACTTTAAGGAAGTTCTGGAAGAACTCAAAGCCTTTTTCGGAATCAATATTGGTATAACCGAGCATTCTTTCAATGCGGGGGCCTTCAACAACATATTCATCTTCTTTTTCATCATAATGAACCGTATAGGGTTCATCAAGAATAAGACGAAGATCCTCCGGGAAGAATTCCTGCTCAAAAACAACAGGCTCGTCCGGAATGGTTTTCAAGAGGTCATTTACAGCATAAAGCAGTTCTTTTACACCCTTTCCGCTAACAGCGGAAATAGCATATACAGGATAGCCTTCCTCCTTAAATGCCTCTCTGATTTTTTCAAGAACGGCGTCAGCTTCTTCCGGAAGCATTGTATCCGTCTTGTTTGCAGCAATTATCTGCGGTTTGCTTAAAAGCTTGGGGTCATAATTTTCAAGTTCTTTGTTAATGGTTCTGATGTCTTCAACAGGGTCTCTGCCTTCAACAGATGCACCGTCAACAAGATGAACAAGAACTCTGGTTCTTTCGATATGTTTAAGGAATTTGTGACCAAGGCCGACACCGTCTGCAGCACCTTCAATAAGACCGGGAATATCAGCCATTACAAAGCCGTCACCGTTATCAAGGTCAACTACGCCAAGATTAGGGTTAAGGGTTGTAAAATGATAATTGGCAATCTTAGGACGTGCATTTGTTACTGCAGCAAGAAGTGTTGATTTTCCTACATTCGGGAATCCTACAAGACCAACATCGGCAATTACCTTAAGCTCAAGGATTACATTAAGTTCCTGAGCTTCCTGACCGGGCTGGGCGTATTTTGGAACCTGCATGGTTGAGGTTGCATAATGCTGATTGCCCTTACCGCCTTTTCCGCCGCGTAAAACAACCTGACGTGTGTTTTCGTGAGACATATCGGCAATAACCTTGCCTGTTGCCTCATCACGCACTACGGTACCTTCGGGAACCTTTAATATAATATCCTTGCCGTCCGTGCCTGAGCACCGGTTTCCTTTGCCGGCTTCACCGTCTTCTGCACAATATTTACGCACAAAACGATAATCGGTAAGCGTATTCAGACCTTTATCAACTTCAAAGATAACGTCACCGCCATGACCGCCGTCACCACCGTTTGGACCGCCCGCAGCTACAAACTTTTCACGTCTGAAAGCAACACAGCCGTCTCCGCCCTTGCCGGATCTGATATAAATTTTTGCAACATCACTAAACATAGCAAAAAAACTCCTGAAAAAATGTCAAATGACAATAGAAACCCTGAAAAATCATTTCAGGGTTTCCGATTAATTAGCAATTATTTCGACTCAACGGGATATACAGAAGCCTGCTTCTTGTCTTTTCCCAAACGCTCAAAACGTAAAACGCCATCTGATAATGCATAGAGTGTGTCGTCACCGCCACGTCCTACATTCAAACCGGGATGGATTTTAGTTCCGCGCTGACGAAAGAGAATGTTTCCAGCTAAAACGAACTGTCCGTCTGCTCTCTTAGCAC
>JAZQNE010000045.1:0-55809 GCA_045627185.1 Lachnospiraceae bacterium
CAATCAGCAAGGCGGCCGCATTTTTGGGCTCATTTGTCAACCTTTTTTGTAAAAAAAATAGGATTAGTTTTTTCCTAATCCTATTTAAATTCAATGTTTACCTAGTCTGAAGCTTAACTTAACGTTATTGGAACCGTCCCCATTGACTCATTTTGTTCCGTATCTCAATAACTTAAATACTTCAAGTGAGGCAAGCGGATGTCCGGTAAAATCAAACATAGCCTGATTGTCCCAGGAACAGCCTCCGTAATATTTGCCTGCATCGTCGGGGTCATAAGGTGCAGCATAACTGCTTGCCCAGCCACTGCCGTATTTCTCCCAGAGCTTCGAGTTTTCCGAAGCATTGTTTCCAACAGGAATCCATGTGCCTTCCCAGTAGAAAACGCCAAGAGCGCCGGCCTCACAGGCAGCCTTGCAGATGTCATGAATCATATCAGCCTGACCCGAAACAGTTGCCGGATATCCCTCAACCAGTCCCGTTTTGCCGTCAAAACTGTTGCCGGAGCCATCCCCGTCTTCGCTCGTATAGCAGTAAGAAGTTTCCGCAATTACAACATCCTTACCGTAATTTGTCCTGATACTTTTAACAACATTTTTCATGTTTTCAATCGTTCCGTCCCAGAACGGATAGAATGAAAGGCCTATGATATCGTAATCAACATGCTGTGCCTCAAGATTCGAAACAAGCACATCAAGTTTTCCCGGTTCATTAATTTTTGTGAAATGGATTACAATTCTGATTTGTCTGTCTTTCTCAGCAGCAGCCTCACGGGCAGCCCTGCAGCCGGCTTTCAGAAGTTCGGCCATCTTTGAAAACATCGTTTCGCCGCACAGGCCGTAGTTTATTTCATTTCCGATCTGAACCATCTGAACATCAACGCCGGCATCATACAGCTTTTTAAGGCTTTCTTTTGTATAATTATATACAGCATCAGCCTTCTCGCTGAGTTTCATGCCTTCCCATGCTTTAGGCACAAGCTGGCGCTTCGGGTCAGCCCAGAAATCAGAATAATGAAAATCTATACAAACCTGCATTCCCTGCTCCGTAGCACGTTTTCCAAGGATGCAGGCTTTTTCGATGTCGCAGTTTCCGCCACCGTATCCGTTTCCGTCTGCATCATAAGGGTCATTCCAGACGCGGAGACGTATATAATTCACACCGGCCCCGGCAAGTGTTTTGAATACATCCTGCTCAGTACCGTCAAAGCCGTAATACTTTACGCCGCTTTCTTCAAGGCTCAAAACTGCTGACGTGTCCATTCCGCGAATAAAGGCATCAGGCATTCCGTCAATGGGATCAAGCTGAAGAGATGACTCAAGCGCCTCCTTAGGCTGCGTAACAAGCGGAACGGGGGGCAGATCCTCCGTATCAATCAGAAACTGCGTATCATCCAGATAAAAGCTGATTCCGGTTTCAAAATCAGTTCCGATGGAATGTTCACCCGGAGCATCGTTGGTGCAGATAAGAAGAAAAGCATCGGACGTTCCGTAAATACTGCACAAATATTCATATTTGAGCTCCATCGGGTCAAACGCACCGGTTTTTTCGTAAACCTTAATATCCGCCTTCTGCGATATTGCCGTACGGTTTTCATATGTAGCAGCTTCGGTCGCGTCAATTATACGAACGTTATACCACACCTGACCGTTAAACCGCATTGATACCATGCCGCCGCTTTCCTCAAAGCGGGGTCTGCGTTCAAGCACCTGCCCGTTTTCATATTTGATTTTGACAACAGTTCCGTCCGGATTGCTGTGCGATACCGTCTTTTTACTGACCGTACATCCCGCAAGTGTCAGCAATAAAGCAAGCAAAATGGTAAACTCTACAGGTTTTCTTATTCTTTTCATAATCCCCCACACATTCTGTGAACCATATCGGCAATTGAATTACCGAAGATTCCCGCTTGTTATTTCAAATTATATTTTATTATTACCGTTCAAGCCGGCTTATTTTTGTTTTCTTCCCGATGTCACCAGTTCTTCCTCAAACTTTTCAGGGTTTTTCAGATAGAAATCCTGATGATATTCCTCTGCGGGATAAAAGGTTTTGAAGCGTTCGATGCTGATAAATGCAGGCTTTCCTTCATCATTCTCCAGTGCTTTCACTTTTGCCTTTGCAATTTCAAACTCGTTATCATTATTCACGTAAATAGCCAGAGTGTATGAATGGCCTCTGTCGATGTACTGGCCGCCCTCGTCAAACGGGTCGATATTCGCAAGGTAAATATCAAGAAGCGTTTCATATTTCACGCGGTCAGGGTCATATTTCAGCTGAAGCGTCTCTCTGTGTCCCGTACGCTGGGCCTTTACATCCTCATATGTCGGATTAATTTCATCTCCGCCGGAATATCCGCATATGACTTCATCCACACCATACAACTTAAACATAGGCGTAATGCACCAGAAGCACCCTCCGGCAAAATAAGCATTTTTCATAAGAATCCTTTCTTTCCGGCTTACATGCAACCCCTTCCGTATTTGTAAACTTCACACGCATAAAATCAGGATAATGCGGCAGCCGAGCTATTCAAAGAACTGTTTTGTCCGGTTTTATATGATTAATTTTTTATCCCGTAATTCTCCATGAAATATTCAAGAAGCAGATCACGTGCATAATATTCCTCATTAAAGCGCTCAATTTCCACAAGTCCGTTAGGCGCATAGGTTGAGGTATATGTATCAACAATCACATAATAAGTCTTGTCATTCTCAATATTTTTCCTGACACTTTCGCCGTATTCGCCGCAGTAAATATAGTATTTGTCATTAGTGGTCTTAAAGAAGACCTGATTCAGCTGCCAACCCTTACAGGAGCACAATACAAGCTCATTGTCAAACGGGAAAATCATCTGAATCATACTGTAATTCAGGTCGCCCTTTGCAAGATATCCGGGGCTTCTTGTGCTGAGCAGGCCTCCGCCAAGCACGATATCATAATTTCCGCCCCACTTTTCAACGCCAAACTCATAATAAAGCCCGGCAACAAGCGTCCCAAGTTCATCACGGCTCAGCTGTCTGTCAAGTGTTGCCACTATTTCCTTTGTCCAGGCAATCTTGTCAGCGTACTTATCAAGAAGATTGTCCCTAAGGCCATTCTGTGCGCTTTTAGCGTATGTTGCAGACGGAATTATTTCCGGTTCCTCAACGGAAGCCGTTCCCGTAAGAGGATTAATATACACTTTAACATGCGATATTCCCTTGTTTTCTCCGCCGTTCTGGAGATGATATACGCTGTTGGTGTCCATAAGAACGTAACTTTGGTGCGTATGTCCCTCAAAAACAAGGTCGACATCCTTTTTTGTCAGTGTCAGATCGAAATATGTCGATGCCTTGCTGTCCGGAATGACATGCATTCCGCTGAAGGAATCATCATATCCGTCATGAATCGAAAGAACGATGAAGCTCGCCCCTTCGCTTCTGAGTTTTGCGGCCTCATCCCTGATAAGAGCCGAAAGCGCGCTTCCCGTAATAATGCTGAAACCTGCGCTCTTCTCTGAGGCAATTGACGAATAGCAGTCACCTATTGCGCCTATAATGCCAATTTTAATTCCGCTCTTCTCAATCATTACCGAAGGCTCTGCGTAAGCCACGCGCTGATTTGTTTTTTTGTCGAATATATTTATGGCAAGGAACGGAAATTCAGCCTTTTCGGCATTTTTAGCAACGTATTCCTCGCCCCAGTCAAATTCATGATTTCCGAGTGTCTGTGAAACAAAGCCAAGCTCATTCATCCAGTCTACAATTATTTCACCCTTTGTCTGGTTTGATTCCGAACTGCCCTGCCACATATCACCTGACGAAAGAAGGATTACATTGTCTTCAACCATCTGTTTTTCCATAAAGTACATTGTAAGTTCGTCCACGCCGGGCTGTTGTGAGGAATCATCAAACTTGCCGTGAAGGTCATTAATTGCATAAAAATTGAAAGCAATGCCAAGCTTTTCACCACATCTGTCGCAAAGGCCGTTATCGTCTTTATCCCTGTGATGCTTGCAGGGTTTATTACTGAAAATGAGAATCAACGCAACTGTCAATGCAATTGCAAACGCCAGGGCAATTGCAGATATAATCAGTATTTTGCGTTGTTTTTTTGTTAATTGTTTCATACTGCACTCTTTTCTAAACTTGATATTTCGCTTCGCCACGAAATGTGATATGATTATATCACAAAAAGTGGAGAACGTAAAACGAAAGCTTTTCGGAAGGATTGGTTATGAAGCGAAAATGGTACAGGCTTGATAATGCAGCATTAATCTTCCCCGCCACCATGCGGAGAAGCTGGAATAATGTGTTCCGCGAGTCTGTCACCCTTACGGAAGAAATTGACCCTGAGATTCTTTCACAGGCCGCTAATGATATCCGACCCCGTTTTCCAACCTTCTTCGTACGCCTCAGAACAGGCTTTTTCTGGTATTATCTTGAAGAAATCAGGGAAAATGTCAGGGTTCGCCCCGAATACGCCTATCCGCTTACGCGCATGAGCCGCTTAAAGCTCCGTAAATGCTGCATCCGCATTCTCTATTTCGAAAACCGCATCGCCGTTGAGTTTTTTCACTCCGTTACGGACGGAAACGGTGCACTTGTCTTTGTTCAGAACCTTGCAGCACGCTATCTTGAACTGAAATACAGAATAGATATTCCAAGTGAACTGAGTATCCTGAAACTTGATGAAGCACCAAAGCCGGAAGAAATCCGTGACTGCTTTCCGCTCTGTTCAGGTAAAAATCCCATGAGCCGTAAGGAAGAAATTGCATACAGGCTTCATGGTGAACTCGAACTTGACGGTTTTAAGCACCTTACGACCGGAATTATTCCTACCTCTGACCTCATCCGAGTTTCTCACCTGCATCATTGTACGGTCAGCGCTTTTCTTTCGGCGGTCATGGCTTTTGCCATTCAGGAAAAACAAAGCACAGAACGCCCCGAGCGCCGTTTTAAGCCCGTAAAAATCACGCTTCCCGTCAACCTTCGAAAACTTTATAACGCAGATACGCTCAGGAATTTCATTCTGACCGTAAACATAGGTTTCAACCCTAAAGACGGTGATTATTCCTTCGATGAAATCTGTGCCCAGATGTCGCACCAGATTGCAATTGAAGCAATTCCTCAAAAGATGGGCAGCCGCATAGCAGCAAACGTTCAGCCGGCCTCCAATCCGCTTCTGCGCATCTGTCCACTGTTCTTAAAAACACTTGTAATGCGAATGGTATATGCCGACTCCGGTGAACGAAACGGCTGTATCAATGTATCAAACCTTGGAGAAGCAAAGATTCCCGAAGCAATGATGCCCTACGTAAAGCGGTTTGAGTTCATCATAGGTGTCCAGCTCTCCTACCCGAACAACTGCTCCGTCATAAGCTATAACGGACGAACCTTTATCAATATGATTCGAAACACAAAGGATTCCGAGCTTGAGCGTCTTTTCTTCTCCAAGCTTGTTGAACTTGGAATCCCCGTCAAAATAGAAAGTAACGAAAGGCGTTAATTTATGTACTGTGTGAAATGCGGAGTCAGGCTGCAGGATGGCGTCAAAGAATGCCCTCTTTGCCGTACTCCCGTCCTGATTGATTCGAAAGACCTTGAAAATGCGCATATAAAGTACTCCGACAGATATCCCGCGGAGCACGACCACGCAAAATATCTGGCGCTTGGCATCACAACAACCATTATGATTGCGGCCTGCCTTGTATGCCTCATCGTCTGCCTTAACACATACGGAACGGTCAGCTGGTCAGGCTACGTAATGCTTGGTCTTGCCGTTCTATGGGTTTTGTTTGTGCTGCCCTTCTGGTTTAACAAATGGCGTCCGTTTGTGTTCATTCCCGTTGATTTTGCAGCCATTGCGGGATACCTTGTCTACATTTGCCTTTATACCGGCGGTCACTGGTTTTTAAGTTTTGCCTTCCCGGTTCTTGGAATTGTCTGCATTATCACCATGACGGCCATTGTCCTTCTGCTCACTGTAAAAAAAGGACGCCTTTACATAACAGGCGGACTGCTGATAGCCATTGGCTGCAGCAGCATGCTGATTGAGTTTTTCGAGCACATCACCTTCAGGACGCCCATGTTTGTATGGTCGCTCCTCTGTGTTTCGGTTTTTTCGGCAATCGGCCTGTTTCTGCTTATTTCAGCCATGATTCCGCCCCTGAAGGATTACCTGAACCGCAAATTCTTCTACTGACGCCCGCCGGTGATTCCGTTCCGCTTTCACCCGCAAGTCCCGTGCTTTCAAGTTTTTCAGGTTATTTTGCCGCTTACCGGCATAATAATAAATCAAAAAGCCGATTAAGCGTGCCTGACACACCTGAACCGGCAAAAGAGGAGGTAGCAAATGTTACTTTATTCAGATTACACCGAGTCAGCTCTGAAGGTTTTAAGAAAGCCTCAGCTGACCATGCAGTGGTACATTATTCCGCTGTTCGTAATCACCCTGTACATCATCACAAAGGAGCTTCATGAGAAACACTATAAGGTTGTCCTTGGTGCCTTCGCACTGTGGGGAGTGGACATCTTCAATGAAATCTGGAACTCCATGATCTGCTTCATCAGCGGATACGCACCGGTCTGGGGAACGCCGGTTGTAGAGCAGGGACAGTCCGCATGGCTTCTGATGATCGGCTACAACGTAGAAATCTCCATGATGTTCCTTATCATGGGCGTTATGGCTTGTCTTACACTGCCTAAAGACCCCAAAAAGAAAATCCTCGGAATCAACAACCGTATTTTCTTTGCTGTTGTCCTTACAACGGCAGCCGTTATCGTTGAATGTTTCCTGAATTACTGCGGAGTTCTCACCTGGGAATGGTCCTTCTGGCAGCGCAACAACCCCTGGCTTCTCTGGCTCATTGGTTATCTGCCTTTCTTCTCTGCAGCATTCTTTGTACACGACAGACCTACAATCAAAAAATCTGCAGCCGCTCTTTCGGTAATTCTCGGAACGGATGTGGTTCTCATTGTAATCTGTGCATTTCTCAAATGGATTTAAGGAGGCAGCAATATGATGACAATTTCAGGAGGCGCCCTTGTAGTGCTCATAGGCGCCACAATTTTGGATGTTGCACTTTGTACAGTCGCTTTTATCAGTTTTCTTAAAAAACCGAAGGAAGAGGCAAAATAAAGCGTCAGAGACACTAAAAAAAGACAGAGGCCCATTTTTACGGTTCCTCTGTCTTTTTTTATTTTGCTACAACATCAAGCTTTTCAAAAATAATGACAAAAACTCCGGCAATTATCATAAAAATTGCTCCGCCAAGCATAACGAAGGAAACATTCAGTTTCTTTCTGTCGCCACGTTTTCTTTCAAGATAGTCACCATAACTTTCTCTTTTTTTCAGTCCACCACCCGGAATCAGCATTCTGAGGAATGAGCCCATAGACCAGGCCAATCCGTCGAAAGCGCCCTCCTGCGATGCCCAGAATAAAACTCCAAAGCAAAATACCAGAACTCCCGGTACAAAGAATGCATCCGACAGAAGCTTAAAAGCTTCCGACCCGGAATAAGTTCCTGAAAACAGGCCCTTTGTCCAGACAAATATCAGTGAGACCACAGCCTGAATTCCTAATGTGATTAGTAATCCGGCCCAATAAGGTAATCCTTTTTTCTCATTAAGACCACTCACTGAATTGACCCGTCCTCTCTTAATATATCCTGATATTTTTCAAATTCTTTTTCCGTGCAACGCACAAAATGTCCGGGACAAACTTCTCTGAACTGAGGTGTTTCGGTAGTATATTCGTGATCCACAAGGGGATTATATTTGATTCTGATTCTTCCTCTTTCTGTTTCCGGGTCCGGAAGCGGAATAGCTGAAAGAAGTGATCTTGTGTACGGATGAAGCGGGTGCTTGAACAACTCATCCGAGGAAGCAAGTTCAACCATATCACCAAAGTACATTACACCGATACGATCGGAAAAATATTTTACAACCGAAAGATCATGTGCAATAAACAGAACAGTCAGGCCCATGGTATGTCTCAGGTCATTCAGAAGGTTGATAACCTGCGCACGAATTGATACATCCAGTGCCGAAATAGGTTCATCTGCGATAATCAACTCAGGATTCATGATAATAGATCTGGCAATACCGATACGCTGACGCTGACCACCTGAGAATTCATGAGGATAACGGTCCGCATGTTCTCTTACAAGGCCAACGGTTTCAAGCATTTTGTAAACCATTTCATCAATGTATTTTTTGTCTTTAACGCCTTGAATCTTAAGACCTTCCGCAATAATTTCACGGACTGTCATACGGGGGTCAAGAGAAGCTACCGGATCCTGATAAATCATCTGCATCTTGGTGATATATTTGGTATGCTTGATTATATTTTTTTTCTCAGAATATTCTTTTTTCAGTTTATCCTTCTCAGCGGGAGATGCATTTGCTGTTTTTTCGGAATATTCTTTCTCAAGTGCAGTCAAATCAGCCTTTATGCATTCATCATTGTAGTGCTTGTGGTCATATTTGGCACTCTTGATTTCAGCATCAAGTTCAGTTATTCTCTTCTCAATCTCAGCTTTTCTTTTTTCATAAGTTGCAATATCATCTTTTTTCAAAGAACGATATTCTTTCTTAAGAGCCTGCTTTTCTTCAACATAACTTCTTGTTCCGGCTACAACTCTCTGGCCTTTATAATAAACGCTGCCGGAGGTTGCATCATATAATCTAATAATGGTTCGGCCGGTAGTTGTTTTACCGCAGCCGGACTCACCTACAAGACCAAAAACTTCGCCTTTTTTAATGTCAAAAGAAACATCATTTACAGCTTTTTTTACAAATCCAAATTTACCAAAGTACATCGAAAGGTGGTCTACTTTGAGGATGACTTCATCGTTAATATTGCTCATTGTACGCCTCCCTTTTCTTCTCTCTTTTTACGCATTTTTTCGATTCTTGCGGTTACAATCTCAGGCATTTCTACCTTCGGAGCATCCGGATGCAGCAGCCATGTTGCGGCATAATGAGTATCAGAAACCTTAAACATAGGAGGCTGCATTTCAAAATCCAGTTCAAGCGCATATTTGTTTCTGTCTGCAAAAGCATCACCCTTCGGAGGATAAATCATATTCGGAGGGGTTCCGGGAATTGATTCAAGTTTTTCCTTAGTATCAAGATCCGGAATAGACGAAAGAAGTGCCCATGTATAAGGATGTGCAGGTGAATAGAATATATCTTCCGATGTACCATATTCAACAATTTTTCCTGCATACATAACTGCAATTCTGTCTGCCATATTTGCAACAACGCCAAGGTCATGTGTGATGAAAATAATGGAAAGATTACGTTCTGCTTTCAGTTTGTTAATCAGTTCCAGAATCTGTGCCTGAATAGTAACATCAAGAGCAGTTGTAGGCTCATCACAAATCAAAATATCAGGGTCAGCCGTAAGAGCAATTGCAATAACAATACGCTGTCTCATACCGCCTGAAAATTCAAACGGATATTGTCTGAAACGGCGTCTGGGCTCATCAATACCAACACTTTCCATCAGCTTAATGGCTTTTTCTTTTGCGGCTGATTTTGTAATCTTATAAACGGATGCCTGTGCATTAGCCTTAAGGCTGTCGATTACTTCGAGTGTTCTTGCTGCGAAATCGGCTTCAGCATTTTCCTTCAGATTAGCCTCATAATGATTAATCATTTCCTTGATTGTGTCAAGAATGTCGCGTTTTGCTCTGTCAATATTAACAAAACTCTGCGGAATAACTTCCCAATCAGGAGTCTTTCCCTTTGCTACGATTGCATCATATTTTGCTTTTTGTTTTTTATAACGTTTTTCTTCTGCTGCATTTTTCTCCAGACCGCCAAAATAAAGGTCAAGAGCATAGTCAATAGAAGTAGCAAAAGTATGTGTCAGACTGTCAAGCTTAATTTCCAGCTGGTCAAGACATTTTGCAACGGCATCTTTCATTCGTTGTGCTGCTTCTCTGCCTGATTTTTCATCAATTTCACCTTCAAAATACTTTAATTCCCTGTTCAGTACTTCAAGAGCATTTTTACGCGCATCATCAGCTACAGAGGATGAATATTTTACTGCCGCTTCAATTTTCTTCATGAAACCGGACATGAACTGATCGGTAGTAACCGAATGGGTCATTTTGTTCAGGTCTTCAACAGACATCTGAGGGATTTCCGACTTCACAAAGGTCAGATAATAACCAAGTGTAAATGTATTGGGAGCGGGGTAAGCTACTGCTTCTTCAAGAATTACGTTTAATTTTTCAATCTGTTCAATTGTTTTTGAAAAATCACCTGTCTTTTTCTCAGTAGCATATAATGATTTTAATGAATCTGTAATCTGCTTAAGTTCATTTTCTTTGTCGCGTACCACAAAATGAGAGCACGCAAGATTTGCAGAACGGATAAGGTCATTAAATTCATCACGGAATGCACCGTCTGTTTTCTTGTTCTTTAACCTGAGAACGATGTGCTCACAAAGAGCATCTGCTTCCTGTGCAGAGGCATAACTCTGAGTATATTCCTTTTCAAGTTCACAGTGCTTAAGTTCAAACTTATGGAACTTGTTAAGATCTTCATTATCAGCTGTGCCTGTAGCCGCAAGCATATTATCATGAAGTGCTTTAAAAAGGTCCTTCAGCCTTTTTTTACTTTCTTTTCTGGTTGCTTTATTCTTAAGGAGCATAGCCTCAGTAAGCTGGCTTCCTATACGCACAATAGGATTAAGACTTGAAAGGGGATCCTGGAATACCATGGCAATTTTATCGCCACGGATTTTGTGGAATTCGTCTTCGGAAATCTTTAATAAATCCTTATCGCCATAAAGAATTTTGCCACCCTCAAGAATTGCATTGCCGGCAAGAATACCCATAATTGCACGGCTGGTTACTGATTTACCGGAACCTGATTCGCCTACAATTGCAAGAGTTTCTCCCTTGTACAGATCGAAGCTGATATCTCTGACCGCCTGAACCTTACCTGCGGAAGTACGGAAAGATATGGTCAGGTTTTCAACGCTTAATTTCTTATCTTCTGCCATTATTCGTCAGCTCCTCTCAATGATGGATTAAATGCATCTCTCAAGCCGTTACCAAAGAGGTTAAAGGAAATCTCAAGTAGCGAAATAAACACTGCCGGGAAGAGAATAATATGCGGATAAGATGCAAGGAATGCCTGGCCATGACCAAGCATGGTTCCTACTGAAGTCAGGCTTGTTGTTTCAAGGTTAATAATACCGAGATATGTAAGACTTGATTCAGCAAAGATAACGTTCGGAATAATAAGAACGGTACCTGTAATAATTGTTCCCAAAGAGTTGGGAAGAATATGTCTGAAAATAAGTCGCTTATCACTTGCGCCAAGGGTTCTTGCAGCAAGAACATATTCGGAATTCTTAAATCTGTAGAACTGTGTACGAACTCTGTATGCAATACCAATCCATCCCGTCAAAACAAACGCAAACAGAATTGATACTACAGGCCCGACCTTACTTGCAAGGTGCAACTGGAACAGTGTATGTACAACCAGTGACGGAACGCAGCTTAAGATATCGGAAACACGTTCCATGACAAGGTCAGCTGCTCCACCGTAATAGCCTTCAATTGAACCGTAAATGATTCCAATAAAGAAGTTGATAATTGCTACGCTGAAAGCAAGAAGGAAAGACAATCTTGCACCAAGGGCGAGACAAACAAAAATATCCTGTCCATGCTGGTTTGTTCCAAACAGATGGTTTGCATAAAAGCCATTCTTAAAAGCATAATATTCTTTATACAATAATCTGACTTTAAAACCTGTCTGATTCTTGATTGCGTAGGTGTACCAGGACTGTCCGTCTTCACCGCCGTTATCGCCTTCAATTCTCAGGGAATCATATTTCGAAGCATTTTTATTCTTTGAAAGCTTATAATCATTAACATATACGGGATTTCCATCCTCATCATGGAAAGCAGACTCACCGGAAGTGGTGGTGTTATATTGTGCATTTCCCTTAAAATCTTCAGTTGTATCCGCAAGCTGATACCACAGATTTGCAGCATTTGTTACTGCAATGAAACCAGTTTTATAGTTGTTTGGAATAGGATACATAACCTGAATACCGGTTTCATTCTGATACTTCTGTAATTCCAAATATTCTTCTTCAGAAAGATCGGCATAAATAAAGCCTACTTTATCATAAGAATCAACATACAAAACATAGTAAGGCTGTTCTGTATTGGTATCAATATATTTGCTCTTGATTTTCTTTACTGCAGAATCACCATACTCCATTCCAATTGAGGAATAATAATCGAATCCTGCCTGTGATTCGGTCTGTGTTCCACAGCCGTCCCAACCGAGGAAAGAAAATATGTTGCTCTTCGGAAGTAACAGCTTATAATATCCGTCTCTGAAGGTTACATCGTAATTAGAGAAGATAGGAACAAGTATTGCGAACAATAAAAGAAGAATTATTATTATGCTCGCTACAACAGATGATTTGTTCTTTCTGAATCGAATGAATGCATCGGCAAAATACCCGATAGGTTTTGTTTCAAGCTTCTTATCGGAAATATTTTCTCTTCTTTCAGCGAGTTTCAGTTTTTCAATCGGAATGTTATTATATTCGTCCATAACTTTTACCTCGCTCCCATCTTAATTCTAGGATCAATAAAGCCATAACTCAAGTCAATGACAATACCTTCGGCCAGGCCAATAAATGTGTAGAACATTGTTTCTGCCATGAAGAAGTTATAATCCCGGACATTGATTGATGTAACTGCAAGTGCACCGATTCCCGGAATAGAGAAGATTCTTTCAATAATGAACGAACCGCCAAGAATAGCCATAAATTCACCCAGAATCATAGGAAGAACGGGAACCATTGCATTTCTCATTGCATGACGTACAATTGCCTGACGTTTTGTAAGGCCCTTCGTACGTGCAAGTAACAGATAATCTCCGGTAAGTACTTCAGAAAGCTCAGCACGAACAAAACGTGTCAATCCGGCTACAGTACCGAAAATCAGGGATAGAATAGCCGGGAACATTGACTTAAACATTGTCCAGCTGAAAAAGCCGGTGGTTTCCCGAGATGCTACCGTAAGCGGAAAAGCTCCCAGTTTGAAGCACAGGAAATATTGTACCAGGAATGCATAAACATATGATGGTACTGATATGAAAACCATGACCACAGTTGAAATAACGTGGTCCTGCCATGTATTCTTTTTAAGTGCGGCATAAATGCCGAAAATCAATCCTATCGGAACACCGATAAGAACGGAATATAAGTTAACAACTACTGTATAAGGAATCTTTTCCTTCATTACAGCGAAAACTTCACGAGCTGAATATAATTGTTCCCCAACGCCAAAATCACCATAAAGGATGATGCGTTTCCAGTATAAATAATACTGAACCATAATGGGCTTGTTATAACCCATTGCCTCACGCCTTGCGAGGATAATATTAACATCACGCCCCTGCTCCTTAATTGCCGGAAGAGGGAGTAACTTAATCAACACAAAGCACATTGTGGAGATAACGAAAAATGTTAAGAACATAAGTAATATTCTTTTTATTACATACTTAAACATTATTTTTTCCTTCCTAACAGACACTGTTTTCACAATAAACGCTTTGCCTGATTACAACGTAAAAGCGATAAAGTGTCGAATAAACACAAACATCACGGGCAGATTAATCTGCCCGTGACGAATGCAATAATCAAAAACCGTAAACTGAATTAGTATGAAAGTCCAGCCTTAACAGCATCTGCCCAAGCAGCATCATCATACTTGTATGTATAGAAATCAGTTCCGCCAAAGCCAACAAGGTCAACATACTTGGTTACAGCGTAATCACCCTTCTGAGAAACCAGTGTAGCTGAGTTTCTGTAGTAAATAGGTGTAGTTACGAAGTATGAAAGGTATGTATATTCCATAAGGCCAAAGAGATTAGCCTTTGTCTGTGCATCATAATCTGCAAAAGCTTCAAGTGTGTATGTACCATCATCTGATGTCATCTTGAGATTAGGATCAGCATCCATCCAAAGTGCCCAGTCATGAAGGCTCTTGGTAAATGTCTTGCCATCGATTTCAGCTACAACCATCTTTGTGCTGGTCTTGAAGCCATATTCCATCTGCTGGCAGTCATCTTTATCTTCTGCATCACAGTAGCACTCGTAAAGAGTTGTGAAAGGTGTGTAAGCAGCACCGCCCCATGTGGTGAAGATCATATCAGCGCCACCTGCATAGTTGGTGTCATAGTAATCAGCATCAGCAACCATTGTCATAGATACTTTGCCTTCAAACTTGGTACCCTTGCAAGCTTCCTTAAGAGTATCATTGAGGTAGTTGAACATCTGAACATAGGTATCATCTGAAGAGTAAACTCTGATTTCAAGGGTAATGTTTGAAGTTCCGTCATATACCTTATCAGCAACAAGCTCCTCATATGCCTTTGCCATGCATTCCTGAGCAACCTTCAAATCATAACCGGTAACAGCTTCATAAGCAGCGTCAAGATCATCATAATCTCCGTCTTCGCCATAAGTTAATCCGTAAAGGTCAACAATAGCTTTCTTTGCACCGTCTGTATCACGATATGTAGCACCGGTGAAAGGATCATATACGTACATGTAGTTCAGCATACCAAAGCCTGCAGAACCTGCAGCTGTATAAGCAGAAGCGAACTGTGCTCTATCAATTGCAAGTGCGAAGCCCTTTCTGAACCAAACGTTTGTCATAACCTGAGAGTTTGTACCTCTTCCGGTTGTCTTGTCAAGGTCTGTATTGAATGTAAGTTTTGTTGTGTATGACTGAGGGGTATATCTGATATATGAAGATGAACCGTACTTAGCCATATCTGCAGAAACAAGTGATACGTTGTCGATTTCGCCGTTAAGGAATGAAAGGAGTGCAGTTGCCTGCTCACCAATAACTGTGCAGGAAATCTTATCTGTCTGGTACTGTCCGAGATGTCTTCCATCTGAATAACCAAACCATTTTTCGTTTCTTTCCATTGTAATCTGCTTATCAAGTTCGAAATATGTTAACTTGTAAGGACCATAGGAAATGGTTGTATCTACTGATGTACCATAATTGGTAGAGATAGAAACGATATCAGCAGAATCTTTTGTTACTTCAACACCTTCTGAGTTGAAATACTGCTTGCATGACTCCCAAAGGGGTTCATATACAAGGTATGAACTTGAAAGATGATAAGGAACATAGTAAGCAGGATCAGCAACAGGAGCAGTAACGATCATAACGATTGTATTTTCATCCTTCTTGATGATACCTACATTATCCCAGCTGTAGTTTGCTTCATATGAAGAAACGGTTGCAAGATATGTTCCGCCGTAGCTTTCATAAGCAGCGCCTGCCTGGAAGTAAGTTTCATAAAGTTCCTTGCCTGAGAAAGCGTCTCCACCTTCAACAGGAACATCATAAACTGTTTCGTCTGTAATAAGAACATACTGAGGAGCTTCATTTCCATTAGCGTCAACATAGCCTTTTGCGCCCCAGAAATTCCAGCAGTCTACATAAAGATCTTCTGCTTTTCCGCCTGCAGCAATGTATTCAGCAGCGGTTGTACCAATAGCTGAAGCAGCGGTCTGGCCCTGATAGAAGTAATTCTTTGCACCAACAATCTGGAAATCACCGGCATAGAGAGAGTCAGCACGACGGTTCTTCATAACAGGATCAAGAAGTTCTTTGTATGAGTAGATAAATGTGTCAGCATTAATCTTCTCACCGTTTTCCCAGCAAAGGGTATCAAGAAGCTTGATTTCCCAAGCCTGAGCCTTTGAATCAGCGGTAAGACCGTACTTGCCAACATATTCGCTTGTTACGTCCTTAGGAAGTTCTGCAGCAAGTTCGCAGGTAACTGCCCAACCATCAAGTGCCTCATTAAGCTTGAAGGTGTAGAAACCACTTGAAATGTAATCAAGAACATAACTGTCTTCATTTGTCTCCCATGTATGGGTTGACCACTTCATGTTTGAAGTACCGGAGATGTAGTCATTCATAGTGTAAAACTTGGGATCGGTGTAATCCTGTCCCTCTTTACCCTTATAAACGTTGTAACTAACTTCAGCGCCTTCTTTAGAAGCGAGATTTGTGGTGAACTTTCCACCGATAGTGGTGTTTGTTTTGTAGTCCGTTGTGTAAGCAATAACCTTTTCAACGGGTGCGGCTGTAGGATCCGGTGTTTTTGTGGGGTCAGCAGCCGGTGTCGGGCTTGCCGGTACAGCAGTAGCAGTAGGCTTTTTCCCACAAGCAGCGAGTGAAAGAACCATTACTGCGCACAGCAACAATGCTACTAATTTTTTCATATTATCCTCCTTGTTACTAGAACATTTTTCTTTCTTTACTGCTTTTTCAATTTAAAAGAATAAAGCAAGAAACGTTACTTTAATTTATCAAGAAATTGCGAAAAAGTCAAGTGGATTTTCTTGTTTTTTGTTAAAAATTTGACGGAATTTCAATAGAAAGCACTTACATAACAATCCGTCAACACAGCCAAAATACTAAAACAACTCAACCGTGTCACAATATTCTTCAAATACAGGTTTCGCTTTTGCGAAATATCACTACATCATTCCGTATTTTTTCGAAATGATAATGCTCGAAATTATAGCATAAACAATGGTAATTGCAAGCAAAATAAACTCTGCGGTCAGCAAAACACCGACACCGGTGATTACATAAACGCCTATACAGGCAAATGTGAACGCAAGAAGCAGGAAAGTAATTCCCGACTGTATAAACAGGGGCTTCTTGTATATGCTGACTCTGTAGGTATCCGTTGCATAAATATATGTGTTATTAAGCGGCACACCCTTGCAGGCAAACTGTAATACGCTTATAACAAGTGCTGTCAGTGCAATGGCAAACACAATTACCATGATAACAATCCTTGTAACAGACATTATTTTCTCCTTATCAAAGATGTTTCACTAATTCTTCACGGACAGAATCAAGTCTTTCATCCGTAAGGCCAAAGTTCATTTCTCTGTAGCTCCATGCGGCGCGTCCTATGCCATAGCCCGTAAGAGCCTCATTTATCGCACGATACCACGAAAGGGTATCCTCAGCCGAAACATGGTCAATTACGCCATATTCGCCGCAATAAAGCGATACATTGTTCTTTTCCGCAACGGCAACAGCCTGGCCAAAAAAGTTTTTGAAATATTCAGCTCCGAATTTCACATCCGGATCGGGCTGATGAATAAGACTTCCGCCCTGTGGTGCCAGGTATTTCTGAGTTTCTTCGAAAAACTCGCGGCACGTGTGGTCAAAGCCGATAAAGTTTTCACGGATTTCCGGAACCCAGCCCGCGCCCTGATGAGTAAATATCATGGGTTCATAGCAGTGACAGTTCAGGACCACATGAGAATCAAAGGTCACATTAATGTCCTTAACCGTTTCAACACTGTTATTCCAGTATCCTCCTACAAGAATGTCAATGTCCGGCGATATTTTTCTGATTCTCTTAATACATGTGTCGGCAATACGGTTCCATGCTGCATTCTGAGCAGGATCCGTAACCTCATTCAGAAGCTCGAACGCAAGGCGGTGCTTGTACTTTTCCGCATAACGTCTTGCGAATTCCTCCCAGAGACTGTAGAAACGTTCCTGTAAAGCCTCATTATCAAAAAGGCCGGCTTCATTTTCCGATTTATCAAAGGAGAAACCTGCTGTTTTATGGAGGTCCAGAATCATGTTAAGGCCGTTTTCACCGCACCGGTCAATAGCACGCTGAATATATTCAAAGCCTTTTTCAATTCTCTGTCCGTCAGGGGTTTCAACAAGATTATAATCAACAGGAATGCGGACATGATCAGCTCCCCATGACTTTACAACAGCAAAATCCTCACGTTTGATAAAGTTTTCATAACGTTCGGCCGAATGATCGCACTGGCTGAACCAGCCGCCGAAATTAACGCCCTTCTGATAACCATCCCATTTAATCATAAAATCTCCATTCTTTGGCGATATGCGCCAAGCCGGCACTCCGCGAACCGCACCGTCAATTGAATGACCGGCGATTCCCGTTTGCTATCCCGAAACCGATTCAAAAAACACAGCAAATATTATACCTTTTTTGAGGCATTTGTGCAATAAAAACATGATGCTGTTGACCCTGAGTCATTGGGAACGGTTCTTTTTGACTCACCCAACATCCGTAAACGAAAATCGCGGCACCGGAGAAAGGGATGCCGCGATTTTCGCTATGTTGGTTATCAGTTCTATGAAAAATGGCTAATTAATATCAGTTCTTGGCAATAATCTTACCGTTTCTCTTTGAAACTACATCAAAGATAACTGCTGCAAGAAGAACGAAGCCTTTTACAACCTTCTGCATGTTCTGGTCAACGCCCATAAGTGACATACCCTGATTGATGACACCCATCAGAACCGCACCTACGATTACTCCGGGAACCGTTCCGATTCCACCGTATGCAGATGCACCACCGATAAAGCATGATCCGATAGCATCCATCTCATAGTTTGTACCATGAGAAGGTGCTGCAGAAGTCAAACGAGCTATGGAAATCATTGCTGCCAAAGCAGAAAGAAGGCCCATATTGGTATATGCCAGGAAATAAATCTTGTTTGTATTAATACCCGAAAGACGGGTTGCTTTTTCATTTCCGCCGACAGCGTAGAAGTGACGTCCAACTGTCGTATTGCTTGTAATGTAATAATAGATAACAACTACAACTGCAATCCAAATCAAAACAGTAGGAATACCGCAATCTCTTGAAAGCTGAACTCCGTAGAAACCTACCACAAATGCTATGAAAAGAGTTTTAACCCAGAACAGAATGGCATTTTCAACTTCAAAGCCTTTTTTCTTCTTAACAATTCTTGACCTTACCTGAAGAATGATAAAGAGCAGTATACCAACAGCCGTTACAACAAGACAAAGGCCATTAAGAACTTCTCCGGCAACATTTACGTTAAAAATAGGGTCAAGATAACAATCAGCACCACCACCGAAAAGTTTGACGAAAGTCTTCTGACTGCCAATAGAAATGGTCTGACCGTCAAGCATCCACTTTACGTTACTTAAACCACGGAAAGCTAACATTCCGGCCAAAGTGGTAATAAACGGAGGAATTCTTACATAAGCAATCCAAAATGCCTGAAATGCGCCAATTGCAGTACCGGCAAGGAACATAATGAGAACAACAAGCCACATATTCATGTTCTTATTAACCATCAGAACCGCACCTACAGCACCTACGAAGCAAACAATCGAACCAACGGAAAGATCGATGTTACCACCTGTCAGAATACAGAGAAGCATACCTGTTGCCAAAATGAAAACATAAGCATTTTGAGAAATCAGGTTACTGAGGTTCATAGGACGAAGAATGTTGCCCTGCGTCGAAATAGAGAAGAATGTCACAACAAGAATAAGAACAATTATCATGGCATTCTTTTTTATAAAATCAAATACTTTGCTATCTTTACTATTCATCTTTTGATCTCCTCACTTTCTTATGAATTACGAAGTTCTAAGGATATGACTCATAATCTTTTCCTGTGTTGCTTCCTTGCTGTCAAGTTCGGCAACAATTCTGCCCTCATTCATAACATAAATACGATCGCACATACCAAGAATCTCAGGCATTTCAGATGAAATCATAATAACCGATTTTCCTTCTGCAACAAGCTGGTTCATGATACAGTAAATCTCGTATTTAGCACCTACATCAATACCTCTTGTGGGTTCATCAAGAATCAGAACATCCGGATCAGCAAACATCCATTTTGCAAGGAGAACCTTCTGCTGGTTACCACCGCTAAGGTTTCCGACATTCTGCTCAACAGTCGGGCATTTCGTATTAAGCTTATCCTTATATTCAACTGCAACCTTGACTTCCTTATCTTTATCAATAATATGATGTCTGCTGACACCTTCAAGATTCGAAAGGGTTGTATTTATTTTTACAGGATTGCTCAAAATTAGTCCGTTACCTTTTCGATCCTCAGTAACATAAGCAAGTTTTTGCTTAATTGCTGACTGAACACTATCAAGATGGACTTCCTTGCCATTAATAAAAATCTGCCCTGAAATCTTTGTACCGTAACTCTTACCAAACACGCTCATAGCCAGTTCTGTCCGGCCGGCTCCCATAAGGCCCGAAATACCAACAATCTCGCCCTGTCTGACGTTGATGCTGACATCATCAACAACCTTGCGTTCATTGTAAAGAGGATGGTAGACGTTCCAATTTTTGATTTCAAGTTTTACATTTCCAATATGGCTTTCACGTTTCGGGAAACGGTCAGATATTTCACGTCCAACCATACCCTTGATAATTCTGTTTTCTGAAAGGTCATCCACGCCCTTAGTCAAAGTTTCAATAGTCGCACCATCTCGAAGCACGGTAACCTTATCCGCAACATATGAAACTTCATTCAGTTTATGTGAAATAAGGATTGACGTAAGACCATGTTCAGCCTTGAGTTTCAGCAGAAGGTCAAGTAAAGCTTTTGTATCTTCTTCATTAAGAGAAGCCGTAGGCTCATCAAGAATAAGAAGACGCGCATTCTTTGCAAGTGCCTTTGCAATTTCAACAAGCTGCTGTTTTCCCACACCTATATCTTTAATCAGAGTTTGCGGATTTTCATGTAAACCAACCATTCCAAGATATTTCATCGCAAGCTCATTCGTTTCATTCCAATTAATTTTAAATTTGCTGCCCCTCTCATTTCCAAGGAACATATTTTCAGCAATTGTCATATACGGAATCAATGCCAATTCCTGATGGATAATAACAATACCTTTTCTCTCACTATCTTTAATAACGTTGAAGTGGCATACTTCACCGTCATAAATGATATCTCCGTCATAAGAACCAAACGGATAAATACCGCTCAAAACATTCATTAACGTTGATTTTCCGGCGCCGTTCTCACCAACAAGTGCATGGATTTCGCCCTCTTCAACCTGAAAATTAACATTATCAAGCGCTCTAACCCCGGGGAATGTTTTGGTTATATTCTTCATTTCCAGTAGTATCTTAGCCAATTTACTTCCTCCCTCAGTCTCCTCGTCCCAACCGGACTCATCTTCCTATGTTTTCTATAAAAGAGGCGGGAGGATTACTCCCGCCTGATTTATACAATATTCACTTACAAATTACTGTAAGTCGCTCTCCTGGTAGTAACCGGAGTCAATAAGTAATTTCTTGTAGTTGCTAACATCAGCAAATTCCGGCTCGCAAAGGAATGAAGGAACAACCTTTACGCCATTGTTGTATGTTGTTGTATCGTTAATTTCAACGTCGGTTCCCTTAAGAATAGCATTAACCATACCAACGGTCTTCTCAGCAAGAGTACGGGTATCCTTGAAGATAGACATAGCCTGCTTGCCAGCGATCATGTTCTTAACGTTTGCCTTATCACAATCCTGACCGGTGATGATAGGGTATTTTTCATTCTTATAAAGAGCTGCAAGTGCTGTAGCAACACCAAATGCTGTAGAGTCATTAGAAGCCATAACAGCATCAAGAACAGTACCGTCTGAATAGTATGTAGAGATAATGTTTTCAAATCTCTTCTGAGCATTCTCAGATGACCATTCAGCTGTAGCTACCTGTGCGAATTCGGTCTGACCTGACTTAACAACAAGCTGACCATTCTTAATGTAAGGGTTAAGAACATCCATAGCGCCCTTGAAGAAGAAAGTAGCATTGTTGTCACCAGGGTCACCGGTGATGAGCTCGATATTGAACGGGCCCTTGCCTTCCTTAAGACCAAGCTTCTCTTCAATGTACTGGCCCTGCTTTGTACCAACTAATTCGTTGTTGAATGTAGCATAGTATGAAACAGCGTCTGAGTTCATAATAAGGCGGTCATAAGCGATAACCTTAATGTCTTTTTTCTTTGCCTTGTCAAGAACGGTACCAAGTGAGTTACCGTCGATAGCAGCAATAACAAGAACCTTGCAACCGTTAGCGATCATGTTCTCAATCTGAGCAACCTGATCATCAACTTTGTTGTCTGCGTACTGAAGGTCAACTTCATAACCAGCTTCTTCAAGCTTTGCCTTCATGTTGTCGCCATCCTGATTCCATCTCTGGAGTGACTTAGTAGGCATTGAAACACCAACTTTGTTTCCCTTCTTTCCGCCGGCGCAACCGGTGAAGAGAGCGGTAACCATTACTACAGCGAGTAATAATGCTAATAATTTTTTCATTTTCTTTCCTCCTTTTTTGTGTGTAACTTTTTGTTACAAGAGCATCTTACCATAAGTAAACTGTACTTTTTTTCCCAAAGGCAAGACATTTTTATTATGTTTGCTGTGCTATACATACGGGATGATAGCAAAAAATTGCCACGGTACTATTCGCCGTGGCAATTTTTTCTCATTCACAAAATGCGGAGCATGGTTTCGAGTTTGCAAACATCACTGATTGCAGCTGCTTTCAGCCCTTACGCACATGGAAATTATTCAGTTATTTCATCTTTTCGGGAACGTTAAGGTAAACATCTTCCTTCAGGTGGAAACCGCTGCCGATTATCACTTCATCAATATTTTCCTCAGTAACGAGTATCGGTTCCATACCGATGTAAGCAACATCATATGTTCCGTCATTTACAGAGGTAACATCATTACCCGTAAGCTGTTCGTTCTTCGCAAGGGCAATAGCACATTCGGCTGCTCTTTTCGCAAGTTTTTCAACAGGCTTGTACACTGTCATAAGCTGAGTTTCTTCTACAATTCTCTGGCATGCTTCAAGTTCGGCATCCTGACCGGTAACAAGAAGGTTGCCCGCAAGACGCTTCTCGGCAAGAGCATGAATTGCCTGACCGGCAAGGTTGTCATTTCCGCACATTATTGCGTTGGCTTCAGCAACCTTTTCCTCATTAGCATAAATATATTCCGCAGCAAGCTCTGCGCGCCAGCTGTCCGCATGCATCCGGTCAATAATCTGAACACCGTTGGCATCCATAACGCTCTGGAACCCGTTTTCGACAAGAGGAACATTGCTGTCGGTAGGTGAACCGCCCAGCATAATAACCTTCGAGCCGTTCCCGATTCCACCGGCAACAAGTGCTTCACCCATAAGCCGTCCAACCATTACGTTATCGAAAGTAATATACAGGTCAACATCAGAATTGTTAATCTGTCTGTCATACGCAATAACCTTGATTCCTGCGGCCTTTGCCTTTGCAACCGCTTCCGAAAGGCCGTTTGAGTCAATGCATATAACAACAATGACGTCCATACCCTTCTTTACAAAGTACTCAATCTGATCACGCTGTTTCTGCAAGTCTCCGTTTGCATTCTGAACATTGACCTCAGCCCCGAGTTCACGGGCAGTTGACACAAAAACATCTTTATCACGCTGCCAGCGCTCAATAACAAATGAGTCAAAGCTCATGCCGATCTGGATTTTCTTTTCCTGATTTTCAGGCTGGTTTGTCAAATCCTTTTCGATGTTGTTACAGCCCGCAAGCAAAAGAGCCGTAACAACCGCCGCCAATAAAAACACCTTTCTTTTCATTCAGTTCCTCCCCCCGGAGAAAATCCCCTATTTGTTATCTTTAAACTCAGTCGGAGTTACACCGACATTTTTCTTAAACGACCTGCTGAAATAATTCGGATCGGAGTATCCGACCATTGAACAGATTTCCTTAACCGAATATGTTGAATTGCTGAGCAAATCCTTTGCTTTTTCAATTCTGAGCTCTGTCAGATAATCTATAAAGTTCTCACCCGTTTCTTCCTTGAAAATACGGCTGAAATAATACGGACTGATATTTACAGCCATTGAAGCATCCTCAAGCGAAATATTTCTGCTGAAATTATTCCGGATATATTCTTTTGCTGTTTCGACAACGCTCATTGAACGCTCTGTACGCTTATTCATAATGTTCCGGCATGCATCACCGATTTTGTTGACAAACCAGTCCTCAAGCGTACTCATATCTTTTGCGGCAGCAACCACCGGGAAATAATCGCGTCTTGATTCGAATCTGTAAGTCATACCGCCGTTTTCATACGCCAGGCGCTCGGCCCAGAGCACAAATTCGATAACCTTCAGGCGGACATCGTTTGTATCCTTGTCGCACATCCATTTGAAATAATCACGTGCATTCTCAACCGCATCATCAAGCTTGCCATGTGAAACGGCTTCAAACAGACGCTTTTCAAGATCAATGGGATAATCAGGCGTGTAATCGCAACCAATCGGAAGGTCATCCGCATGAGCAACACTGCCCGATGTCATAACAAGTGCATTCACAGCCTCAGTATATGAACTTGCCATGTCCGTCAGTTTATGAACGCTTCCTATGCCGATTCGGAAATCAACATCGTATTTCTTTCTGAGACTTCTTACCAGTTCTCTTGTTCTGTCAATCAGTTCGGTTCGTTCGCCATAATCCATGGCCGGCATGCCGTATGGCACCATAACGGGAATCTTGTTTGCCATAAGCGAGCCCACAATACAGCCTGTGAAGCTCTTCAGATTCTGTCTGATATCCTTATAATACTGAACAAGACGGACACTGCTGCCGACAGCATTTGTCATATGGTTTCCTTCACGTGTATCACCGCAGACAATATTCATCATGTAAGCATAATCGGCGTCAAGTTCAAGCAGTGTCTTGTAATTTTCAATATCCTCATCAAAATGTTCCTGGAACAGGATATCATAAATCAGACCGCTCTCCAGAATAGGAACAATTGTCTCAAGTTTTTCTTTGATAATCAGGTCATTACTGCGTTTTTCGCGCTCACTGCTTACAAAATCCATTGCCTTGCGAAGCACCGTAATCATACGGTTTCTGTCCATGGGTTTTGTGATATAGTCAAGAACACCAAGTTTAATTGCCTCCTGGGCATAATCAAACTTGTCATAAGCGGACATTACAATGAAAACCACGCTCGTGTTTGTCTTTCTTATTTCACGCATAGCCTCAATTCCGTTAATTCCGGGCATCTGAATGTCCATAACGGCAATGTCCGGACGGAATGCCTCTGCAAGCTCAATAACACTTCTTCCCGTCTTTGCCGAAGCAATTTCGCATTCGTTTCCGAACTCTTTTTCAATAATAAACTTAAGCGAATCAATAACAATTCCTTCATCATCCGCAAGTAAAATCCGATACATCCGCGAAATTCCTCCTTAGCTCTGTTTTCTTCTGGGACTTATGTACATTGAGAACGTTGTACCCGTACCCGGGCCGTCGCTTGACACATTGAAGCAGTCTTCATCGCCTGTAAAAATCTTAAGTCTGCCAATAACGTTATCCATTCCGATACCGTTTGTAAATTGCCCGGCAGCATCTCTGACATTTCCCTTCATGATCCGGTCAATTGTTTCCTGAGTCATTCCCTTGCCGTTATCACTGATTGTAATGCAGATGACATCATCAATACGGCAGATTTTCAAGGTAATCTTTCCTTCACCCATCATTTCACGGATGCCGTGATTTACACAGTTTTCCACTATGGGCTGCAGAATCATGCTCGGGATTTCAACGTCAAGCAGTGACTTGTCAATATCCGCTTCATAGTGAATATCCCCCGAAAAGCGAACATTCAGAATGTAAATGTAGGTATCAACCAGTTCGGTTTCATCGCGAAGAGTAACCGTCTGGGAGTCATTTTTAACGTTATACCTGAAAAATTCAGCAACACGCTGAACGTATTCATAGGTTTTGTCGGCACTTTCCATCATGGCAAGCTGTGCGCCGGCATTCAGCGTATTAAACAGGAAATGCGGGTTAATCTGAGCCTGAAGGTACTTAAGCTGCGCATCCTTCAGATGGTTCTTCATAAGAAGCTCCTGCTCTCTGAGTTCCTGCTCCGTTTCCATGTTTTTTCGAACCTGCTCGATGTAGTCCTGAATGCTGACAACCATCTGGTTGAAGGCACTTGTTACAACACCTATTTCATCCGATGATGTAATCGGAAGCGGCTCGATGTCGAAATTTCCGCGTGCGACTTCATCCGCATTATTCTTAAGATCGCGCAAAGGTTTGATGAGCGAATATGTGAGCTGAAGAATAAGCCCTATATTTCCCACAATAACAAGCGCCATTACAAGTGTGCTGGCAGTTTCAAACCGGCGGAAGTTCTGAAGCATAAGGCTGTAGTTGCCGGAATTTTCAGCAAACTGCTCATTGTTCAGACTGTAAATGTATGTTTTGATATAATCGTAAATCTGGGTTGCGCTTTCGTAGCGCTGCCTGTATTTTTCTACGTTTCGTCCACGCTTCGCATCAATTGTGGCAGTAACTTCTTCAAGATACTGTTCCGACATGTGTTTGATGTTGCGCTCCATTCTGACAAACGTTTCGCTGGATACACTGTCATTCAGCTCAATAATCTTTTCTCTGTAATTTTGTTCACTTCTGTAATAATCCTCAAGATCGTCACTGGTCTTGGTGTTAAGATATCCTCCCATGCACTCCTGCACGCTGTCAAGCGCAACAGACAGTTCATTCAGATAAATGTTGTCCTGATAGACCAGGTCCATCTTGTCGGACATTGTTTTGATTCCAAGAAGCATCACTGCGTTTACGGCAAACACAAGCAGATTGGCAAAGAGGGAAATCAAAACCATTTTTGCCTGTAGAGACAGGCCTTTGAAATTATGCCTCATAATTTTCCCTGCCTCACTGTACATTTAAGTATTTGCCGACATTTTCTTTATTAACGATGATAATGTTGGCAGCCTGATATTCACTTGTGTATCCGTAATCAAAAAACTCATTAAGCGCCATAATGCTGTATCTTCCGATTTGTTGCATATCTATTGATACCGTTGATTCAATAACGCTTCTGTCAATAGCCTTCAGAATGGCTTCCGAATCATAATAGCCAAGGATGGAAATCTCACCAACCTTGTTGTAATCAACAACCGCCTGGTACACGCTTGTTGTTGCATCCTCCGTATTGCAGACAAAAATGTCCGGAAGGCTGTCCTTTTCATATATAAACAGGTCACGGACCGATTCCTCAGTCGCAAATTCGCCCTCATAATCAACATAAACCAGCGAAACATCTATTTTCGGACTTTTGAAATACTGCCCGTTATATTCGGTTTCTATTGTGTCCTGAATGCCCATGTTAAGCAGGTTCTGCGATGAGTTCTCGCCTTCATCGTTAACAAGAACGGAAACCTTTATTTCACTCTTTTTTGCAGCATTGTTTACGGCGATTTTAATGATCTGACGGGCAAATTCCTTTCCAAGGTCATAACTGCTGACACCTACAAATGAAACTCTCCGGCTGTTCTTATTGTCCGTGACTGTGGTAACAACCGGAATGCCCTTCAAAACGGCTTCATTTATCAGTTCACGTATTTCGTCGCTTTCATCTGCTTCAAGAATTATTCCATCCACATCAGAAGCAATGGCAATCCGCATAAGGTCTGCGGTACTGTAATCCTGAGACAGGTTGTCGCCAAGCATTTCAACAAAGCAGTTGTTATCAAGAGCTGCTTTTAATGCACCCTCATGAATTGATTTTGACATGGATGACCCGCGGTCTCCCGCAATCATAACGTAATAACGGTCGTATGTTTTTGCCTCAGCAATCTCCTCTGTCTGCACAAAGAAGTAAATGTAGACATACGCAAGAACGCCTGTGATGATAAAAAACACAGCCGTTGTAAGCCAAAGATTCACATATTTTCCCGAACGGGCCTTTTTCTCTTTCATTTCATGTGTCCTCTTGCGCATGCAGGCGCTTCATACAGCTTCCCGTGCACGAAATAATTATATGATCTGCAGCCGCCGGCGCAATATTTGCCCATTTCGCACTTTTTGCATTTTCCGGTCAGCATTTTTGGGGTGAACTTGCGATTATATGCAAAGTTGTCCGGGTTCTCCCAGATTTCACGAAGTGTCTGCTTTCTGAGATTGCCTTCATTGAAGCGTTCATCGTACATTGACTCGCAGCCTCTGACATTTCCCACACTGTCAATACCGACAGATGAAATACCGGCCGAACAGCCCTTGAAATAAGCTTCTCCACTCAGGTTTCCGCGCAGCATTCCTTCGGACTCGGTAAAATAGCCGATGTTATCCGCAATACCAAGCGCAAACGGAGCGGTTGGCGCATTTTCCTCAACAAAACGGATAACCATGGCCGTATCAAAAGCGTAATCGACGCCGTTGTTTGCAGCATTTCCCATAGGTGAACATGACTGGAGCTGCCATGCGTAAATAGGATACTGCCTGAGTGTTTCATAAAGAGACCCAAGCATTACCGAGTTTTCGCGGTTCAGTGTACTGATTACGGAAACAGGAATTCCCGCATTGCACAGAACACCAATAGCCTTAATTGCACGGTCATAACTACCGTCCTGGCGGTATTTGTCATGAATATCCTTAGGCCCGTCAATAGATACCGAAACCGATTCAATACCTGCCTCATAAAGGTCTTTTATCAGCTCATCCCTGAAAATAAAACCGTTTGTTATGATATTAACGTTAACGCCCTGACCTGTAAGCCTCTGTACAATCTGCTTCCAGTCTTTTCGCATGAAAACTTCCCCGCCGATCATGGACACACGGTTGCATCCGATTTCGGCAAGCTGGTCCGCAATATTCAGGCATTCCTCTGTTGTCAGTTCATTTTCGCGGGCTTTTCCGCCCTTTGAGCCACAATATTTACATGAAAAGCAGCATGCAAGAGTTATCTCCCACACACACTTTGTCAGACGAAAATCCATAAGCATCCTCTTTCTCAGATTTTCTTTGTTACTGCACCGCAATTCGGACAGAATTTGCTTCCGATGCGAACCATCTCGCCACACTCGCAGCGAATAAATTCGCCGTCTTCAGTGACAATCGTCTCAGGGATTATTTCAACCTTTTCTCCGCACTCCAGGCAGAACTTTGAGCGTTTCGGAATAAGAGCACCGCATTTCCGGCAATTAATCTGAGGCTCCGGGAACATACCGATAAAACCATTGTTTATTCTGTCCCCCGGATGTGTCGGCGTAGGCGGATTAAGCTGATCCGGGCCGGCATATACAAGGGCCATGGTCTGTATAGGCGGCATAGGTGCTGCATATACTGCTTCGAACGGTGCTCTTTCCCGCGACTTTTTCCATTCCGCGGGAGACATTGCCATTACCGGATGGTCAGGGCCTGCGTACACGGCACCCATGGGGATTTTCTTTGTTTTCACTCCGTCAGCCATTCGGGGGCCGGCGTATACTGGGGCCATCGAAGGGTCGTTTTGCATCATCGGAGGCAAAGGCATGACCGTTTCAGGCTCTTCTGCCCTGTCTCTCTGCTCATAATATTCGGGGCCTGCGTACACATCTTCCATATCATTTACAATCCGGTTCTGTTTTGCAAAATAATCCGGGCCGGCATATACACACTCCATCGCGTCAACTTTTTGGGGCTCCGGACCCATATAAACACGGCGAGTCCCGATTTTGCGCTTTCCTCTTTCGTCAATTGCACGTTCAGGATATTCCTTACCGAATTTCTTTTTGTTTTCATCATCAGAGTTCTTTTTCTTAAACCACATACTGTATCCTCCTTTTCATTTCAATGCTCCGTTCAAAAGTCTTTCGAGCCTGCCCCACATTTCCATTGCTTCTTCGGTAAGCTCCTGTGTATCGGAAATCGAAAATGTATCAAACGGTTCAAAGCTGAACACCAGGTTCTTGCTGCCCGCATCAAGAACCTGTATTTCCGAAGGCGGTAAATCCTTCATTTCACGCCATTCATAGCCCTTAATAATGTCTATGGCGCTGTCAATCAGCCGCCAGTCCGTTTCTGTCTCCCGTATTTCTTCCTTTGCGCCGTTGTAAGCTTGTTTTCTGCTGCTTACAAGCCACTTTCCGTCTTGGTGTCCAAGTGATAATTCCGACGATGCTCCCTCCATATCTCCGCCAAATACAATCTCAATACGGACGATATTGTGTACATCCTGCGGATCTTTATATTTCACAAAACGTTCAATCGTCCTTTTCAGGTCAAAAAACTCATCACCAACAAGGGCTATCTCCCGTTCCGGACTTGTTCCGTCACCGGTGATTGTGCATTTGCATGAACCACCGTCAAGGATTTCAGGCTTAAACAGTCTTTTCCCTATTCTCACATAAGAATGTCCGTCAATCTTATTCATCAGAACACGCCACTGCTTTGATGTTATTTTATCCCTGCAGGAATTTTCTTCGGGATATTTTTCAATTGTCACACGATATTCATCAAGGTCTTTCTCAACATCTATCGAAAAGCAGTCCTGCGAGCTCATACCGTTCGACACAAGCCTGATTCCCGTAATACCCGATGTTTTAATTGATTTTCCAAGTATTTTTCCGAATAAGGGTCTCATTTCGCCAAAGCCTCTTAATCCGCAGGCATTATTTGCCCACTTTATTTTATAAAAACTCATAATAATTTTAGTTATTATTTCTTTCAAAGTCAAGGTCAAAGACTTAACAAACCAATAATTGTATGGTATGATAAACAGAGAATTTTTTGACTCGGAGAAGTTATGTCAGACAAGCTAAAAAGCATTAGAGCCGTCATCTTTGACCTTGACGGAACATTAATTGATACAGAAAAAATCTATCGTAAGGTCTGGCCCGAAACAGTTAGGGAAATGGGCTTTGATTTCAGGGATGAGCAGTACCTTGAGCTTCGTTCGCTCGGCCGTCCGTATGCGCCGCAAAGATTTCTCGAATGGTACGGTCCGTCCTTTGATTACAATGAAGCGCGGAAAATCCGTAACCGGCGCTTTCGGGAAGTTATCAGCAGGGACGGAATCTCGCTTCGTCCCGGAGTAACAGAGCTTCTGAGTTATCTTCACGCAGCCGGAA
Organism: Lachnospiraceae bacterium; assembly: GCA_045627185.1. Taxonomy (GTDB): domain Bacteria; phylum Bacillota; class Clostridia; order Lachnospirales; family Lachnospiraceae; genus SZUA-448. The sequence continues at coordinate 30,769 of JAZQNE010000045.1, forward strand.
TAACCACTGCAATCGCAACAGCCACGGATACGCAGCGTGCCGCCGAATATCTGCGTACAAGCGGGCTTTCGCCCGATTCCTTCGATGCCGTCATAAGTGCAGCCGATGTTCCCTGTGGCAAGCCTTCACCGCTTATTTACGAATATGCCTGTGAATATCTGAAGCTGCATCCGTCTGAAGTACTTGCCGTGGAAGATGCTCCAAACGGCATAATATCTGCATTCAGGGCAGGCTGCAGGGTTGTCATGGTTCCGGACCAGAGTGAGCCTGACAGTGAACTGTATACCATGCTGACAGCCTGTGTAAGAAGCCTTGATGAAATAATCCGTCTGTTCGAATCATAATTTCCGGAGGAATATATGACCAAAGAAAAAGAAATACAAAAACTGCTCAAGCAGAAATCACGTCCCAAGTCACCGTCCTACGGGGTCTACATGGTATTGATAATCTGCCTGATTTACATAACCGATGAACTCGCCTCAAACATCTGCAACCAGATGAAAACAGAGGTTGCAAACAATCTGCTTTCAAGGTTCGGAGACACATCCGTAGGAAAACTTGAACTGCTTTCGCTTGTGTCATATCCGTGCATTGCGATTTCGCTGTTTTACCGCACTCTGTCAGACAGGCTCGGCAGAAAACCGTTTCTTGTAATCAACACGCTTGGCATGGGCCTTGGAATGTTCATCATATTTGCCTCAAACAACATCCCGGGCTACATAATCGGTTACTGCATCATATCGTTTTTCGTTCCGCATGACATGCAGGTTGTTTACATAATGGAATCCGCTCCGGACAAACACCGCGCGAAGATTTATTCTACCGTAAAATGCGTTGCAACTCTTGGCGTAATGCTTATTCCGCTGCTCCGGAAAACTCTTATGACTTCGGGCAGCGAATGGCACAGGATTTTCCTGGTTCCTGCCATAATCGGTCTTGTTTCCTCATTTTGCGCCCTTCTGTTTGCATCCGAAACAGACGCCTTCATTGATTCGCGCCTGCATTATTTAAGTCTTACCGAAGAGGAGCTCCGCTCCGAAAAAGATAAAGAAAAAGCAGCACAGGGCGGTTTTTTCGCCGCTTTCAAATATTCCATGAAGCATGCCCAGCTTCGCAATCTCAATCTGCTGATGGGCTTCTTCAACCTTGGGTTTATCATCACCATGCACTATCAGGTAATGATGTCCTACGGATATGCGGAAAGCCTGGTTTCTTCAGGTTCTGCGGCAACCATTGATGATGCGCTTAAAGTTGTCGAAACAAACCAGATAACGTCCGCCCTTTTCCTGTTTCCTGTAGGAAGTGCCCTGATTCAGCTTATTTCGGGGTTCTTCTCGGATAAATGGGGCCGTAAGCCTGCATCAGCCGTTATGGCATTTACAACCGTTATCTCCCTGGCAGGCTTTGTCTTCGGAGCACGTTTTGGCATTTCGCCGTACATCACGGGCCTGTTGAGCGGTGCCTGCGTCGGGAGTTTCTGGGCTTACGGAGATATCAACGTTATGATGATGTCCGAGTCAGCGCCTACAAATCTGCGCGCATCGGTGCTCTCATCATGCTATGTTATAAGTGTAATCGGTACGTTTGTCGGAATGGGCATTCTGCTTCCTCTGATGAACATTTTCGGTAACGGAATTGTTGCGCCCGCAGCGCTCGGAATTGCCATTCCGGGCATGATTGTTTCTCTTGTTTTTCTTTCCAAAACAAAGGAGACGAGCGGTACCGATCTGAAAACCGTCCCCATTGACTCACTCCCCACGAAAGGAATTTAGCATGAAAAAAATCAAAGATTTTATCCATCAAATAGAAGACGGCCTCACAGGCGACCTGAATGCGGGAAAAACCGTTGTTTTGGTCTGCTATCTGGCATTTCTGGGGCTTCTTGAGATTTTATCTTATAAAAAAGTCGGAACGGTCGCATCCTTCACCGCAAGAATCTGGATGGCCTTCGGGGCACTCTGTTTTCTGGTTTTTCTTGTTTCTGTCGTAAAACGCACCGTAAACGATGTCAAAAACAAGGCCTGGCTCAACATTATCGGAATCCTGATTCCCGTTGCAATACTGTTTTTCCTCATTGGAAACACACTGTTTTCAGACATCAATCCTGATGCTGCCCAGCAGGCAGCCGCAGGTCTTGATTCCTTCAAACAGCCCGACTGGAATTACACAGGCAAGGCTTTTCTCGGATATGCGTCAAGGCAGTACCTTATTGCAGCAATTCCGTCATTGTTGTTTGGCAGAAGCATCGCAATGCTTCAGCTCGGATTCGGATATCCCTTTATTATAGGCCTTGTAATGCTGTACTTTTCTGCCCGCGACTGGAGCAAAAAAGAAGGCATCTCGGAAAAATATGCGATTATCCCTGTTCTCACATTCCTTAGTTTCAGTTTTATCACCGAATATTACATGAACTTCGAACAGGCCATCACACCGGTCGCCCTTACAATGATATCCCTTGCGCTTTTTATGCGTCTTTACCTTCATCCCGATGCCATCACAGTCATTGCCTTCGGATGGGTTATTAACCTGATCTGCAATTCCTACACACCCGTCATTGCAAGCCTTGGACTGCTTGTTGCGGCACTCGGCGTTCTGATTCTTTTCACGCTCACCGGTCGTCTGAAAGACAGAAAAATCACCCTGCCCGCAACGCTTATTCTTTACTCGGGTGTCATGCTCTTCGCAACCACGCTCGGAAAGCGCTCCGACAGGCTTCTTTCCTTCAGAAAGGACACTCCGCTTCTCAAATCAATTTGGGAATCCTGGAGCGAGTTTTTCATGAACAAAAACGCCTGGTTTTTAGGGCTTTTCTCAACAATTGTGCTGGCCTACATCGTTTTGTCCTTTATTGCAAGATTAACCTTCTGGGATTTCATGGTTTCCTGCTGGACACTTGGCGTAATCGTATTTTCAAACATCCTTGAAGGCTACACATCCTACCAGAAATGCTGGATTCTCCAGCGAAACATGATAATCCTGCCGGTCCTTGCGCTGACAATATTCATGGCCGCCGTCCGTCTGCTTAAACGGCATTCGATTAAACTCAAACCCATAATGCCCGTAATATGGGCCGTCTTTATGCTGGCTCTCTTTATCTGCAGGCTTTTCACTCCGCACCAGTCCTTCACTTACTTCAAGTTCATCCAGCCTGTCAAGTACATGTACAGCTACATGGAAGAAACCCTGAAGGAAAACGGCCTGACTCCCGAAGATAAATTCACGGTTGTCCTCTACACCGAAAGCAGCCTTTGCACCAACATAAAGGACTATGCAAAATATTTCTATCCGAATGCCGAAACTTATGCCGAAAAGACGGATGCCATCAATCCCGGCCCTGTTTTCACACAGAAAACCTTCGTATTTTCGCAGGATAAAACGCTTGGTGCTTTTGCGGACACAACAGGCAAGATTGATTCCAAAAGCTACAAAAATGCAAGATACAGCGCCGATATCACCTGGTATCGTCTCACCGTCAGCGCGAATTCCGGTAAATAACATGGCAGAAGCATAATACTTCCATGCAAAATAAAAACTCAAAGGAGCATCTCCGGAAATTGTTTCATATACCCGGACGCACATTTAATTATGATTAACCTTCTTGAAGCAGCAATGATTTTTTGCTGGGGTCTTTCCTGGCCCGTTTCAATTTACAAATCCTACACATCACGCACTGCCAAGGGTAAAAGTGTTGTTTTTGAGGTATTCATCCTTATCGGCTACATCTGCGGAATCGTAAGAAAATTTCTGCAGGTTGCAACCGGCGAGCACTTTGACTGGCTGTTTTACCTTGCATTCGTGTTTTATTTCATAAATCTCACGGCAGTTACCATAGATATGCTGTTATGGTTCCGAAACAGAAAGCTGGACAGGCAGGAGGCACAGATAAATGGATAAACTCATTGTAATTGCCGGAACAAACGCGTCCGGAAAAAGCGGCCTGGGAATTGAACTTGCAAAGCATTATTCCGCGGAAATTGTGTCTGCCGACTCAAGGCAGGTATTCAAAGGTCTTGACCTTGGTTCCGGAAAAGTCACACCGGAAGAAATGCAGGGTGTTCCTCATCACCTTCTTGATGTAGCAGAGCCCAATGCCTTCTTCTCACTCAAGAACTATCAGGCGCTTGCCTACGATGCAATAGACGATATCCTTTCGCGCGGTGTAACCCCCTTTCTTGTGGGCGGCACCGGACTCTACGTCAATTCCGTTGTTGACGGCTACAACATAAATGCAGCCGAAACCTCACCCGAACTTAGGGCGAGCATAGAAAAGAAGCCTCTTTCTGAGCTTATTGATATTCTCCGTGAGAAAAATCCAGTTCTTCTTGATACGCTTGACCTTTGTAACAAGCGCCGCGTTGAGCGTGCCGTAGAAAAAACGCTTGCGGGCGTGACAGGTGAGCAGCAGAGCAAACCCCGTTACGAAACGCTTGTGCTTGGCGTTACATGGCCTCGCGAGGTGCTTTATGAACGCATCCGCGAACGTCTTGACAGACGCCTTGCCCAGGGAATGATTGAAGAAGTCGAAACCTTACGCAAAAATGGCGCAACAGATGATTTTCTCTACAAACTGGGCCTTGAATACCGTTATATCCTTATGTATCTTCGCGGCCAGTTTAATGATTTCGATGCATTCTATAACAAGCTTTTCATGGAAATCAGGCATCTTGCAAAGGAACAGATGACATGGTTCCGTAAGCGCAACGATATGCACTGGATCGATATGCAAAATAAACCCATCGACCAGGCAGAGCGCCTGATTGACAGGTTTATCAACAGTTAATATTCTGTTTTAAGAACGGTTATCTGCCGGCTTTTGACCTGAAAACTGTCATTCACCGTCAGCCTTTGCGCTTCTGTATGTAATGTAAATATGTCCGATTCCGAACAGAATAGCGGCAAATACAAGGAACCAATGCTGCAGCAGCAGACCCGAAATCAGAAAAATCAACGTTGGAACGATGGCCAGGACAAGACTTCTGTCCATCGTTTTTTTATGTTCGTAAAGACACCATACAATAACATAAACAATGAGAAGAACAAGGTCCAAGAGCACATGCACAATAAAAAGGTCTGCGCTTTTATAACCAAACTCAAAGTCTTCGCAGCCAATCGGGAACAGCATCAGGAACATTGACGCATAGCGCCCGATCTGCTCACAGATAAACAGCACCCTGTTATGATACTTGTCACCAATATCTTCACCCTTATGCCTTATAGAGTAAATAATGTTTGGAATAAAAATAATAACAAGTACAACCGCGTTAAAGGTGTTAATCATTCCCCATTCAAATTCAGGCATTTCTTCTACCTCCCTGTCCTATATTATTCATTTACATTATTGCCATGATTTTCTCCGTATCAAAGCTTCTGATCTGTGTAGCGCCGGGTTTGAGCTGAATTTCCCTGTCTGAAACCACAATATCAGCCTCAGAAGGATTGTCGGTAATTTCACCCGCGAGCAGCGTAAAGAAACTGTACACATTTATTATTGACGTAACGTCAAAATAGTCAAGCAGAAACTCATACTGAGCCATACCGGCAACTTTGAAATTTGCTGCATCGGCGCAGTTCAGCCAGATCATTTCCATCTCCTGAAGGTCAATCGCAAACATATATGCAAAGTTGCTGTCCGCACTGATTGTAAACGATGATCTCACGGTCTTCGGCTCGAAAATTTCACCCGAATTCGGCTTTTGACGAAGCATATAGCCTGCCTTGCAGAAGCAGTCATTAAAATTACCTTTTGAATAGATATTGTCACAGAACACAAGATATCTGATCTGCGGAAACTTCTTTCGTATTCCGTCAATATTGATATCAAAGAATTCCGAACCGCCGTTAAAACCGGATGTTTCATCGCCCGAGAATGTAATTGCGGAAGACTGACTGTTAGCCATTGTACGCCATGAAAACTCTACAGAACCGCCGGCCGGGTCAATTCCGATTACGGAAAGGTCAATATCGTGAACCATCTCCCAATATGTGAAAGCACGTATGGTTCCGGCATTTTCTTCAAGTTTGACTCTGGAGCCCTTTGTAAGGGTTCCGTATCCGCCCATTGAAGTATTTTCCTGAATCGGAAGGGCTATCATCTTCATTGCTTCATCAACGTAAACCTTTCCGAGTTTCTTTTCATAACGTTTCGTAACAGCCTGTTTTACGGTTTCAAGCAGAAGTCTTCCGATTTCTGCCGGAACAACAGAACGTCTGCGTTCCGCCTCTTCAACACTTTCCCTGTGCTGAACCAGTCTGTTGTATCTTGTAAACTTGAAAGAACGTCTTCCGACAGTATCTTTCTGATGCGAATATTTCAGTAAAAGCTGAAGCAGAATAATTCCGTTTGAGGATTTTACATTACTGATTACGGTCTGAACATCGGCATCATTTTGACATCTGCTCAGAATAAAGTCAATGTTTCTAAGCAATGCGCCGCTGCCTTTTCCGTCAAGCATTGTATGAATGGCGCGCTCAATATCACCGTTTGCAAGTGCAGCCTCAAAATCGGAATAAACCGACCCGTTCCCCTTATTTCTCATGCACTGTACAAAGCTTTCTCCAATAGCATTCTTGGGTTTGTAATGAATATGGTGAAGCAGGCCGCACCAAAATGCTTTTTTCTCAAAGCATGTACGAAGGTCACATGTTTTGTCCGTCATAAGCCTGTCAATCACATGTGAAATGAACTTTCTGTCCTGATTTTTAAGGTTGAGCTTCCGGCAGCCGTTGCCACCGTAATAATAATAATAATAATTTATCCAGTCCGTAAGCTTATAAACGTCCGAAAGGACAAGCATGTCCGCAAGATCCTCACAATGAGTATCTGCCATAAGTCTTATTGTAGTATTTTTCGAAGCACATGATTTAACAGCAAGGCCGTATTCCTTAATCACATCCAGAAGGAAGCAATACTGTCTTTCATTGAGCGGTCTTGTGCCCTTGAGAAGGTCCAGGGCAATTGACTTTGCAACATCCTCAGCCTCTTTTTCGGAGAGGATTGAAAAGTTAACGGGCTTAACATCTTCATCAAGCTTCTGTCTTTCATAAAGCTGCTCAAGAATCGAATGACGCGGCTCATCAAAATTACCGAAACCATATGTTACAACATAACTGACAAGCTGGTCAAAAAGCAGTTCATCCGGGCTGAGTGCGCGCACGCTTTCGGGAAATCCCTTGTAGAAAGGTGCAGGAACCATCTTTCCCAGCATATTTGCGACAAATCCGAGATGTTGTTTGCAGGCATATTTTCCGCCCGAAACAATTTTCACCCCATAAAGAGCATAAAGCGAATAGGCGCTCTCAAAAGCGTCTTTCTCTTCGGCATCGTTTTCACTTACAAGATAATGTTTATCAAACAGGTATTCCTTTAACATTTTTTTCATATGTTACCCCTTAATACGCCTTTTGAGACTCACCCGGCTGCCCCTATTAACCGCCGGTCCGCTCTCAGGCCCGATAAAAATGTAGGGCAGTCACCTTCGGCTGCCCTTTGATATCATGAAATCGTGCCCCTTCAATCCAATGAGAAGTAAGGAACACTAGCTATGACTCTGTTATTATAGCATACTTTCGAAAAATGTAAACCCCTCGAAAAATCAGGCCCCTCCTGTGTTGTTAACGGAATGTCACTGCTTTTGCTCATCATCGGAATTATATGTTCCGATGAAACGTTCCATAACCTCAGTGGTATGCATTGAGAAAATACCTGCCTCAAAAGCCTCCATAATCTCCATGTAGCTGTCATCTATGAACATAACCTCATCAAGAGCATAATTATCACGTTCAGCAATCATTTTCATGATTTTAACCTTGTTATGTCTGGTGTCTGTCGAAATAAGGTCTCCGTGATGCTCAAAAATTCCGGGATAGCATTCGTGAAGTCTGTTGTATTTTGAGTTGTATTCGAAACTGTTGCTGCATTCGGTCAGACCGTAAACCTTAACGCCCTGCTGGCGTGCAAGAATGTTTACAAGGTCAAAAACGCCCTTCGGTGCAATACAGTTGATGTATGCATTGTGATTGATGTTGTATTTAAGCCAGTTATCGTAATCAAATGCGCCTACCATACGTTTTCCGTTGTCATCGTACATTTTGAGGCATAATAATGTGTTATCAACATCACCAAATAATACTTTTACTTTTGCTAATTTCTTTTCCATAAATAACTCCAATTTCTATTTTTTCTTTACAAGGAACAGGTATTCTCTTACATGTGTTTCGCGATTTCCAAGATTTCTGCACCCCTTGAAGGTATTGTACCGTCTGTCAAGCACCTTCACCGTGCCAAGACCGTTAAGCATTTCAATCATCTCTTCAATGGTGATGAAGCCTTCATCGTTGAAGGAAATCAGAAGATACGATGCGTCAAGAAGTTCGCAGAGTTCCTGCATTTCCGCCTTTGCGGATTTGGGGAAGTTAAACGCAGATCTGTTCCAGTTTTTCGGGATACCCGACACACGGCTCATTTCAGTCGGCCGTATGTAATCATTTATCAGATTCAGCATGAAATAATTTGAGCCGTACGGGTGCTCATTGTAGGGCGGGTCAAGATACGCCAGGTCAACGTGCTGAAGGCGTTTTGCGAGCGTTTTGGCATCTTCCCGGTAAATTGTCGTGTCACATGAAAAATTGCTGAAAATCGGCATTCTGAGCTCTATATCGGCCATTATTCTGCTGAGAGCATTTTGAGCATCTCCGCCATACTGTCCGATTTTTGTTTTTGTGTTCTTGTAAAATCCCTTGAACACACCGCTTGTATTGTTATGAACGGAAGCTTCGTAAATAAGCGGAGCAAGAAGATATGTCTTCTGCGGCTCGGAAAGTTCTTCAAGACGCTGCCTTGCGGTATCAATATACATTGCGTTTCTTGTGGTGTAGAAAACGCGCTCACCCGGCTTGATGTCGGTATCATCCTCCGGGCTGTAAAGCTCTGTAATAAAGCCTTTTCTTAACGGGCCGCGTTCAAGTTCGTCTTTTATCCGCCGGAATGTGTCTGAAAGTGCAGGAATATCCACATCTGCGCGGTTTGCCAGATAACACCTGTTGAGCGTTTCGGAATAACCTTCAAGATCATTCACAATCAGCTTTCCGGAATATCGTTTCAGAAACCTTGCAACTATGCCTGTTCCCGAGAATACATCCGCAATATCAAGCCTTGGCTTTCCAAGTTCATCACAGACATCAGTAACAGCCTTACCTATAAAGTCAAGAAGCGCGCGCTTGTTTCCAAGATAAGTGACTATCTGATCTGTCAGGTATTCGGGGTTTTCTTTTCGTTCCATAGTCACCGCACTCCTTTCCCGATTTATAACAACCAAAAGACCGATTTAAAACCAGCATGTTATTGCTCGTCTTTAAAGGTGTTTTGGCAACCTGTTTACTCGCTTCGCCAAGATAAAATATACTCGTTGAAACCGGCTCTGTCAATGAAAAAACGAGAAAGCGGGAAAGCCGTGAGGCTTTCCCGCTCTCTCTGTGTAGTATGAATCAATACCGGTTGGATAATAGGCTGATTAATTCAGCGGATAAAGCGTATCCGCCATCCGCTTATTTATTTCTGCAAAGCCAGATAAACAGCGCAAGAATCAAAATCCAGACAATTATGGCAATGACAATTGCCAGAAGGAACTTGCCATTCTTTTTTCCTTTTTTCTTCTGTGCCTTGCGAATAAGTATCATAATAACAATAACAACCAGCAGTACAACAAGAATCCAGATAAACAGGCAGATGTTAAGCGGCTGTACAGGACAGATTCCGCAAAGCTTACAGTCGGATTTTTTGAAAAGGCCCTGGAGCTTATCCTTGATATCTGAAAGGTTTGGTGTTCCTGAAGGAAGAAGGTCGTCAATAAGGCCGCCAAGACCGTCACCGTTGCCGTTATCGTTCTTATTTGGATCCTCTGTCTGAACATAACCTTCCTTATTGCAAACATAGTTTGACCATTTACTTGTCTTTTTGCTGTCTGCACGGCACTCAAATCTTGCTCTTATTTCAATTTTGTCCTCTGTGGTTGCATCTCCTGTATTAACACCCCTGAATCCGCCAAAGATGTCTGCTGCATTGCCAATAACAATGTCTTTCCATTCGCCGTCATTTACTCTGTATTGTGTTGTAATGGCAACAGGTTCAAAAGCATTCTTTTCTGCCCAATAGTAAACAACAGTCTCATAGACCTGATTCGGAATAGTCCAGAAAACATCCCAGTTCAGATGCTCGGGATTGAATTTCATATCTGACAGAATAGGCGCTTCAAGTCTTTCCGGTGCAGTCAGGTCCTTCTGGTTCCCTTTCTTTCCTACTGATGTCTCATTGCACCAGTCAGAAAAGATGCTGAGATTTTCTTCTCCACCATCTGCATTTTTCTCAATAAGACGGACAATATAACGCCCACGAATTGCAAGTGTATGGTCCTTTACATCAAAATATCGTAAGCCGTTTTTTACCTTAACGATATTTTTCATAATGCCCCAGTCGCTTTCATCTGCTGCCATATAATAAAGGTCAAAAAGATAGTTATATGAGCCCGCTTTTGTTCCGGAGAAGGTTTCAAAATCTGCCTTAAAGCACATCCAGTCCGCAAGATTTGAGCCGGCATAATTAAAGTCATCCCAGCCTTCCATGTATGACCAGTCAGAATCGTCAATCCTGATATCAAGCTGAATGTGTACGGTGTCTACCTTGTAGCCGTATTTCTTCTCAAATTCTTCTGCTCCAAGCAGCTCATACTCATTTGCAAGTTTAACCAATGTATCGCTCTGATAATAATAAACATTGGCACTCTGGTGATTGACTCCGTCCGATTCATTTATTCTGATACGTAAAGCATCAGGCGCATCAATCTTTCCGTCCTTAAGAAAAGCCTTGCCAAACTCACCGTAATCAGCTGCCTTTGCCTTTGTTGTCAGTGCAAAAACCGCTAAAACCGCAATGGCCAAAGATAATAAGAACTTTTTCATTTTTCTCTCCCCAATTCTTGTAATTTTACTGCATTTGTAATGCTTTTTTATCAGTCTTATTCTGGTTCTCCAAAAGAATCCTGATTTCGTTTTCAGTCCGTTTTTCAATGTAAGCATCAATTTCTTTTGTATTGGGCAGGGCGTTGGTTTCGGGTTTTACACCATCATAAATACGAAACATACTCTCCCTGTTTCTGACTCCGAGCTTAAAGAAAACCGTCTGCTGAGTTTCTTTCAGCCTTTTCCTTGTAAGCATGAGTGTTTCCGCAATCCAGGCATCACTGAAATATTGCATCATCCATTTGAAAACAGAATACTCGTCGTTTTCAAGTGCTTTAATCCTTTCCCTCAGGCTCTCTTTTGATTCGTGAAGCGATACCTCAGAAAAAGCAGGCTGACTTTTGACTTGTGTACGAAACAGCTGCAAACCAAACACCCCTTTCATAATTTTACATCCTCCACTATACGGCAAGCGCAAAAAAATACCACCTATCCATTTGGGTAGGTGGCAAAAATTCAGCAAATTAGCGTGTCTATTTGATTAGGACTTTCGTCCCACAGTCGAAAATACATCGATAAACTTATTCATTTTCCGATAAATCATTTTCATCTTCCGATTCAGGTTTTGCTCCGAAAATCCTGAACAGTTCTACTCTGCTGTTAATATTCAGTTTCTTGTACAGTTCCGATGTATGAAGCTTGACTGTCGATTCGGAAAGTTTAAGTTCACCTGATATCTGACGTCTTGTCTTTCCGGCAAGCAGAAGAGCTGCAACCTCTTTTTGTCTTGGTGAAAGGTTCCACTTTTCAAATTCGTCTGTTTCTTCAACCTTTTCTGTAATTATCTCCATATCGGGCTTGCTCATCTGGCTGATCCACTCACTTGAGAAAAGGTATTTGTAGCTGTAGGGCAAAAGCATCAGGAACGCAACAATAATCAGAATGAAATATAGCGCAAGTGCGATTTTGTAGCTTCCATCGTTTCCGCCGAAAATCTTTTTAAGTATTGTATCGCTGTACTGCGTAAGCGGTGATAAAACCACATAAACAACCGTACTGATTTTCAGGAGACGTATGCTTGCAAATCTCTTCTGCGCACAGGCCAGGAAATACAGGGCCAGCGGCCATCCCATTTTACCGAAAAATCCGAAGAAATAGTAAGATACATGTGTATCGGCAATCGGATTCAGCGCATCCGCAAGAAATGTAATAAAAACGCTCAGGAAGAAGAAGTTCCAAACATGATACGAGTTAAGTCTGAATACAAACAGTGTCAGAATCAGTACCACGATACCTGCAACAGTACCTGCAAGCGCAATTGAAAACCATCCCATTTCGATACTTTTTCCATAGGACACAATCTGACCGTCGACCATAAAGTATACAAGATAATATGCCAAAGCCCAATACAGGCCCTTTGTATCGTTTTTAGAAGAATTTTCAATATAGTCAAGTTCATTTTCCTTAAACAGAAGTGAGCAGACTGCCAGAGCACCAAACAGCAAAAGAGGAAGAATAACCATAAAAAAGCTGTTCATAACTCCCCATGCGCGCACAATACGTATGGTTTTGTCAGCAAAGAAGGTAAGCAGCAGCGCAAAAGCCTTTTCAGAATTGTTTGTTCCAAACGCAAATCCGCATCTTACACAGGATGCAACACAGCCAAGACCCGTCATTGCTACTGCAAAGCCTATAATCTGGATGGTTCCCTGAGGGAGCAGCACTGTGGGGAAGATACCGATCAAAAGAATCGAAAGTGAAATGTATATCAGCTTCTTGAAATTCTTATTCCACAGAAGAATGATAACAAGCGAGCCAATCATATGCAGGGCATATACAAAGTCCCACTCCGAAAGAAATAAGATTTTGGAGGATCTGGGCACATAACGGTTAAAAACGGCAAAAAGGACAAGCTCAAAAAAGTAAGCAAGCGCGTATGGCAGCTTGTTTACCCTGATTGAACTGAATCTTATCCCTTCATTCTGACGCCAGATGGCGGCAAACCGTCTTTTCATGTTCTGTTTCTCCCCAAATTATACAACCGGCAGCAATTCTGACCGGCAATATCCCCTGACACCTCTGATGTAAGTCAGCAGGGTTCACTGACATCTAATTGATTTTAATATTTTTTGACATAAAATTCAACAAAAAAATCAGGACTCCCAATCATTTTTGAGGGAGTCCCCAAGACTAAAAAACGCTCAGTTATTTGCAAATATTTCTTCAACAGCATTCTCATATTCAGAAAGACGTGTGGTTTTCTGAATTTTTTTAAGCGGTTTTTCACAATTTTCAAAGTTTTTGCTCCAGTAAAACCAGAATTCCTTCATACGGAACGCAACCTGCGTATCTCCGTAAAGAATGGCTTTATAGCGGGCAAAGAGTTCATCGTGGAATGCCCTGAACTTATTTCGGTCAAACCCGGTAAAAAGCATGGGATTTGTCACAAGTGCACGTCCAAGCATCACAGCATTGATTTCAGGGTATTTTTTAACACATTCAAGCACATCACCGGGCGTTTGCAGATCACCGTTATAAACAAGCGGGAGGGTCTTCTCAGAGGCATAATTTTTTTCGTATGCATAATCAAAATACTCAGATCTCACAGGTTCACGATAATAATCCTTCTGAATACGCGGATGGATTGTCAGTTCGGAAATAGGGTATTTACTGTATATATCAAATATTTTACCGAATTCTTCAGGGTCATTTTTTCCAAGACGCGTCTTAACGGAAATCTCCACACCCGAAGGAAGGCCGGCAAAAATGTCATAAAGGAAATTGTCAAGTTCTTCAGGATAATACAGCATTCCCGATCCTTTTTTCTTGGCAACCACAGTTCCGCTCGGACAGCCCAGATTCAGGTTGATTTCTTTATAACCAAGAGGTGCTATTTCACTCACTCCCCACAGGAAATGCTCAGCATTATTTGTAATAAGCTGCGGAACGGTGCAGGAAACATCGTTATTTGCAGGGTCAATATTCCTTAGTTCCTTTGTGACAAATTGCTTTGTGGCATTAGGTGACAAAAAAGGCGTGTAATATTTATCAACGCCTCCAAAATACTTTTTGTAGCAATTTCTGAAAATGGCATCCGTCACACCTTCCATGGGGGCAAGATATATGTGTTTGTTTTTTATTTCGTCAGTAACAATCATGCATTACTCTGTCCTTGCAGACAGTCCCCTTTCACGCGAAACGCCGAACGGCGCGCACAGTTACGCTGCCGTCCGGCTTTACGGTAATTTTACATTAACGGGAAAACTTCAATTTCAACGTCACTCAGTGCGTAAGTGCTGCAAGGATGAATCCATCCGAATTTTTTGTCAGCGATACGTCTTCCGTCTGCTGCCTTCGGAATGAAAACTTCTCCGGCAATAAGACGGGAGTGGCACCAGCCGCACTCACCGCTTCGGCAGTCTGAAGGAACTCTGATTCCGGCGCTTTCCATGGCACGGAGAAGGCTCATTTCAGCCTTGCACTGCACTGTCTGAACTTTGTCACGAATATGAACGGTAACAGTGAATTCCTTGCCCTTTGCTTCAGCGGGATACTCAGGGTCGCGTGAAGGATCTCCGTACTCGCCGCTTACTTCAAAGCGTACACGACGTTTTGGTACATTCAGCTTCGCAATTTCGCCCTCAAGGAAATTATACATTGCCTTAGGTCCGCATACGAATATACTGCTGTCAGCAGCAGCATATTTCTTAATAAGTTCAGCTGTAACATAACCATATTCAAAGCCGGGAATTTCTTCATCACTCAGCACATGAACAACCTTAACCTTGCCGTTTGAACGTTTTTCAATGGCATCAAGTTCATCCTTCAGAAGAATGCTCTTTCCGGTTCTGCTTCCGTAAAGGATTGTCAGGTTAAAATCTTCAATTCCGTCTGCAATCGCAGCTGCCATTGAGAAGAACGGTGTAATACCGCTGCCGCCCGCAAGTGCAGTAACATTCTTTGAATCACGAATGGATTCATAATAGAAATTGCCAAGCGGTCCGGAAATTACGGCTTCTGTGCCTTCTTTCCAGTTTTCAAGAATGTATTCACTTCCCTGGCCGCCGTTAACATGCTTGATTGTAAGGGTATAGCTTGTGTTTGTGTCACCAAGTGCATCCTTGGGTGAAGACTTGATTGTGTAAGGCTTGTCAGCCGTATTTCCGTTCATGTCAAGCGCAATACTGATGTACTGGCCTGCTCTGAAGTATGCAAGTGACTTTGTTCCTTTAGCCTCATCAGGAACAAGAACAAAGGATTTTGCATCGCCATGGTCAACAACCTTCGCAACCTTAACGCACTGAAAAGCGGGATGCAGTGCTGCCGCAACCCTGTTCGGGTTGAAAACCGACTGCGGAATGGAAGCCTCTGCAGCCTCAATATGTTTAACACGCTCCTTAACTTCGCCTAAGAACGGGAAAGGAGTAAGGCCTTTAAGACCTTTTTTGTCATAATTATACTTTGACATATTATTTACCTCCCTTCATTTCAAGGAGGGCATATCTTGCCTGCTCCTTACCGGACAGATAAGCCTGTGAATAGCCGTCCATCTGAGTTCCGTGTCCGCCGCAGAAGCGGAGGCCCTTAATTGTATGGTCTTCCTTGTGTCCGCACTGAACACGCGGGAACATACCATCCCAGAGGCGCGGATAATAACCGTAAATGTCTCCCTTGGGAGTGCCAAGGTATCTTGCCCAGGTCATGGGGGATGCAATAACAATTTCTTCAATGTGATCTCGAATCTTGCAGCCTGTTACTTCTTCATAACGGTCGATGCAGGAATTTGCGATTTCATCTTTCATGCGGAAATACTGCTCTTCGGTAATGTTCTCAAAAGCGTCTCCGTCATAGAACTTACTGAACTGAAGGCTGGAACGGCCTTTACCGTAAGCATCGGGATAAGCAGCACAGATGTTTGTAACAGTGATATCGCGATGTGTCTCAATTTTATTTGACGATTCCCACTGATGACGGTTGTTCGGATCATAACGCATAAATGTGTCATAATTCTTAAGGCCCAGCTCTTCTGCACTCGCATCAAGTCCGACATAAAGTGTGAAACAGTTCTGCGCAAGCTTCTGCGCATTCATCATCTTCTTGTTGTATTCGGGAACCTCCGCAGGGTCAACCATACGGTCAAATACAACTGTAGGCATAAGGTTTGCGATAACGTATTCAGCCTCAAGATAAGTTCCGTCAGCAAGCTCAACGCCACGGCAGACGCCATCTTTAACGTCAATCTTTTTAACCTCTGTATTGTACCAGATGTCACCGCCAAGTTCTCTGATTCTTGCATCAAATGCAAGAGAGATTTCATGACTTCTGTTCTTTGCGAACCACGGTCTCTGGGTAATATAAGTGTAGGTCATGAAGGTGTAAACCGCAAAGCTCATTTCTGTTGAGTCAGATGCAACATATGTCCAGTATGACTCAAAGATTCTTCTTGCCTTCTCCGGAACGCCGATTCTTATGAGCATTTCCTCACAAGGAACAGGAACAACACGCATCAGGTCATAGTACTTTAAAAGCATTACAACCTTTGCGGGCGGAGCCGGCTCATTATTATGTGCTGCGAGCCACTCTACACCGTCAACAAGCATACGCCCGAGTTCCATAACGGTTGTCATGGATTCCCTTGAACCGGGAACCTGACGTTCCATTTCATCAATAAAGTTCTGCACACCAACAGGCATGCTTACATTGAATCCGTCCTCATCTGTTGCAACGGAAGCAAATGTTTCCTCAGCCGACATCCATTCGACATCAAGCTTGTACTCCTCATCAAGGAGTTTTCTGACTGCACCGAGCGGACGGCCTTCCTTGCCGTCACCCATCTGACACAGTTCGTGAAGCGTAGCTTCAAACTCAAATTCCCCGCGCTTAAAGGATGTTGCACATCCGCCGGGCAGGTTGTGCTTTTCCAGAACAAGCACTTTCTTGCCGGCATTAGCCATGTACGTAGCAGCACTTAATCCGCCACATCCTGCGCCTACGACGATTACATCGTATTTTGCCATAAACCTTCTCCTTTCAGACGTCCCGTTTCATGCGAAAGTTCTGCATTTTGGGGACCTGATACCTTCATTATACCTCATTTTCGGTCTGAAGAAAAGAAGGTTTTTGAATCAGTGAGCAGGCAGCCCCGTCGTCGCTGTCAGGTCACTGCGCAATTGTGAACAGCGAATAAAAATATGATTTTTTCTCCATCAGTTCGTCAAAAGAACCGGATTCAACGATGCGTCCGTCCTTAAGCGTAAGAATTCTGTCAAATCTTGAAAGCGTTGCGGCATCAAGGTCATGCGTAACTACAATCTTTGTTTTTCCTTTAAGGTCAAGGATTGAGTTTGTAACTCTGTATGCTGTCTCTGCATCAAGCGCAGCCGTGGCTTCATCTACCAGAAGAATTTCATTTTCAAGCAGAAGGCTTCGCGCAATCGAAATACGCTGGCGTTCACCGCCCGACAGGTTGCTGCCGCCTTCACCGCACTTGTAATCCTCACCTTTGTTTTCAATAAGCGTCGAAAGTCCGGCCTTCCTGATTGCATCATCAATCTTATCCTTTGCAAACTGTTTGAACATGGTAATGTTTTCACGGATTGTACTGTTGAATACAAAAACCTCCTGCTCAATCAGTGACATTGTATTATACAGCGATGTTGTCTTAACTTCGCGGATTTCGTTGCCACCCACGCGGATTGATCCCATGTAATTATCATATGAGTTCATAAGAAGCTTAAGAACCGTTGACTTTCCACTGCCCGAGCCGCCTACAAGAGCGTAGGATTTACCATCCTCGAACGATGTATTTATTCCGTGCAGCACCTCTTTACCTTCCTCGTAAGAAAAGCAGACATCACTAAGTTCAATGTTACAGGGCTTTTCAGTATCAATTTCAAGGATTCCTTCATCACCGGTTGCAGGAAGCATCTCTGCCATCTTGCGGATAAGTGCATTTGCGGAACTGATACCCGAAATAAGTGCCGGCATGGAACTGATGGGTGCAAGAATATGATTCATAAGATTTACAAACAGCAGCAGTGTACCGGCAGTGATATTACCTGTTTTCAGAGCTATCAGGGCGCCAATCAGAAAAAGTCCGAACTGCGTGCCTGCTCCTGCAATACTGCCAATCATCTCAATGATGGTTTTCATAATCGATTTTTTACACTTTACCTGCTCAAGCTCTTCATTTGTGCTGTTTACAAGCTTTCGCACTTCATTTTCGGCCTGAAAGCATTTAACAACTGAAAACCCGCGAAGGATTTCCGTAATATTTCCGACAAATTTCGCATTTTTCTCTGATGTCTGTTTTTCGTACTTAACAAGCGTATTTCCGGTAAGCGCGGAAACAAAAACCGGAAGGATCAGAAGTCCTATGGTGATCAGTGTCAGAAGCGGACTTGCGTTTATCATCAGAGCCATTGCTCCAAAAAACATGAATATCTGCGAAATAAGGCTTATAATACCTGTCAGGTAATTCGTTTCTATTGAAGCAGCATCGTTTGTGAGCGCAGAAATATATGTTGCGCCCGACTCACCCTTAAACGCATATATGTCTTTTTCGGTAATAAGAGACATGACTTTTTCTTTGTAATTCACCATGGCCGTTTTTTTGAACCGGCCGTTAAAATAGCCATAAATTGCGCTTGCCACCAGAATACTTCCCAATACAAACAATGTCTCCCATGCAACTTTTCCAAGTGCTTCAAGCCCGCCGTTTCCCGCAGCCACATCTGTAATTTTCATTAATATCGATGATATCCAAAGCGACAGTGCGTCGCTCAAAAGGCCAAACACCGCAACCATCGCAAATCTGAATCCGTTATTTTTCAGGAATTCCTTTTTTAATACCCTTGCCTGCATCTTATTCATCTCTCTTTCTGCCGTTATCGGCTTTTCCGATTTTCTTTTTTCAATTCATTCCATAAGCTCATAACATGCGTATTTTCAGCATTTATCAGCTGGTTTTCCACAGACTGAAGGACCACAGGTCCCAAATCGTCAAAAGCGGCAGCTCCCTTTTTCAGCTCACTCGCAAAAAGCACATTCTCAACGCTTTGCAGAGGAGAAGCATCAAACCTTGTCGCACATTCGTATGCTCTTTGAAGATAATGTTTTGCCAGTCCGACATCCCCGATTTTCTCTGATTCGACGGCAGCGTGTGCCATCAAAAGAGCGTTGATTTTATCAAAAATCGTGGGTCTTTCGGGATCAACGGCAATACTTGCGGTGAATTTGTCAAACATATCGCAGGTACGTTTCGCCAGATCATAACGGTTTGTTGCCGAATAAGCCGTTGCTGCAGCAGATACAATTCGTGTAAACTTTTCAATCACATAAAGCATTGCCTTCGCAATGTGCTGCATTCCTTCTTCGTAATCTTTTTTTTCGTGGATATACACCGCTCCAAGGAAATCCTCACTGTTTCCGTATGCATTGTTCGCCTTAAATGTTTCTATCGCTTCTTCAATTTTATCCTGTTCATAAAGACACAAGGCAATGTTAATCCATATTTCCGTTTCACTGTATTTCCCTTCAGTGTCCTGTGAAAGAAGAATTATAGCTTTCTTAAACAGGTCAATGGCCTTATTATTGTCAGGTTCAACCCCGATAACGCTTGCGACCTTAAACAGATTGGCAGCCTCCCAGACGATGTCCAGGTTATTTGGGAACCTGATAAGTGCCTCATTAGCAACTTCAATGGCCTCAGAAACTTTATTTGCATTCTTCAAGTCTGATATTTTTTCGGCAATATTCTTCGGATTTCCCCAAAGCATATCGTAACCGATAAGTGCATCAACCGAGACCCTGTAAATCTCTGCTATTTCAACAAGATTCAGGATTTCCGGCTCCGACGCTCCGCGTTCCCATTTTGAAACTACACCAACACTGACATTCAGGCGTTCCGCAAGTTCCTCCTGCGTCATGCCGTTTTCTTTTCGAAGTTTCCTTAAATTGTCCGATAAACTAATTCTCATTCTTCTTTGCCCTCATCTTAATCAATTCCTTTTCTGTGCACAATTCGATATTACAGCATCATTATATCATTTTACAGACACATTTTCGACATTTTGTTGAATTATTTTTCTACAAAACGTTAACTTTAATAATGAACAAGGTGCTTCAAACTTGTTATAATGATAAAGCGTATGGCTCCGACTCCTTATTTTGCACAAAAAAAATGGCACCGGTCTGATGCCATCTTTTTTATAACAAAGGAAAACTAATTATAGATTATTAACTACTCCAAGGAAAACAGGAAGTCCTGTTACATTGTCCACAATTGCATAAGCAAAAGGATGATCAAAAACAAGTTTTTCTCTTACTGCAATCATGTCGTCAGCTACAATTACACCTGTTGCCGCCGCTGCCTTTGTTCCGTAGCGGTTAACATCGATAAAGGTCTTCTGGAAAATGTCGCTTACAAAAAGAGGTCCGTTTGTACTGGTTCCAAGCGGTTCAAAATCAGTATCCGTAAAGCCTTCCCCACCAAACATCGCAGTAACACCGGCTTGAGCCATAATGTTCTTTATATCAGATTCGGACTCACATTTGAATTCGGGAAGGAGAACCTTCATGTTCACTGTTTTTCTGCCGTTCCACATTCTGAGCCAGGTTTCTCCGGAAATGTATTTGACAAACTGATAGGCGCTCTGTCCTTCTGCAGGAAGAAGGCCTACAAAGCTGTAACGTCCGCCGGCATATTCTTTTACAAAACCAACAGGCTCATTTGCATCATCGTAAAGAATACACTTTTCATCAGATGAGAGGAATTCAACAGAACTCCTTGTTCCGTCCGCATTAGTAAAACGGCCTCTGATAATTGATTCAGCAGAATATGTTTCAAGCCATTCTGCTTCAAAAGCAATGGCATTGATAAGCACCATTGCGACATCAGCGGACAGTGAATCAAGAAGTTTGGGAATCATTCCGTTTGTGCTCTTGTCGCACCAGTCATTAATTGCCTTCACTGTTTCCGGGTCAGCCAGTTTTGCCGAATAAACCTGTGAATCATACCAGTCAGCGTTTGTCTGGAGGAAATCGGGATTTACTGTCAGACGATCTTCCGTATTGTCTGTCCAGATAGAATTGGCAATGTTAAACTTACTTGAACCGACAGACTTCAGAAAATCCGCATAAGCATAGAGCCCGCGATTAAGACTTAAAATGTCCGTTCCAAGATATTTTTCAAGTTGTGCGAGGCTTTCGCCCTGCATTCCGTTTGCGGTAAGTGCAAGTGCGGCAAGTGCGGAATAAGGTGAAACCATGCGGTTTCCGCCATCGCTGAGCTGAATATCTTCCTTCAGAAGCTTCCATGCAAAGTTTGAAATGACTTTCTGCATTTCAGCCGTAAGATTACCGGTATCGGTGCTTTTACGAACATAACCGTCTGAAAGTGATGCAACCTCAGCAGTAAACTTGATTGGCTGTGTAGGGCCCACAGGCTGTTCAGGAGTTTTTGTCGGAATCCGGATAAGAGGTGTTCCTGTAGGCAGATTTACAGGGTCTATGAACAATGTAGGCACAGGTTTTGGCGTTACTGCCGCTACTGCAGCCGATGTGGGCGTAGGTGCATCCGTGTTTTTCGCAACATTATTGTTATTATTGTTACCCGACGGGTCTTTTTTATTAATTGGATTCAGTACGAAAACAAGCACTACCGCAAGTCCGATGCAGGCTGCCGTGGCAAGTCCCCATCTCAGACGGGAAGCCATAACTGCTTTCTTTTCTGATTTTTTTGCAACAGCCTTTGCCGTGCTCTTTTCTGCTTCTTCAACATACTTCGGGTCAATATTTCCAACGCCCTTCAGTAAATCGTCTTTTTTCATGGTTCAATTCTCCATTCCTTCATTTTCACCGGGTACGCAATTTGCCGGTCTCATAATTTCAGCACATACGGCTTCACATGAAGCCTTCCTTCTTCAGATAATCACCAAGTGAATTACGCATTCGCATCAGCGTAACTTTAACCTTGCTTTCGCCAACTCCGTAATTTTTAGCGATTGTGCCGATGCTGTCAAAAAACCAGTATCGTCTCACAAACCATACACGCTGGTTTTCTTTCTGCTTTGAAAGGAAAGTGCTGATGGCTTCCGAAAGAAGCTTTTCATCAACATTTTCCTCAGGTGACCCATCACCCGGCAGAACATCAGCAAGTTCATCTGTCAAAGCAACATAATCAGCCTTGCGTTTGAGTCTGTCCCTGTCTCTGCACATATTAAGCGCAAGACACCGTGTAATGCGTGCAAGAAACGGATACAGATAATCATACGGAGTTGCCGGAGGTATTTCATTCCATGCGGAAAGATACGTATCATTCTCACATTCCGCAGCATCCAGCGGACTGCCGGTTATTCCCTCAGCCAGCTGAGCAAGCCGTCTTCCATATTTGGTTTGTGATTCTTTTATAGCATTTTCATCGCGATTCAGATACAATGCTACTATTTCGCGATCTTCCATGGTTTCCTCCTTGATGCGTTCACTCTAACAATAACCGTCAGCAACGGGTTGGTTACAAAATTATTTTATATCATAACATATTTTTTCCAAAAAATCCAGTTGGCCTGACAACAAGAACATTTCCTGCAAGAACATTTCTGTCTGCGCCCCACTGCCAACCTTGACACAGCCCCGTCAAGGTGCTAAAATATTGCGGATTGAAGTTAATAAACTTCTACTATTAAGGAGAAATCACATGACACAGTCAAGAACACATAACTGCAATGAGCTCTGTCTTGCCAATGCAGGTGAAAAAGTCACCCTTGCAGGCTGGTACGAGAACATGCGTAAAGTCAGCAAAAATCTTGGATTCCTCGTTCTTCGTGACTTCTACGGTACAACACAGGTTGTTATCGAAACCGAAGAAATGATGAGCATTATTGATGAACTCAACTGCGAATCGACAATTCAGGTAACCGGTATTGTTCGCGAGCGTTCAAGCAAAAACCCCAACCTTCCCACAGGTGAAATTGAGGTTGTTCCCGAAGAAATCAACGTTTTAGGCAAATGCATCTACAACGAGCTGCCCTTCGAAATCAACCGTTCACGTGAGGCTGATGAGAACACCAGACTCAAATACCGTTACCTTGACCTCCGTAATCCCGAGGTCAAATCGAAGATCGTACTTCGTTCACAGGTAGTTGCCGAGCTCAGAAAGAGCATGACAGAGCACGGTTTCCTTGAAATCACCACACCAATTCTTACCGCTTCAAGTCCGGAAGGTGCACGTGATTACCTTGTTCCTTCACGTAATTATCCCGGTTGCTTCTACGCACTGCCTCAGGCTCCTCAGCAGTTCAAGCAGTTGCACATGACTTCCGGTTTTGACCGTTATTTCCAGGTTGCACCCTGCTTCCGTGACGAAGACGCACGTGCAGACCGTTCACCGGGCGAGTTCTATCAGCTTGATATGGAAATGAGCTTTGCGTCTCAGGAAGATGTATTCGCAGTACTTGAGGATGTACTTCCTCCCGTATTCGAAAAGTTCGGCACCTACAACCGCGCTTCCAAGGCGCCCTTCACACGTATCGGTTTCAACGATGCCATCGAGCGTTTCGGTTCCGACAAGCCGGACCTCCGTATCACCGGTGAGCTTCAGGACGCATCCTTCCTTAAGGATTGCGGCTTTGGTCCTTTTGAAAACGCAGTTATCAAAGCATTTGTAATCAATAATTTCACTGAAACACGTAAGTTTATCGATGCTACCTGTGCTGAGGTTGAAGTTCAGACAGCAAACAAGGCATTCTGGTTCAGACTTGATGAAAACGGCGAATTCGTTGGCGGTATCTCCAAGTTCCTTCAGGAAAAGAAAGCAGAAGTTATTGAAAAGCTTGGTCTTAAGAAAGGTGATTTTGTTGCTCTTGCAGCAAGCACCAAAAAACTCGATGCATGCAAGACAGCAGGCGTTATCCGTAAGCTGTTCGGACAGAAGATTCCCGCAATCTTCGACAAAGAGCAGTACTCATTCTGCTGGATTGTTGACTTCCCTATGTACGAAATCGGTGAGGAATCAGGCGAACTTGAATTCTGCCACAATCCTTTCTCAATGCCTCAGGGCGGCATGAAGGCTCTCTGCGAACAGGATCCGCTTGAAATCACCGCTTACCAGTATGACCTGGTATGTAACGGTGTAGAGCTTTCTTCCGGTGCGGTAAGAAACCATGATCCCGAGATTATGATCAAGGCATTTGAACTGGTAGGCCTTGGCGAGGATGCTGTAAAGGCTAAGTTCCCCGCTATGTACAACGCATTCTGCTACGGAGC
This sequence comes from Lachnospiraceae bacterium, assembly GCA_045627185.1. Taxonomy (GTDB): domain Bacteria; phylum Bacillota; class Clostridia; order Lachnospirales; family Lachnospiraceae; genus SZUA-448. The sequence continues at coordinate 54,985 of JAZQNE010000045.1, forward strand.
ACCCCCTCATGCAGGTATCGCTCCCGGCGTAGACAGAATGATTATGCTGATCTGCGGTGAGGAGAGCATCCGTGAGATTATTCCTTTCCCTATGAACAAGAACGCAATGGATATCATGATGGGTGCACCCGGAACTGTAGAGCAAAAGCAGCTGGATGAACTCCATATCAGTATCGTGAAGACAGAAGAATAATCGGTATCTACCGTGAATAGGGCAGCTTATTTACAAAATGAGCTGCCCGTTTTTCGCATCATAGGAGGCGAAATGAAAACAGCTTTTAAGGTGTATTTTCTAAGCGTGCGTGAACTGATAGAAGCGGATGAACGGGATGAGATCTGGACCGCGGCAGCAGGTGCGATCGATACATACAGGCAACAGAAACTGGCAAAATATGCCGGCCACGAGGACAGGGCAAGGTGTATCGGGGCAGGATTGCTGTTAAAACTGGCAAAAAGCGCAAAGCTTACGGAAGAAATGAGCCACGTTTCGGAGGAAGTGAGTTTGCGGGACTGTCTGGACGGAATCATTCCGGATTTTCGGTATCATTTCACGGAGAAAGGCAAACCTTCCATCGAGGGGTTCCCTTATCGGTTTTCTCTTTCCCATTCCGGTGAATATGTAATGCTTGCCGTTTCGGGCGGTGAGATCGGTGCGGATATTCAGATCAAAAATAAGTTGGATACGGAGCGGCTTTCAAAGCGATTCTTCTCAGAAAAAGATCTGGAAGAGATGGAAGAAGCGCAGAACAGGACCGATACGTTTTTCCGCATCTGGACCCGCAAGGAAGCATTTGCAAAATATACCGGAGAGGGTATTGCGCGCGT
>JAZQNE010000046.1:0-10007 GCA_045627185.1 Lachnospiraceae bacterium
TAAAGGCCTGTAAGCTGTGTTCCAAAGTAGGTAAGGAAAATACCAAGCTGAGCAGCAGCACCGAGAAGAAGGCTTTTAGGGTTAGCAATCAACGGGCCAAAGTCCGTCATGGCACCAACACCTACGAAAATAAGGCAAGGGTAAATACCAAGCTTTACGCCAAGGTAAAGATAATCGATAAGGCCGGGGCTGATTGTATCAATACCCTGGTTTACATATAATCCCATGAAAAGGTCATACTGTTCTTTCGAAAGTTTTACAGCACCGGGTACCGATTTAGTAGGGTCATCAAGTAATTGCTTACTTTTCGCAAGGAATTCGGAAATGCTTCCGCCACCGAAAAGTCCCCAGTTAGCATGTCCGCCTGCGTACAGAATTTCGTGAAAAACATCTGCGCCGGGAAGGTTTGTAAGTAACATACCGAAAGCGATAGTTACAAGAAGAAGCGGCTCAAACTTAAATACAATTGCAAGAACCATAAGAAGGAGGGAAATTGCAATCATAATGAGCGTCTTGGGATCATCAGCCACAAGGTAAAAACCTGTCTGCTGTAAAAAGTTCACAATAGCGTCAATCATAATATCCTCCAAGAATAATCACAGTTTATTTGCAGTAATTTATTTAACAACGAAAAGTACAGCACCTGTTTCAACTGTATTACCCTTGGCAACATTCATGCTTGCGATAACGCCGTCGCAGGGAGCAAGGATTTCGTTTTCCATCTTCATAGCCTCAAGAAGAAGAACAACATCACCCTTCTTTACTGATGCGCCTGCAGCCTTCTTAACATCAAGGATGTTACCGGGCATGGGAGCGTTTACAGCCTGTCCGTCAGCGGGAGCTGCTGCTACGGGAGCGGGAGCTGCTGCGGGAGCGGAGGCCTTAGCGGTTGCTTCGTCAATAAGTTCGATGGCAACTTCATAATTTGTTCCATTAACATTTACTTTGTACTTGTTCATAATTATTATTCCTTTCTCATATGGAGTAAAATCAAGTTTTCTTCACCTTACATAGGTTTTACTGAAACAATTCTGATGGCGGAAACATCTGTTCCGAGTTCCTCAGCGATTGCTACGGAAACTGCAGCGATGAACTCACCACGGTTAGCAATAGGTGCTGCTGCAACGGGAGCTGCAACTGCGGGCGCCGGTTTCTTGTTCTTCTCAATTGAGCGAATAATCGTGCTCATTAATGTACAGAAAAGAACGATACAGATAAGGCCTATGAAAACAATGCCCATACCAAGTAAGATAACCTGCCATGAATCAAGGTTCTCACCGGGCGCAACTTTGCCGGCTGCTAAAAGTGTTCTGAATAATGCCATATGTATAACCTCCTTCCAGGGTTAGATATGAATTATGACTTTACTCCTATTTAAATAGGTAAAGCCCAAATTGACAACAGAATAGCATAAACGAAAAAAAAATGCAAGACTTCATCCGAGTAAATTGTGAAGTTTTTTTCGAATTCGCTGAATGGCGTTATCCACGGCCTTTTCACTGCGTGAAAGCCGTTTTGCCATCTCTCCGTAGGAAGTATCCGCAAGATAAAGCTCTAAAACATCAAGCTCGAAGGGGCTTAAAGTGTTCCTGAGTTTCTCAAACAGAGAGTCATCTTCTTCCTTCCGCAGAAACAATGATTCCGGATTTCCAAGGCCCAAATCATCTTCGTGCGCCAGAAGAGAAAGCTCGTCGTTTTCACCCGAGGCTTCGTTGTCAAGGGAAATAAATTCGTTCAAGGCCATATGTTTCTGCGCGTTTGAATGTTCAATCGCCTTGTAAATCCTGCGGGTTGTGCAAAGGTCGGCAAAGGTCTGAAAGGATGCGTGTTTTTCGGGGTCGAAATCCCTGATGGCCATATAAAGGCCGATCATTCCCTCCTGAATCAGGTCATCCCTGTCGCCGCCGATAAGAAACAGCGTTTTTGCCTTGCCGCGCACAAGATTCTTGTATTTGTTTAAAAGAAAATCCAGGGCACCGTTATCGCCGCCCCGGATTATCGCTATCAATTCAGTATCCGAATAATTTGAATAAGCTGTTTTCATCGAGTTTATGAAGCATTTCCGATGCTTCCGCAGTTTATGCATGCATTTTGGCCCTGCATATCATTTTGTATTAAGCCTCTGGCGCACAATTTCATACATCAGTACGCCCGCTGCCACAGAAGCGTTAAGGGAATCAATGTCTCCCTTCATGGGGATGGACGTTGTAAAATCGCAATGTTCGCGCACAAGACGGCTCACACCCTCGCCCTCATTGCCGATAACAAGACCGATCGGACCCGTGAGGTTCTGCTTGTACATAACCTCTCCGTCCATGGCCGCACAGACGAACCAGATGCCCTTTTCCTTAAGTTCATCAATGGTAGCCGATATATTTGTCACCTTTGCGACCGGAGTGTAATTTAAGGCACCTGCTGACGTTCTGGCAACAGTTGCCGTAAGGCCCACTGCCCTGCGCTTGGGAATAATAACGCCATGCGCCCCGGCCTGGTTTGCCGTTCTTATGATTGCTGCCAGATTATGCGGGTCCTCAATTCCGTCAAGAATGATTATAAAAGGCGGCTCATTTTTATCCGCAGCAGCCTTTAAGATATCGTCAACCTCAGCATATTCATAGGCCGCAGCATATGCAATAACGCCCTGATGTTTGCCGGTTTCTGACATCTGGTCAAGACGTTCCTTCGCAACATACTGAATAATGCAGTCTGTCTTTTTAGCCTCGCGGATAACCGTCTGAACGGGACCGTCCTTGCAGCCGTCAAGAATAAATACCTTATCAATTGTTTTTCCCGAGCGGAATGCCTCTATTACCGCATTTCTGCCCTCAATAGTAAATTCTTCGTATCTCATGTCATTTTCCTGCTGTTAACTTATTCTCACGCTTCCGGCTTAATCCGGTTCCTTATTTTCCGACTTGGGAACTATATTAAGCGCATCGAATCCTGCCTTCAGAAGCTCAAGCATTCTGTCATATTTTTCAGTCAGATAAAGCCAGCCGTAAAGTGCCTCAAGACCGGTTGCCACGCGGTAATCCCCAACGGAAGCATTTTTTGCCGTTGAATAGGACTTAGCGTTCCTGCCGCGCTTGTAAACTGCTTCTTCCTCCTCCGAAAGAAGCTCACGGATAGCAAAAAACATGTTTTTCTGCGCCTCAGCTTTTACTATCTCGCTTTTGCGTTTATGGAGCTTGTGGACCTGAGTGTTTCCCTGCTCAACAAGGTAGGTGCGCACAAACAGGTCAAAAACCGCATCGCCTATAAAAGCCAGCGCAAGCGGTGAATATTCCGAAGCCTTGTGAGAGCCGGTTCCGAACCTTTCGCGAATGTCCGAAACCGGTGCAAAGCTGTTATTGACATCAGCGTCCGAACCGGACTCAAAGCCTTTATTTAAGCCTTCTTCCATTTAACGCCCTCTCTTGTGTCTTCAAGGATAATACCCTGCGCAGCCAGTTCGTTTCTGATACGGTCTGCCTCAACAAAGTTCTTCTCCTTCTTGGCTGCTTTACGAAGTTCAATCTGCTCAAGAACGTATTTTTCAAGTTCAGCATCAACTGCGGGAGCAGCTTCCTCCTTTGCGATTGTAAGATCAAGCCCGAGAACACGGTCAAAATCCTTAATAAGCGCAAGCTTTGTAGCATCGTTCATATCAGCCTTTAAGACATCATAAACAACGGTAAGTGCCATGGAAGTGTTGATATCGTTTGAAAGAGCATCAAGGAAAGCGGTCTTGTACTCAGAAAAAGCAACATCATCAACAGCGCCGTCATTCTTAAGATCAAGCACACGCTTTTTAAGCTTGTTATAAGCAACAGCCGTGTTGTCAAGTGCATCAAAGGAGAACTCAAGCGGCTTACGGTAATGTGACTGAAGGCAGAAGAAGCGGTAAACAAGCGGGTCGTACCCCTTTTCCTTCAGAACCGAAACCGTAAGGATAGCGCCCTTTGACTTACTCATCTTGCCGTTTCTGTCATTTAAGTGCTGAACATGGAACCAGTAATTGCACCACTTGTGTCCGAGATACGCCTCACTCTGCGCAATTTCATTCGTGTGGTGAGGGAAGATGTTATCTACGCCGCCGCAGTGAATATCCATGTATTCGCCAAGATGCTTCATGCTGATGCAGGAGCACTCAATATGCCATCCCGGGTAGCCTACGCCCCACGGGCTGTCCCACTTAAGTGCCTGGTCCTCAAATTTTGATTTTGTAAACCAGAGCACGAAATCGTTCTTGTTGCGCTTGTTTTCATCCTCGGTAACATCGTCACGAACGCCAACCATAAGGTCTTCCTCATTCATGTTGCCGAAAACGTAGTAATTATCAAGCTTTGATGTGTCAAAGTAAACATTTTCACCGGCCTTGTAAGCAAAGCCCTTGTCAAGCAAAACCTCAATCATGTGAATGAACTCGGGGATGCAGTGGGTGGCAGGCTCAACAACATCGGGAGTTTTAATGTTTACAAGTGCGCAATCGTCAAAGAAAGCCTTTGTATATTGAGCGGCAATTTCCAAAACAGTCTTGTGCTCACGCTGAGCGCCCTTAACCATCTTGTCCTCACCGTTGTCACCGTCGTCCGAAAGATGGCCGACATCAGTGATGTTCATAACACGTTTTACGTCATATCCCGCGTAACGCAGGCTCTTTTCAAGAACATCCTCACAGATATAGCTTCGAATGTTGCCGATGTGGGCAAAATGATAAACGGTAGGGCCGCAGGTGTACATTGCAACCTTTCCCGGCACGTTCGGTACAAATTCGGTTACAGTCTTTGTTAATGTGTTATACAGTTTCATTTCTTTTTCCTCATTCTTATGTTCAATTGTCAGATTGGTTTTGCAGAAAGAACATATGTATTTACTTTATTATTTTTAATTCTTTTTATGATGCAGTCGCCCACCTCTTCAGGCTCTTTAAGAAGCGAATTGTCAGCCTCTGCAGCAGAAATCGCATTGAAAATCTGCTCGGGCTCGCTACTGATTTTGTAGAGCATAAGACGCAGAATTCCGCACTTTATTTCGGAATAATCTTTCTTTCCGAGACGTTTTTCCGAGATAGTATATCCCAAACCGGAATGAAGTTCAATATGATATTCATTTTCAACCGCACTGAGTTTAATGCAGGGTACTCTGTAATCGCCCGAAAGGTTGAAATAAATATTCGAATTGATGAGAAGAACTCCACAGCCGTTTTCAACAAAGCCCTTCATACCCTCTTTTTCAACATAAAGAAGGTCATTGTCCTCAGGCCAGTAAAGCTCCTTGTCCGGCACACGGAATTCATGCGCACGGCGGATTCTTCTTCCGCCAAACAGTGTGAAGTACTCAGGCTGGATAAATGCGGGCTTTTCGGGTTCTGTCGGCTTTTCAGGTTCGGGTTCGGGTTCAGCCTTCTTTGAGTAAATCATCCATTTTCTGAAGGTTCTGTCCTTAGCAAGTCGCTTTTCAAGCGGTTCACCGTTTTCGGTATTTACAAGGCCGATCTGCGGAAGATTCTTAATCATTCCGACAAGCGAAATCGCATAAATAACCTCATAGCCGTAGCCCGCATAAGCAGTTGCCCTTACACGGCCGCCTGAGAAAGTGATGAAATTACAAAGTGTTGAAAGGCTTCCGGGCGATATGCGCGTAACCTCTTTTCTTCCGAAAACGGCAGGAAGTGGTGCAATACGTTTCACGCCGGTGCCGCCCTGGCAGAATGTGAATTCCGCATTGCCGTTTGTGTACACATTGTAACAGGCATCCGACTTCTTGATAAGCAGTTTTCTGCCTTCTTCCGAAAGTGTAAGTGAAAGTCTTGAACAGATTTCCGATGCGTTAAAAAGCGTTCCTTCTTCGTTTGCAAAAACCTCAGCAGAACAGGCAGTCCAAACGCCCTTTTCGGTTTCAATAATTGTAAGGCAGTTCATAAGTGAATTATCAACGATATTTTCATTTTTCTTTTTTCCAAGTGCCATTTCAAAGCTCCCCCTCAAATACTGTTACTGCCGGCCCCGTCATATAGATGTGGCCATCTTCCCTGTTATATCTGATATTTAGCGTTCCGCCGGGCATTTCGACCGATACTTCATCTTCCGTAAGGCCGTTCAGTATGCTAACGAAAGCACATGCGCAGGCGCCGGTTCCGCAGGCCATTGTCTCACCCGAACCGCGCTCCCAGACGCGCATTTTTATATTCTTTCTGCCAAGAACATGAACAAATTCAGTATTTACGCGCTCCGGAAAGAATTCATGGAATTCAAACTCCGGCCCGATGGTCTCCATCGGGATTGTAGCAACATCATCAACATAAACGGTTGCATGCGGATTTCCCATAGATGCGCATGAAACCTCATAAACACGGTCCGCAACCGCAATCGGATGCTTCAACACCGGTGATTTTTCTGCCCTTACGGGTATTTTACTTGCTTCCAGCTCGGGAATGCCCATATCAACGGTAACCGATGTGATTTTACCATTTTCCTCATGAAGTTCAAGAAGTTTTACTCCCGCAGGTGTTTCCACAGTCAGACGCTTTTTGTCAGTCAGGCCGTGGTCATACACAAACTTACCAAGACACCTTATTCCGTTTCCGCACATCTGCGAATTCGAACCGTCCGCATTGTACATATCCATGCGGAAATCGGCAATTTCAGACGAACAGATGAGAATCAGCCCATCCGAGCCGATTCCGTAATTTCTGTTACTGAGCTTAACAGCCAGTTCCGGTCTGTTTTCGATTTTATTTGCTATGGCATCAATATAAACATAATCATTGCCACAGCCCTGCATCTTGGTAAATTTCATGTTTTCACACTTTCATCGGACTGAACCGGCATTTTCCCGGTTTATCTGGTTCGGACAGGAATTATTGCTCCTCGTGATTCATTCTGCGTTTGTAAAGAATGATTGATTTCCTGACCGTTTCGTAAAGTTCCTCAACATCAAAAGGTTTAACAATATGGTCATCCATGCCTGCCTGAAGCGATTCGTCAATTTCCTTCGGTTCAGAATTTGCGGAAAGAGCCACAATAGGCACATAGATTGCATCGTTCCTGCGAAGTCCGCGAATCGTTCTGGCGGCCACCAGGCCATTCATTACAGGCATTCCGATATCCATGAAAATCAGTGAATAATAGCCCTTCTCTGATTTATCAAACATCTCAACGCCGATTTTTCCATTATTTGCGCAATCAACAATTGCGCCCTTTGCTTCAAGAAGTTTCTTTGCGATTTCGCTGTTGAGCGGGTTGTCTTCGCAGACAAGGATATGCGTACCTTTAATCGAAACATCGCTTTCCTCTTCAATAGCCGTGTAACTTTCAGGGTTGTCAATAATTTCGAAATCAAGATAAACACTGACTTTCGTACCAACTCCCTTTTTACTCTCAACTTCAATCCTGCCGTTCATTGCGTCAACCAGAAGTTTAACAATAGCAAGACCTATACCTGAACCGGCATATTCGGGGTTATCCGGTTCTTCCTGCGCATAAGGCTCAAAAATATGTGGCAGAAATTCTTCGCTGATTCCGATTCCACTGTCGTAAATAGTAAATCTTCCTTTTGATATGTTGTTTTCGCGTGACAGTTCCTCAACTTCACAAGTGATTGTTCCGCCCTTTGGGGTAAACTTTACGGCATTCGAAATGATATTCATGAAAATCTGCTGAGTTCTTACACGGTCAAGCTTTGCAAAGCAATCGGGCACAGCTGATTTTGCATACTTAAAGACAATGTTCTTCTCTCTAAGGCTCGGTTGAACAGCAACCGAAATACCGTTAATGAAATCCTTTGAGCCGACTGCCTCATAATGAAGCTTAAAATCACCTTCTTCAATTCTGCGCATATCGAGTGTATCGTTAATAAGTCCAAGAAGGTATTTTCCCGTCTGGTCCATCTTTACAACATTGTCACGTACCTGAGGCTGAAGTTTTTCCTGAAGAGTCAGATGAATCAGCCCCATAAGTCCGTTCATGGGAGTACGCATATCGTGGCTGATACGTGAAATGAAATCATCTTTTACGGAAGAAGCCGAATTGGCTTTGATTACGGCCTCATGTGCCAATGCCGAAAGTCTCAGGTTAACGCGTTCCAAAGATTTTTTCTCCAAAAACAGGCGCTGCGCGTAACTATACTGAACAGCAGAAATAATGCAGCAGACAATAAGACAGAATGTAAGATAAGGATAGAAATACTCATTCCCGTCCTTCAACCAGATAAAATGTGCAACAATACTTACATAAGCTCCGAGCGCAACAAAATTAACCCAGAATTTGAACATACCGAACAAGCCTATTACTGACATGAAAAGCATAACAAGCACGGCAAAATCCAGGTCATTGCGTTTGTCAAAGTTAATAACGCCCGAATAGGTTATTGCAATGGAAATCATATAAAACAGCACCCAGAAAACAGTTGTGAGGTTTTTGCGGATTGTACTGTCCCCGGGCTTTTTCTTTGCCAGATAATATTCCAGCCCAAGGTAAATCCCGTTCATTATTAACATAACCAGCAGCGATATTTTTCTGACAACAATAGGGAGAACAACTTCGTCCTTATGATTAATATGCGTCAGAATCAGACCGAACAATGAAAGCACGGCAAATTCAATTGAAACGCAGATTACACGCATCCAGGCCTGCCCACGGGCTTCCTTCTTAAATTCTGCACGGAATTCCTTGTCAAGTCCGCCGAAATCAGTCACATACTGTAATAAAATCTGTTTTAACTGCTCCATAAATACCTCACTGAACGTTTTCTGAAAAGCTATCAACTCATTTTGATTACCATATTCAAAAAATGTATAGATATAGATAGTATTAATTTTAGCACAGACACAGGCTAAATACAAGTGGATTCGGGGCGGAAGTTAAGCAATGGTTCAGCAATAAAAATGCCGGGAAAAACATGTACTTTATCCGCCATGAAAAAGATTAAAAAAACCACCTGAAACCGTCTCACAAATAGTGACAGCTTCAAGTGGTTTGGGGAAGGTTTTAATGTTATTATTAATTAATAGTATTGAATGATTTCTCGAATTTCTCCGCTATCAACATCCTTAAACTGATAAACTTTGCCTTCTTTTATTTTTTTATCACCTATGAACTGCATAGGTGTTTTCACGCCCATGGGCCATTCTGCTCCATTTATCCATCTTGGTTTTTTCTTGTCTACAACATGGAATACCATCGCCATTTTTGCTTTTGCTTCGCGAATTCCTTTCGTTTTAGGCGTAAAATAAACATATTCAGTAACAATACTATTTATTATTTTATCCACTTCAGGTCCACCGTAACTCTCACCGGCAACATCTAACAAAAAATCAAACTCATCCTCATACTTGGTGGTCGGGATAAAGTCTGGATGCAGATAACAGAAAAAGTGACTTATTCTGCTGAAAGTATTAAGATAATCGCCCAACGAGCCATCGAATCTTCCCATGTTTTGCACATGATTCCAAAGAATAAAATTTTCTTTTTTTAATGCATCATAAGAGTATCCTCTCCAAACCGGATGATTAGGATTATTTTTCGCTTCCTCTGGTATAAGTTTATTTATAGCAATAATCAAGTTTGAATCTGATAATGCGATTTGAATAAAACTTTTCATATCAATTTGGCCTAGTAGCATCTGTTGTATTGTATCGTTCATTGCTCACCTCAAGGAATGAATTATTTGATGTAAAGTACGTGATAATGGTGAATAGTTATAAAAATTATTCGCTATACCCTCCCAATGATGAAGTTGTACCGAAAAGCCGTCCCAACCAATGGGTGCCAATCCTTTTACCATACGTTTAATATTTTCTATTGTAGCAACAAATGAACCATAATCCACACCTTCCTCGACTTTCTGTGCCATATCTTTCCAGAATCTTTTTCGTTCTTTGGCCCATTCGTAGTTGTGGTTACAACTATTATGCACCAGCACTCCGTTGTCTCCAACAAAGTACGTATGGAAATCTTCAACCTCGAAATTATACGTTATTTCCGGGTTTTCAAGCAGTTCATGCTGAATCTTCTCAAGAACTACAT
>JAZQNE010000047.1:0-26246 GCA_045627185.1 Lachnospiraceae bacterium
AGGCAATAAAACAATGTTTCTGTGCGGGCCTGAAGTGTTCCTATTGCAATTACTTCAGGATCTTTGTTAAACAGGCTTACAAGCTGCGGAGCAAACACATACAGTACAACTCCCACAAATTCTGCAAGCAGAACGCCCGAAATAATGCCAAAACGCGCGCCTTTCTTTGCACGGTCAACCTGCCTTGCTCCAAGATTCTGCCCGATAAATGTGGTAAGTGCGGCGCAAAAGCTTGTGATAGGCAAAAACGCGAAGCCCTCAAGTTTGAAATATGTTCCGCATCCGGCCATGGCATCTGACCCAAAGGCATTAATATTTGACTGAACAATTACATTTGCAAACCCGATAACAGAGTTCTGGACGCCGGTGGGAATACCCATTTTCAGGACCTTCTTAAGAAGTCCGGGATTAATTCCGAGTTTCTTAAATACAACCTTGTGCGGCCCGTCTACACGCAGAAGCTTTTCAAAGGACAGAAATGCACTGAGCGCCTGTGAAAGTACTGTTGCGAAGGCTGCACCTGCAATTCCCATTGCGAAAAACTTTACGAAAATAATATCAAGAACAATGTTCACACATGCCGATGTCACAAGATAATACAGCGGATGACGGCTGTCACCTACTGCCTGGAATATGCTGCAGCAGGCATTATAGACGGTGCTGAATATACTGCCGAGAAAATAAACACGGAAATAAATAATGGAACCGTTTATGACATCGTCAGGTGTTCCCATCAGCTTCAAAAGAGTGGGTGTAAAGAATATGCCGATGAGCGAAAGGCATGCCCCGGCAATGAGTGCAAAGGTCAGTGTGGTGTGAACCACGGCTGTTACATCTTCATTACGTTTTGCACCGTAAAAATGCGAAATGATTACTCCCGCTCCAAGGAAAAGACCCTGCACAAACCCAATCAGCATAAAAATAAGGCTTCCTGCGGAGCTTACCGATGCAAGTGCTTCCTTTCCGAGAACATTTCCTACTACCAGGGAGTCAGCTACATTGTAAAACTGCTGGCACAGGTTGCCTAAAAAAACGGGCAGTGCAAACAATATTATTTTTTTCGAAATACTGCCTTCTGTCATTATTCTGCTTCCGTTGAATTCATTTTAAGTATTGCGCGGATAAGGGCGTCCTTGGAGTTCCCCCACGGTTTGTCGGCATTACGATAATCAAACTTGTCAATAAAGCCCTGCAGGTCTTCACGCACACGGCGCATATTGTCAAAATAAAGTTTATCAAGCGTCTTTCTGAACTCATCCTGCTTTGAGCCGGAAAGTTCGGTAGCTGCCCTTTCTGAAAGGGTCACATAATGCTTCATGCAAAAGCCCTTTGACTTTTCAAATTTCTTAACAAAATCCTCATCTGAGCTGTACAGATAAAAAATAGTAACGATGTATCTGTCGTATGTGTTTTCCATGCGTTTGCAGACATAACAGCTGTTTTCAAGTTTTTCATAATATCCCTGCATTGCACTTTTTTCAGGTTTTTTGAAAAGGCCTCCTGCAGAACGTCTGCCCTTAACACCGTAAAGTTCTTCATTTGCCCTGTCCATATGGGTCAGAAGCATAAGTGCAAGGCCCAGGCGGTTCTGTTTTGCATAAAGCTGTTTTACGTGTCTTTCGCAGAATCCCAGACGGTTTGTCTCCATACGGACGTCATCATCCATATAGCTCGGACCCATTGTGAAATCAACAGCATCCTCTTCAAGTTTCTTGTGCATTAAGCAGAGCGGGCATTCACAGTCAGCCTCAAATGCCTCATTTACCGGAATTGTGTAGAGTTTTTCAGCCATTATCAATCTCCAAAATTAAGGCGGACAAATATGTCCGCCCCATAGTATTTTCGTGTTTCAGCTTTTGTTTGACATAATCATTTCTTTAACTTCGCGAGCCTTGGATTTGATACGTTCATTGGCATCCCTTGCGGTGATAACCTTTGACAGCCAGCGGAGTGCTTCATCTTCTTTTCCTGTTCTTCTTGCAAGTTCTGCAACAAGATAAGTACAGGTGTTTTCATCCATACCGCACATAGGGAAAAGTTCTTTTGAGAATGCTTCCATAAAGCCTTCATATGCGTTCTGAAGGAATTCATTTTCTTCAGCTGCAAGAAGTGCGCGGGTTGAAGGCAAATTCGGAGTATCCTCCGGAAGGCTTTCAGCCTTTCCGCGAAGAAGCCATGCGGTTTTCAGACATGTATAAGCTTTCTCGCTCAGTTTTGACTTCTTTACGATGGTATTTACAAGAGCCAGTTTATGGCGTGAAATAGCGTCATCATAAGTGTAGACATCAACATTTTCATCAATTCCCTTAAAGGTTTTGGAAATGGTGGAGGTGATGAGCTTAGCCTGTGTTGATGTCATGTAATTAAAAAAGCGACTGAGAGCCGCATATCCGCAATGAGGACATACAACCGCATCATATTTAAGCGAATCCATCATCTGATATTTGGGGCGAAGATCCGTGTCCATTGAAAGGAGCTTTACCTTACCGGTTTTAACGGTTTTGGACTTGAATTCCTTGTCACAGACAGGGCATGCGTATGTCTTGTCAAAAACAAGATCTGCTTCCGTAATTTTCGGTTCTTTTACGGTTGCAGCTTCACCTGCTTCAGCAGGAGCTTCCTTTTCAAATACCTTAACATCTGATAAATTACCGAGGCCAAATGCCTCAAGCCCTGAAAATAAACCTGCCATGTTTACCCCCATGTACATTATTTCTTTTTCAGTTGTTCCTATAAAAGGAACGGCTGTTATTATACCACAAAAATAGCGATAATTCAAGACCCGTATCCCGTTGAGAACCAAGAAAAATCAAGTCTGAATTTAATCTGTAAGGGAAACAACCTCCCTCAAAGTTATAAAAGCGGAGTCTTCTTTCCACTGTAATACAGTGTCAGTTCATGCAACGCTCTTGTGCAGGCAATGTAGAGAATCTGACGGTCATTGTCGGTAGAATAAGTGTTTTCGTCAGCATCCGTAACATGGACAGCATCAAATTCCAAACCTTTTGCAAGGTAAAAAGGAGTTACAACCACACCTGTTTTGAAGGTGTCCGTTTCCTTGTCAAAGAGTGTTGCCGGAAGATATTTGTTCAGTTCTTCACAGTACTTTTCCGCATTTGCCTGAGTTTTGCAGATAACAGCGATTGTTGAATAGTTTTCGGTTTGTTTTTGGATTCTGTCGGCAATTTCCTTAACCGTAGCCTCAAACCCGGGCTGTTCAAGGATTTCCGGCATAGCACCGTGTCTGTCAAAGAATTCTGTTGAATCATCCTTAATAATATTCGCACTGAAATGACCGATTTCAGCAGTCGATCTATAGCTCTTCTTCAGTTCGATAAGCTTGATTCCTTTTCCGAAAACCTTAGGAAGAATCTCAAGAACCTTGGCATTTTCAAGGCTTGAAACCTGCTGGCGGTCTCCAAGGATTGTCATGGTGCAGTTGAAAAGGTTCTCAAGAATAACATACTGAACCCTTGTGTAATCCTGCATTTCATCAACAATCAGATGCTTGATTTCCCTGTGTCCAATGTTTCCGAAAAGAAGAAGCTTCAAAAGAAGCATCGGGAAAACATCTTCATAGGGGAGATTCTCCGAAGCCCTGATTTCATCAAGATTAACATCAATTCCGCGCTCATCAAGACTTTCAAGAAACTCCATGTAGAGTTTTCTTACGTCCCTTGTTCTGTACATCGCGTTAAAACGTTCCGTAATCAGTTCCCCGCGGATAGGGTCCATATCTTTTCCTTCGCGCGACTCGGTTTCGGTAAGAACATAATCCGCAATGGTGTTCATTCTGCTGAGCACCGGGATGTCCGGAAAACGATTGAAGAAGAAATCTTCAATTTCCTCTGCGGTATAGGCAATTCCTCTGTAAATAATGCTTTTATGCTCAAGAATATCTGATTCAAGGTCAAGCACAAACCCAAAGATTTCGTTAACGAATTCCTCACTCTGCTTATAAGTGATGATGCGCTCCTTCTGTGCCTTGATTTCACTGTCCTTAGGCTCATTAAGCAGGAATTCCGTCTGTGAGAAACGGTCCTCAAATGTTGCAATATCAGCAAGTTCGCGCTCTGCATATTCATCAAAGCTCATTTCCACAATGGATTCCTCACCAAGTTCAGGCAGAATTCCCGAAATATAATCCGAAAAAATAGGATTCGGTGTAAGAATCATGACATTTCCCGAGTTCAGGTCTTTACGCTTGTGATACAGCAAATAGGCGATTCTGTGCATTGCGACGGAAGTTTTTCCCGAACCTGCAGCACCCTGAACAACAAGAATTTTGTCCTTTTCATTTCTGATAACAGCATTCTGTTCGCGCTGTATGGTGGCAACAATTGTCTTAAGACGTGCATTTGCATTTGTCCCAAGCTCGCGCATCAGGATATCATCGTCGATTTTCATATCATTTTCGAAGAAATATTCAATTTCTCCGTTCACGATACTATATTGCAGTTTATGCGTAATTTCACCGCTGTTTACACCCTGCGGCGAAACAAAGGATGCCGGACCCTTGTCATAATCATAGAATAAGCCGGCAATAGGCGCACGCCAGTCAAAAACAAGCGGCATAAAGGAGTTACGCGGGGTGAAGGACCCAAGTCCGATGTAGTAGGAATCGTCTTCATCGTCTCCTTCATACTTGAAATCAACACAGGCAAAATACGGAGATTTCAATAATTTTTCGTAGGTCTGGCGCTTGTGCATTTTATCGGCCGCCATATCAATTTCATTCTGAATCATCTGGCGGTTTGTAAAATGCTCATAGCCGAATTCGTCAAATTCGTTGCAGTTTTCCCAGAAATATTTTTTCATGTCAACAATTTCATCCTGTTTTCCGATGAGTTCGCTATTCATGATGTCAATTTCCGCAGCGATTTTTTCTTTAACGTTATTTAATTTTTTAATTTCTTCCTGTTCTGTGTGAGACATGTTATCCTCATTCAATTACATTTATTTTTCAACAGGGCCGTACA
The DNA here is from genome assembly GCA_045627185.1 of Lachnospiraceae bacterium. GTDB lineage: Bacteria > Bacillota > Clostridia > Lachnospirales > Lachnospiraceae > SZUA-448. The sequence continues at coordinate 4,980 of JAZQNE010000047.1, forward strand.
ATACTCTGAGTCTGGGAAGTGCCTTGATTTCACAGTAATAATTCATATCCCAGTCTGCGCCCTGAGAAGGATCGTTTTTACCTGATGCGGGCGGAGCAAAAAGTTTTAATGTAAGCTCTGTTTTGGCATTTACGGGCTTTTTGAAGAATGCGGGCATAAAATCAATAAACTTTACGCCTGGAGCCTTATAGAACCACTTTCCGTTAAGCTCGAGCATTAAGTTGGCCTGCTCAAGTTCGCCGTCAAAATAAGCCTCAAAGAAGTGGGGATTTGCTTCAACGGTTACAGGTATTGCAAGGCCTTCTGCGTCTTCAGAACCGCCCCAGCGAAGGGTTACGGGGAGCTGAACTTCTGAACCGACTGTCTCAGTGGGCATGAAGTAAGGGTCATTCAGCATTTCATTTTTGTATGCTTCAAGTATGGGCTGTTCAATTCCTACTTCCCTGTTGTTGGGATCTTCAATTTCAAGACCCAGTCTTCCACGGTCACGGAACTGATAGAAGCTGATGCCGGTCAGCCATTTTTCATCGTCCTTCTTCATTCTGTCTGCAAACTGGCGCATCATGAGGCACTGGTCATAAGGACCGGTAACGTCGCCGTCAGCATTAAACTCAGACATGAACATTGGACGTTTTTCACCGTTGCAGAGGTATGAAAAACGGTTGAAGCTCCTCTTGGCAGTTGTATAAGTGAAGTCAATATCATAGCGTCTGTGCGATACGCCGCCGGTTTCAGCAATGTCATAAGGCCAGCCCCAGTGAAGTGCAAGATATTTGTCAACCGACCAGATATCAGCTTCTTCTACAGTCTGGGTAAATTCTTTTTCGTAAAGCATTTCGGTTGCGTCAAGAGACTCGATTCCGCCGATGCAGATGATTGTTTTTACGTTAGGTGCATTTTCTTTGATAATCCTGCTTGCATGGGCAAAGAAATCAGCAACCTGCTGATATGTACAGCGTTTGTTATAGGAGAACCAGCTACCTGTTGCTTCATGGTTCAGGCGGAGCATAACACGGCCGTAAGGGCGCAGGTCCTTTGCGATTGCAACAAGATGTTCATCCGGGACATTGGGGTCACAGGTAAGCGTAAGAAGGACATCCTGTCCATGGCGGCGGATATCCTGCATTCTTTCGAAAGTTTCGCTGTCGGGGCTGCCATTTAAGCCGCCCGTGTAAGGGAAATAGTCATCATAGGGGTAATCCCATGCAAAGCTGACATCGTCATGCGCATGAGCTACGCTTGCACGTCCGGGCCAGCCTTCGTCAAGCGGGTAATAGCAGTACATGAGCGTAATTGCTCTGTGTGGACGGTCCAGTTTCCAAAGGATGTAATCCTGATTGACATATTCTCCTCTTTCACTGCCATCGCCAAGGTCAAGTGCACAGATTGCAGGACCCTGATGAAGCTTAAAAACTTTCAAATTTTCCATTTCCGATTCTCCTTGTTATATGAACTTGATAACCAATTATACACATAGAAAGTGGCTTTAAGCCTTGTATTTCACATATTTACCTGTTTATAAACTCAATGAATTTCTCAACAAGTTCGGGATCAAAGGATTTCCCGCTGCGCCGTCTTAACGCGTTAACGGCTTCGTCGCGCGAAAAAGCATATCCATGCGGTTTTCTGCCAATGAGTGTTGTGTAGAAGTTCACTACAGCCCAGATACGTGCGGGAAGGCTGATTTCATCGCCTTTAAGGCCGTCGGGCTTGCCCGAACCGTTCCATTCCTCATTAAGCTGAAGTACATATCTTGCGGCAGATGATGTCTTGTCAAACATCATTGCAATACGGTAACAGGTTATTGCAGCATTGTATTTTGCCTCAATTTCCGCATCGATATTTTCATCCGCGCTTTCCAGCATATCAAGCGGGACGGAAATCATGCCGAGATACTGCAGCGAAAGTATTTTATCAAGGATATCCTTTTCAGCTGCCGGAAGCTTGATATATTTTGAAAATGCCATTGTGATTTCACGGCAGTAACGCATATCCGACTCATTAACGTAACCTGTTGAGAATAAACGTTTGCGCAGAATATCAAGAATTGCTCCGCTTCGCTTCATATCTGTTTTCTCAACGTACATACGGTCTTCAGCCTGCTTGATTACTGAAATCAGGTTTTCATCCCTTGTTTTCTTTGTCGCATATCCGCAGGCAAAGGAAGGAGGAAGAACGGTACAGTAATCCTCCAGACTGCGCTCACGCACACGTCTCACATAGGATTCTGCTTCGGTTTCATCGGAATTTTCCATAATGACATAGAATTCGTCACCGCCGCATCGGCAGATATAATAATTATCTTTCGCTTCCTCTACAAGTGCACCGCTTATCAGCTGAAGCAGGCAGTCGCCCTCCGAATGCCCGAAAAAGTCATTCGAAAGCTTAAGAAAATTGGCATCCATAACAATAATCGAAACAGGGCAGGCTTCCGCAAGAATAAGTTCTGTAACCTTTTTCTCATAATAGTAACGGTTATAGAGATTTGTCAGCGTATCATGCTCATTCCTGTGCTCAAGCAGACGCTCAAGTTCGCGTCTGTACTGAAGTTCGTTGTTCATGGTGTAATTTATCATGCCGACATTTGCAACATGATTTGCCATAATGAACAGGGCATCAGCTATTTTTTTGAACTGCTCGCGTGTCATTCGGGGCAGTTTTTTGCTTTCGGCAACGTATGCGTCCGGGTCAACCTTAAGCTCAACCGCACGCTTGCGAAGCTGTTCTTCCGTAGGTTCATTATCAATGTCCATAACCTGGCCTACAAGCCAGCTGCCCATATGTACGCCGCCTACAATAATGCTTGCGCCGGCATCCATAAGGCCCGCAGCCTTACAGGTTACAATAACGGGTCCGTCATCGTGACGTGATGAAATAATATCATCCGACATCTTACAGAGGCTTCTGCCTTCTTCCGAAGAACGAACCACATCGATGCAGAAATTAACACCGTTACTGTCCTTTGTGATTTTGTTATGGTTAGCATCGGTCATGGTAATTCCAAGTCCGAAAGCATTTGATAATGCATCCTGCAAAGTCTGGATTTTATCAATATCAAGCAAATCCCCAAGGCTGCAATTTGATAAGTCTGTAAAGTTTCGATTTCTCATAAATACCTTTTCCCTCAAATGTAAATCAACAAATAAGTCAGACAGTCCTTCGCTTATTTTCCGAGAATCCTGTCAAACAGAGCAGCTGCAATGTTTTTGCCCTTTGTCTTCCCGGTATCGGCAGATTCTGCATCGGTTCCGTTCTGCCACTGCTCATATTCCGCATCAAGTGCTTCAGAAGAGAACGCTGCAGTTTCTTCATCAGCTGCATCAAGAGCTGCCGCAAGTTCGGGATATGTCTCTGCAAGGGCCTTTTTCTTCTTGGTTTCCTTTGCGGCACGGTCTCTCTCTTTTTTCGATTTCAGGACATTTGTGTTATAAATGCTGTTCTCCGGAAGGCCCCCGCCTGTGTGAACCTTGACTTCGACTTTTGTATCGATTGCAGGGTCATCCGGCCACTCAATTTCTTCTTCATCTGCGGGAAGCAGATTTCTTTTCGGCTTTTTATCAGCTTTTTTCTCGGATTTTGCTGCTTCGTCTTCATCCGGAATTCTGCCGATGGTCTGGAGGCCGTATTCTTTTTCGCCGTTTTCATTACTTTTAACGCGTTTCTTATCCTGTTTTCTGAAGCGTTCGGGAATAACCGCAGTCGGTGTCTTTTTCCCGGATTTTGCGGGTTTTTCTTCCTCTTCATCTTCATCTTCATCATCAGGAAACTCAAGTTCGGCAGCTTTTGCGGCTTTTTCTCTTTCAAGCTCTTCTTCCTCAAGCTGTCTGTTATAATCCTCAATCAGGTCGAAATATTTTCTGCCCTGTGAAAGAGCCCTGAGCTGTTCCATAAGTTCGTTCTGGTTTCCGCGGATAACTTCAAGTCTTTCCGCAATTTCCATCTCAAACTTTTCGTACTCATTCCGAAGATTTGCCCTGGCATCCGTAATTTCGGCATAAAGCTCATTAAGAGCGCCGTCGGTATAAAGCATTGAGGCTGCGTATACATCCTCAGCTTCTTTGTTTGCGGCATCGATAATCTTCTGACCGTAGGCCTCAACTTCCTTCTTTGCGCGCTCCTTTGAACGTGTTGTTGCCTCATAGTGGTCCATAACCTCAACAACAGCATAATTCAGATGCTCAAGCATATCAAACATCTGGCGTTTTGAGATAATGACTTTATCGGGATTTTCGTTATACATCTCGCCTTTTGAAAGCAAAAGGTGGATTTCTCTAAGTATACTCTCAATTTTTTCAGGCATTTCCGGCCTCCGGTAGGATTATTTCTGGTGTGGATAACGTGTCCTGAATTTCAGGCACTATCTGTAAATCTTTTTTAGGTCTTCGGTTGAAAAATTGTACGCAGTATTACAGAAATGGCACTTAACTTCAATAGGTTTGCCGTCATTAATCATTTCTTTCAGGTCCTCTTTTTTCAGAGTTGAAAGAACTCTGCTGATATTTTCCTTTGAACAGCCGCACACAAAAGCTGTTTCGATGGTATCTGTTATTTCAAGGCCCATATCGCCAAGAAGGAATTCAAGAATTTCCTCAGGTGACATGCCCCTGTCAAGCAGCTCGGTAACCGATTTCACCTCAGCAATTTTCTTTTCGAGTTTATCTACAAGTAATTCTTCCGCAAAAGGCATCAGCTGAATGATGAATCCGCCGGCTCTTTTTACGGTATTGTCCTTGTTCATAAGGACTCCGAGTCCGACGCTTGAAGGCACCTGTTCGCTTGTGGCGAAATAATAAGTCAGGTCCTCTGCAATTTCGCCTGTAAGAAGGTCAACCTGACCTGAGTAAGGCTCTTTCAGACCCATATCTTTTATAACTGTCAGTGTTCCGTAGCCTATGGCTCCGCCAACATCAAGTTTTCCAAGATAATTCGGGGCATTGACGATTTCAGGATGATCAACAAAGCCCTTAACTTCTGCCTTCGAATCGGCCGTTACGGTAATTCCGCCAAGAGGGCCGTCGCCCTTGATCTGAAGCGTAAGCTTGTCTTTGTCACCTTTCATCATGCTGCCCATAATAGCGCCTGCTGTCATCAGTCTTCCCAGGGCTGCTGTTGCAACAGGGCTTGTGTCATGACGGGTTCTTGCATATTCCGTAAGTTCGCGCGTTGTAGCCGCAAAAGCACGGATCTGGGCATTTGCGGCTGTAGCACGCACAATATAATCTTTCATAATTGCTCCATCTTTCCGGCTTTCAAGCCGGTATTTCTGCCCGGTAACCCGGGGCTTTATTCGTAATGCTTGCCCTTTTGAAACTTTTCGCGGGCAATCACAGTAATTCTTTCGGTTTTTGCACTGATTTTCCTGTGTGTATATGAGTCAAACACTGCAATCGGTTCCATACCTGCTTTTACAAGCAGTTCCCTGATTTCATCAGCCGAATATGCGCGCTGGATATGATTTTCCGCAAACCTTTCGAAAAGGTTGCCACCGTGACGCGAAAAAATTGTTAGGTCATATTCGTTCAGGTGTTTTCGCGAATCATAATAATTATTCCAGATAAAAGCGGCGTTTTCGCGTTCTTCCGCAAATATACCGTCCGCAAGAACATCCTTGTAGTAGTGCTCCGTATGGAAATCAAAAATGAACAGTCCCCTGCTTTCAAGATAATTGTTCACAAGGGCAAAAACCTTTTTCAGTTCACGCTTGTCAAGAATATAGTTTATGCAGTCGCACACGCTTACAACGGCACTTACCGTTCCGTAAAGTTCAAACTCACGCATATCCTGGCAAAGGTAAAGAATGTCCTTCCGGTCTTTTCCCGCTTCGGACTTTTTCTGCCCGCGTGAAGCTGCTGCCCCGGACGGTTCCTGCTTCATTGCGATTTCAAGCATCTCGGGAGAATTGTCAACTCCGATCATATCATAGCCGGCATCGGCAAGAAGCCTTGTAAGACGTCCCGTGCCGCATCCAAGGTCCAGAAGGATGCCGTCCGAAATGCCGTTTTCCCTGAGCTTTTCGATTATAAAGCCGCACCATTCGTCATATGGAACATCATCCATAAAGGAATCATATACAGTTGCAAAGGAACCATAAACCTCTGACATTGCTTTCTCCATTCGTAAAATCACTCGGCAAGCTTGCTGTAAACAGGCTTAAGTGCAGGATAAACCGTGCGGAATTTTTGATACTGTTTTTCATAAAGGGCAACAGTTTCGGGATCCTGTTCTGTTGTGCTGACAACCTTGATGAGTTTTGCTGCTGCTTCTTCAACAGACTTGAATACTCCGCAGCCCACAGCGGCAAGAATGGCGGCACCGTAGCCCGGACCTTCTTCGCTGTTGATTTTATCTACACATACGTTCATGACATTGGCAACAATTTTGCACCAGAGCGGACTCTTTGCTCCTCCGCCGTTCAGACGGACACGTGTGATTTCAATGCCAAAACCTCTTGCAATTTCAAGAGCATCGCGAAGCGCAAATGTAACGCCTTCAAGAACGGCCTGTGTCATTTCGGCACGTGAAGTGTCCATGGTCATTCCAATGAAGGTTCCGCGTGCAAGCGGGTTGTTATGCGGTGTACGCTCGCCCATCAGATAAGGCAGGAAGAAAACATTATTTTTTCCAAGTTCCTTAATCTGAGCCTGCTCGCCCGAATAATCCTTTGTGCCGATGATTTCATCCATCCACCACTTATTTGCGGATGCGGCTGAAAGCATGCAGCCCAGGAAATGATATTTGCCGTTTGCATGTGCGAATGAATGCATTGCATTGTCAGCATCAACCGCAAACTTATCCGATGCGATGAATACCGTTCCCGATGTTCCGAGCGAAATGCTGCACATACCGTTTTCAAGTGTGCCTGTTCCGACAGCACCGGCTGCATTGTCGCCTGCGCCCGCAATAATCTTCACGCCGGGATTAAGGCCAAGTTCTGCTGCTGCCTTCCCGGTAAGCGTTCCGACAACTTCATAGCTTTCAAAAATATCAGCAAGCTGGTCACGACGAACACCTACAATATCAAGCATTTCCTTTGACCAGCACTTGTGCTCGACATCAAACAGAAGCATTCCGGAAGCATCCGAAACATCTGTGCAGTGAACACCTGACATACGGTATGCAAGATAATCCTTAGGAAGCATGATTTTTGCTATTTTTGCAAAGATTTCGGGTTCATGCTTCTTAACCCAGAGAAGCTTCGGAGCGGTAAATCCCGTAAGTGCCATATTTGCTGTATAAGCAGAAATTTTCTCACGTCCGATGACATTATTAAGATAATCGCATTCTTCCTGAGTTCTGCCATCATTCCAGAGAATTGCGGGACGAAGCACATTATCATTTTCGTCAAGGATAACAAGACCGTGCATCTGGCCGCCAAAACTGATTCCCGCAACTTCGGAAACGTTCTGACCCTTCATAAGGTCCTTCATGCCTTCCTTAACACCGTTCCACCAGTCAAGCGGTTCCTGCTCCGACCAGCCGGGCTTAGGAAACTTAAGGGGATATTCTTTTGAGGTTACAGCCTTAATTTCGCCTGTCTCATTCATGAGTAAAAGTTTAACTGATGAAGTTCCCAAATCAACACCGATAAATAACATTTTTCCGCCTCCAACTCTAAATTAAATAAGAATTATTTTTCAAGAATACGTAAAGATAAATATACCAACTTTGCGTGGTTTTGTCAATGAAATCCATACCAAAATCAATCTCGGGATTATCATTTCATGTCAATCAGTTTTTCATTGTGGAATGAATAAATAAGGCTTTCCTTAACCGGCTTTCCCGTAATTCCGACAAGAGCCTGCGAATACAGATCAAGCTGGACTTTATAACGTTTTCTGAGGGTTTCTCCGTCAACGTGGTCTGTTTTGTAATCAAGCAGAACCAGCCCGTCATCCTCTTCAAAATACAGGTCGATGATACCCTGTATCAGATTCAGGTCATCCGGGGCGCCTTCACCATCGTTAAAACCAAAAACAAATGGCTGTTCACGATAAACCAGTCCGCGTTCTTCCGCGGCTGCCAGGCGCTTTGCCGTCTGCGAATTGAGGAAACCGCATATTTTCTGTCTTGAGACAAGTTTTGCAGCTTCCGGTTCCATCAGCCCTTCAGCAACCTTTTTTTCAATAAATGCCGCAACTGAAGCAGAATCTGCCGGCAGATTAAAGGGCACAAGCTCCATAACACGGTGCATCGCGGTACCGTAATCCGCTCCGGAAGCCTTTGTTCCGGATTTGGCGGCGGTGCCCTCAGTTTCATTGTCAGCTTTATCAACCCATTCTGCTTTAGCTCCGCCGTCAAGCGGATCTTCCGTTATTTCCTCCATGGCTCTGTGTTTCAGTTCAGATACGGAAAGTTTCAGGGGTTTTACGGTGAGGGCTTCGTAAGGGTAGCCATAATCGGCAGCCTGTTTTAACTGCCTGTAAAGCTCTGAATCCTCAGGCTCCCGTGCTTCAAAAAGTTCTCTTGCATAGGCTTCGCATACATCAAAATCAAGTGCATCCCGATAATCCGCGGGCTCAACGTTTTTGAGGCTGAACAAACGTATATCAAAGGTCACACGGTTGCCGGTGGAAGCCGATGTTTTTGTAACCTTTGCCGTTTTTTCCTCAAGAAATGAATTCTTAAAATCCTCTGCAAGCTCCGAATTAAGCGGGAAAATTGAACCCTTCAGGAAAGAAAAATAAGTATCTGCCTTGCAAATTACCGCATAATCAATGCCCTCATTTGTAATCTGGTCGGGTACAAAGAACTTTTCAAGCTTATCAACTGACCCTGTAAGAATCAGCTTTTCACGTGCTCTTGTGAGGGCTACATAGAAAATACGCAATTCCTCAGCAATGTTTTCATGTCTGATATCGTCTGCAATAAATCTTCTACGGAGTGTGTTTGTTTTTGTCCGTGTGTTTTCATCGATGTACTCAAATCCCGGCCCAAGTTCGGGATGAATCGGAACAGCCGTGTTTGAATCCATGTTGTTGAACTTTTTAATGAGCTGTGGAACAAAAACAATGGGGAATTCAAGGCCTTTGCTGGCATGGATTGTCATAATACGGACGGCATTGCCCATATCCGAACCGGATGCTTCGCCAAAATCAATCTCATGCTCCTGCATGGCATGGACATATCTGATAAAGTTAAACACACCGCTATAGCTTGTCTTTTCGAAATTAACGGCCTGCTCCCGAAGAAGGTCAAGGTTTGCCGCACGTCTTTCGCCCGCCGGAAGGGCCAGACAAAGCTTATACATTCCGGTAAGTCTGTAGAACTCATCAAGAAGGTTTGAAACCGAAAGAATGGTTCTTCGCATCCTGAGGAATTCAAAGGTCTCAAGAAAATCCGAGAGTTTTTTCAAAAGTCCGTCCGAATAAGTTCTTTTTCCCGGGAAACCATTCCCGTTTTTGGAAGCCTCAACAATTTTTTTAACAGAATCGTAAAGATATTCTCCCTTAAACTTAAGGCTTGTGATTTCTTCATTCGACAAATGTAGAATTGGAGAAAACAGTAAAGAAGCGAAAGGAATATCCTCTTTTGGGTTATTCAAACATTTGAAATAATTAAGTGTAGTTTTAATTTCTCCTGTGTTGAAGAAGCCTGTTTTGACCTCCGATCTGACCGGTATTCCTTCATCGGAAAGTACCTTTGTAAAGACATCGGTCCAGGTCCCGCTCGACCTTAGTAGAATTGCAATATCACTATATTTTGCCCGGACATATTCCTTATCCCGGACAACCATCAGGCCGTCGGTCTCATCAACCAGTTCCTTAATGCGTTTTGCAACGGCTTTTGCCTCTGCAAAAATCTTCTTTGGAGCGTCTTCTTCCTCAAAGTCCCCCGTTTCACAAATAATTAACTCAGGATTATATTTTTCGCTTTCAGGCTCCGGATAATCCAAATTTCCGAGATGAAGAGCTGCATCTGAATCGTATTCTATCCTTCCGAAGTACTTATGCATGCACCACTCGAAGATAATATTTGTCGCATCAAGCACCTGATATCTGCTTCTGAAGTTTTTGCGGAGCACAATTTTACGGTAAAGGTTGTTGTTTTCATTATAGGTTTCGTACTTGTCCATGAACAGATCCGGCCTTGCACGTCTGAAGCGATATATACTCTGCTTGACATCTCCAACCATAAATATATTGGGCTTTCCTTCAGGAAATTCGGGCGTTACAAGCGTTTTGCGCGAAATAGCGTTCAGGATTGATTCCTGCAAAAGGTTACTGTCCTGATACTCATCCACAATGATTTCAGCGAACCGTTCGCGAAGAGCTTTTGCCGCATCCGAAATTTCATCTTCGGGACCATTATGCTTCACAAGGATATTCAGAGCCAGATGTTCGATATCATTAAAGCTGTATATGCCTTTATCTTTTTTTGCCTCAAAGAACTTTTCGGAAAATTCCTTCACAAGGCCAACCAGAACGGCTGCTGATTTAAGTGTTTTGTTCTGAAGTTCAGCCATTTCTTTCGGCGTATTGTCAAAATAATTGGCTATTATTTCTTTAACTCGTTTTGTATATGCTGTTCTGATGTTCTGGGCAGCATCTTTAAGGTCTGTGTCCACTTCATCCTTTTTTCCGATCGGTTTCAGCCGTTCAAAAGTTACAGCCCTGAGTGCAAGCGACATCTCACTGTAGGTTCCGGCTTTTTCAACGTTTTGAAGCATTCTGATTTCATTGATGAAATTAGCCTCATAAGCAAGCGGACCGCCGGGCTCATGTGTCAAATTCAGAGCATAAGTTGCATTCTTAATCAGACTTGAAATTATGTTCCTGACATTCTTTACGATTTTTTTGATATATTCACAATTTTCAAGTTCCTCAACAGATTTAAGTTCGCACTCCGAAAGGCAGGCATCAAGCCACTCCGAAGGATACGGATTACTTTCCGAAGCTTCATAAAGTTTCAGAATCAGTTCCTCAATATTCGAATCGGTACGGCCCTGGGCAAAGCACTCAAAGAATGTGAAATCATCGGGATTTCCCAAGTCATAACGGCTTTCAAGAATTTCTGACAGAATATCCGTTTTTAAGATGCTCATTTCTGAATCATCGCCAATTCTGAAGGAAGGGTCAAGGTCAATCACATGGAAAAACTCACGCACAACCTGAAGGCAGAAGCTGTCAATGGTGCAGATTGAAGCATTATGAAGTAAAGCCCCCTGACGCTGCATATGCCTGTCATCAGGATGCTCATTAACATATTCGGTTATTTTTTTGCCGATTCGCTCGCGCATTTCTGCTGCTGCCGCTCGGCTGAAGGTAACAACAAGAAGACCGTCAACATCAAGCGGTTTTGCTCCTTCACTGATCATTCGAAGGATACGCTCTGTAAGGACGGCCGTTTTACCGGATCCGGCTGCTGCTGCAACAAGCAGGTTTCCGTCACGATGCGCAATTACGGCTTCCTGTTCTTTTGACCAATTAATTCCCATGCTTCCTCCGTTTCAAGTTTTTTAACTGTTCGTTCGCATTTTCCGTTTATTGTCGAAAAGGCGCAGATATCTGCATATTCACAATACGAGCATGTAGAAGAATTACCGTTTTTTACGGGATTTGCAGATGCTTCACCGTTCATTATGTCTTCAGAGTACTGTTTCATAACTTCATCAAGATAATCCACAACAGCTGAAAATTTGTCTGCCCCGGCAGTTTTTGAGGTCCTGGAATAACCTTCTTTTCCTGTCTTTACCGGTATTTTAACCGAGTCAACATTCGGGCGGACAGCATTTGTGTCATCCGTGTCATCGGGGATAAAGGAATCATCAAGCATGCGGATAATCTGCGGATCGTCATTAACAAGACCGTCAGGACGTAGTTCTTTTGCAATGGCTGCTTCAGGATCATCACAGGCTCCGACAAAAGGATTTTTCAGGTGATAATAGAATACTGCTGCGGGAACAGCCTTATATTCAGGATATTTCTCCGCAAGGAGCTTCATTGCAGCCCCAAGATAAACTCCCAGCTGAAGGGAAAGGCCGTTTGCAACATCGGAAATCTTAAGAGTTGTATCACCGGATTTGTAATCAACAATTTTGACATAACAGTTGTTTTTATCCTCATAAGTGTCAATTCTGTCGATTCGTCCCGTAAGTTTCATATTTCCGGTTGAATATTCAAAGTCTTTTTCAAAAAATGACGGTTCAAATTTACTCCCCTGAAGCTGGTTTCGGGTCGTCTTTAAAGTCCTCTCAATAATTTTCTCCACTCTCCGAATTATGTATTCATTTCGTTTTGAGCTGAAGAAAATCCCATTGCCGAATTCCTGTGCCGCAAGCTCCGAAACAGTACCTGCAAGCTCATGGCATTCTACATCTGTGAGTTCAGTAAATTTGCGGTTTTCATTTTGTAGAATAAGGCTGCATTTTTCCATTGCGTTATGGAACAGAGTACCCAGGTCAGGTATCCTTATTTCATACTCTTTTCGCTCGTCAATATTAAGTCCATATTTAATAAAGTGCCTCAAATTACACTTTGCAAAGGTCTCAAGACGGCTTATACTTCCGTACAAAGTATCGCCATAAATTTCGCGTGCGGTATCAGCCTGAAGTTTCTTTGAAGGGCTCCTGTAAAAGACCTGTGAAAGAAGCTCCTCACGTTCACCGGCAGAGAACGGAACAGCCTTCGCAAGTGCCAAAAGGACGTCATCCTCACGTATTTCACCCTCAGCACGCAGATTTCTCAGGCGATTAGTCAATTCAGTGAATCCCCTGTCACTTCCCAGAATATACTCGGGGGCTTCTCCGCGTCCCGCAGGCAGAACCTTCAGATTCGGATAATAATTCTTTAATTTGGCAATCAGATACGAAGGAAGAAGAGGCTTTTCATCCGCACTTTTCTCACTGTAGCTTACGTAAAGTCCTTCCGAGGGCTTTGTCATATTCATATAAAGGTACAGCTCACCTGTATATGCTTTTTCACGCATTGTGGGTGAAAGTTCAATTCCAAGGTCGGCAAAGAATGACCTGTCGGTATCCGAAAGTATTCCGCCCTGCGAACCCGCAGCCGGAATTATTCCTTCATTCACGCCTGCAAAGAACAGCTTTTTGATGCCTGAAAGCCTTGTTCGTTCTACATCGCCAACAACAAGACAATCCATGCCGGGCGGAAGCACACCAACCTTCGCCTCGCAAAAGCCAAGCTCAATCAGTTCACGGAAATCCCTTGAACTCAGAACTTCATTGCCAAGCAGTTCCTCAGTTCTGGAAAGAATATCATCCGTAAACTGCATAATCTGGTTGTATTCGCGGATAAGCAGCGCATTGTCCGCAGCAGTTTCAGGATAATCCACGCTCTGTTTTTCAATTTCGCAACAAAGAGCCTGAAGCTTTTCCGCAATCTGCTCCCGGGAAATAAAATCCCTTACCGCAGCCACGCGTTCCGATACTGTTGCAGAGGCGTTTTCCAGGACATCTGTCAGCGGAAGCAGTCTTTCAATTATATTATTTCTTGTCTCATTTATACTAACAAGTTCAGGCGGATGAGGCTTCACCCAGGTCCTTGTCCATTCCTGTTTCCAAGCTGATTTTCCGCGGATTCCCATGGCAATGACATAGTTTTCGATTTCATCGCAGGCATCCGTATCAGTTTCAAAAAGAATGCACTTGCAGACTCTGAAAATACCGTCATATGAAAAACCGGTCTCAGGAAGCTCTAAAACAGCCCTTAAAAGCTCCGTAACCGGATTCGAGAGAATTCCTCTCTTGAAATCAAGAAACGCAGGAATGCCTGCCTTACGGAGCTCACGCGCAAAAATCGGGGCGTACTGTTCAAGAGCGCCCGTAATAATTGCCATGTCTTTATATCTTTTCCCCTTGCGAAGTTCTTTCTTTATTTCGCATACAATAGCCTTAACCTCAGCAATAGGATTTCCCGCAACCCTGATTTCAACCGGACACGGAGCGGAAAAGCACCCTGCTGCCGGTCTGAAAAGCTTCGACTCAAGTTCAGCCATTCCGGGATTATCCGAAAAACGGTTTTGGCCTTCCATGCCTATAATCAGCGGGTCGGCAACCTCACAGCCCACATTCCCCGCAAGCTTTTTCAGGCGGTCCATCGTTTTCCAGCTGAGATAAAACAGCTCATGTTCGCCGTGCGGACGCAATGCTTCACGCGCATCCATTGTCACCGTGACATATACCCTGTCGGCATATCTCATAAGAGCCTCAAGAAGGCAGTATTGTGAAGGTGTAAAGCCCGTGTATCCGTCAAGCACAATAACAGATCCGCGAAGAAGCTTTGATTTTTCCGCAGCGCGTGCAAAAAGCTCATAAATTTCCTCCGGAACAATGAATCTGTCCTGCAGAAATTCCTTAAACCCTTTGTAAACAACATCAACATCCCTGAGTTTTCGAAGCAGAACCGGCTTTTCTTCAGCCGCATCAAGCATTTTTTCAAGACGTTCTTCATCTATTCCGTATTGGAAAAGCTCCGAAAGGACTGATTTCATCTCCTCACAGAAGCCCCTGCGTTTTGAGTTGCCGGCAAAATAAGACAGCTCGCGCTGCTTTTCGTCAAGCACACGCCGCACAATCAGTGTTTTTCCGGAATCATCAAGAACTATGCCCTTTTTCACACCCGTTTCAGCAAAAATACGGTACGCAAGGCGCATAAAACTAAGGGTATCAATATTCATGATACCCTTTCCGGGATGAAGTGCCACAAGCTTTTTCTGAGCCTCAAGGCTCGCCTGCTCGGGAATCAGCACAAAGTACTGTTTCCCGGGATTTTTAAGCGATTCATCAATTATTTGTTTGTAGATTGTCTGCGATTTTCCCGCTCCCGAAGAGCCTATAACGAATTGCAGCATTTTATAACCCCTTACACATAATCTCGTCAAAAAACCACACAGAAATGCATCCGACTGATATCAGATAACACGCCGAAATGCAGCTCAGTTGATATCCTGAAGCCAGAGCGCGCTGATTGCATCGCTCGGCATTTTGAAGCCCTCACGCGGAGAAAGACCTATACTTCCTACCGCAACACCGTCAGGCAGGCATGAACGCTTGAACTGCTGTGCAAAGAAGCGTTTAAGGAAGGTCTTAAGCCAGTATTTTATTGTATCGGTATCATATATTCCATCGAAAGCACCGGCCGCAAGGCGGAGAATCTTCGAGGGCCTGAAACCGTATTTTATCACATGGTAGATAAAGAAATCATGCAATTCGTATGGCCCTACGATGTTCTCTGTCTTCTGTGCGATTCCGCCGTCCGCATCAGCCGGAAGGAGTTCAGGGCTGACAGGCGTTTCAACAACATCAAGCAGACATGCTTTAAGTGCTTCATTTCCTGCATTTTCGGCAAGGAAACAGACAAGCTCACGGACAAGTGTCTTGGGGATTGAGCCGTTTACGCCATACATACTCATATGGTCACCGTTGTAGGTTGCAAATCCGAGTGCAAGCTCGGACAAGTCACCCGTTCCGATAAGCATTCCGTTAACATCGTTGCAAATATCCATAAGAACCTGCGTGCGCTCACGGGCCTGAGCGTTTTCAAAAGCAACATTTTTGTCCGAAGGGTCATGGTCAATATCTTTCAAATGCTGCATTACAGCATCTTTTATATTAATTTCACGTGCAGTAACTCCAAGCTCCTGCATCATCTTTAAGGCATTTTTATAGGTTCTGCCGGAGGTTCCGAAGCAAGGCATTGTAACTGCCATGATTCCGCTTGGGTCAAGATCCATCAGTTCATATGCACGTCTTACGACCAGCAGCGCCAGTGTGGAATCAAGGCCGCCCGAAACGCCAATAACGGCTGTCTTGCAGCGAATATGCTCCATACGTCGCTTAAGGCCCCTTGCCTGAAGTTCAAAAATCTCTGCAAGGCGTGCGGTCTTAAGGTTCTCATCCGCAGGAAGGAACGGATTCTGCGGAATACTGCGATGCAGTCTCACGTTTGGAAGTTCCGATAATCCTATGAGGCTTCCGAATACAACATCAGTTGCGCCCTGAACATTTGAATGGCCCGGAAGGCGCTCAAGGTCAATGTCGGTAATGATAATTTCATCTCCAAAAGGTCCGCTCTTTGCAAGGCATCTGCCATCCTCATAAATCACCTTACGTCCGGCATATATGAAATCAGTTGAGGATTCACCCTCACCCGCATTTGCATAGATTACAGCCGAATGACGCTTAATGCTCTCTGCGCGGATTATTGTCTCCTTCAGTTCACCATGTCCGACAAGCTCAGGTTCTGCATCCGGGCAGGCAATTACGGCTGCCCCGAAAGGCATTTTGGAAAGAACTCTTGCAGAGCAGACTGCAACAGACAATCCCGGGATTTGTGACGATGTAAGAATAATCGGCCTTTTGCCGTTACTCCGCGCAATAATTTTACCATCCTGAACACATACATATTCGGTAAAACCATGGCCTTCGCGTGAAGGAAAACTCAGAACGGAAATAATGTCACGTCCTTCCGATGCCCTTGCAATATCGGAAACAGCGTTTTTTATTCCATCTTCAAGAATGCGCTGGCCGGATAAATCCCCGATTGTAGCCCCTGTTATGCACTTCTTGGGGAACACAAGAAGCTTGACATTTGCCCTGTCAGCAAGAATAATCTCATCAATTATCTTTTCGGTATTGTACTTTACATCAGCAACCCTTAAGGCCGGTGATGCTGCTGCAACCTTAAAAAATCCGTACTTCATAATCCCTTCTCCTCTAAACCCGCGTTTTAAATCCAAAAATGTCCCAAAGTGCCGTCCCCCGTACTTTGACGCCCAGCAAAAAGCCAGGTGGGCGACCGCACGTACGTCTCTGAAGTCCCCGTAAGAGGCTTGTCATAACCGTACAAATATAGGAAGCCCATAAAATATATGTAGGTTCAAAATAACGGGGCTGTCGTACACCCCAGGACTGATTTAATTATAGTGCTTTTGCAATTTTTATTCAAGGACAATCCGAAGATAATCTAAAAAAACATTCTCTGAAAACTGCCCCTGTCCGTTTAAAACAAAAACCCCCGGGAAAACCCGGGGGACTTTGATTTGTTTAATAACAGGATCAGGTTGTAGGTTCCGGAGCTACTGCCTTAACAGTAATAGTAACATTATCAGTAGGAGTAACTGTGTAAACGCCCTTATTTCCTGTAAGAGACTCCTCGCCTGCCTTAACAGTAAGAACTGTAAGTGTAACATCGGTAACTTCAACTGTAAAGTTGTAAGCTTTGTTCTTCTCAACAACTACAGTCTTGCCAAGCTTAACACCTTCAGCATCCTTAACAACAACCTTTGCTTCAGGGTCATTAGCAAATGTAAGAGTTACGGTAGGAACAGTGGTAACACTTAATGAACCG
Organism: Lachnospiraceae bacterium; assembly: GCA_045627185.1. GTDB lineage: Bacteria > Bacillota > Clostridia > Lachnospirales > Lachnospiraceae > SZUA-448. Next base: position 22,286 of record JAZQNE010000047.1, read on the forward strand.
ATTGCGCTCGGGAATACGTTCTTTTCAGGAGCATTCTTGTCAACAACTGCTGCATAACGGAAGAATACGGTAGCTGCTTCATACTTAACGGTCTTGTCAGCCTTTGAAGCATCTTTGTACTTAATTTCCTTGCCATAGAACTTGTTGAGGTCTATAGTCTTTGTAATATCCTCAACCTTAGTCCACTTAAGTGTAGCCTGGTCAACATCTGCACCGGCAATTGCATACTCAAGTGTTCTGTCTTCAGCAGCGTCAAGCTGAGTGAAATCCAATACGAGAGTCTTGCCTGCACCGTTAGCTGTATAAGCCAAAGACTTGGATGCTTTAGCTGCGGGAGCTGCTGCAACATTTTTAAGGTTAAGTGTTCCGTACCATGAAGCATACTTCTTAGCGGTAGCGGTTGTGCGATACTTAAGTGTAAATGCAGCGCCTGCTGCAATTTTAGCCTTTTCTGCTGTTTCTCTGTCAGTATTTACTCTGTCAAGAATTTCAGCAATTGTAAGGCCTGTAACCTTTGTCTTTGTTGTAGCATTAGCTGCAGTAGTAAGCTTGAACGTGTTGTCCGAGTTCTTGTCATAAGCAGGAATATAATAAGTGAAATTTGTTACAGGATCAAAGATTTCCTGACCATTCTTGAAAGGAATAACGCCGGTCTGGTAGTTAACCTTAATGGCAGGAGCTGCTGCTGTTTTAGCAATCTTAATCTTTACTTCCTTTGAAGGAAGAACTGCTGCTTTCTCTGTATCCTTGCCGGCTGATTCAACAACACGAACATAGAGTGTGCTGTTTGAAGAACGAAGCATTGTGTAAGCCTGCTGGAAATCAGCATCAACTGTTGCAAGAGCTGTCTGTGAAGCCTTTGCCCAGGTTCCGTTTACACCACGTTTCCAGGCAAGTGTATATGTTGCAAGGAATGATGCGAGGTCGTCCTTCTTTTCAGCTGTACCGCCAAGATTGTAGGTACCTGTAATAGCGGTGTCAACATTAACGCCGTAAGCGTACGCAAGAGCATCGTAAAGATTGTTCGGAACATCCTTCTTGAAATCAAGCGTAAGCTTAAGTGACTTAACGGGTGCAAGAACTGCAACAACCTTGAAGTCCTTTGCATCAGTAACGGTATTGTCTGTTGTAACTGCTACAAAACCGCTCTTTGTGAAAGCTGAAATATCAATAAGATAATCATTGTCTGCTTTCTTTGTTGCAGGGAGCCAGTTGTTTGCCTTAAGTGTTGTCACTGCGGCATCCTTAACTACCTGATAATAAACATTTGCGCCACCTTTAACCTCAACAACTTCCTTCGCATAATCGGGAGCAGGTGTTAAGGCCGCTGCTTTACCAGCTTCATCGGCAGCTGCGGGCATTGCCTTCGATGCACCTGCAACTACAAGAGCAAGAGCAAGTACTGAAAGCAAATATCTAAACTTCTTCATATAGTTTACCTCCTTGTAAGTTAAACAAAGTCGATCCTTGACTAAGTTAGTAACACTTTGAAATCCGGTTTACCGGGCCGAATCTCATAAAACAATACCATTGTCACAGCGGCTACCACCCCGCTGCGCTGTTTGCCAAGGCCGTATTTTATTTGCGGCATGGCGCATTTGTACCAACACGTCCATCCCTACAAACATTTTATCGGCAGAATCAGTATATTCTTTAGCATAATAATGAAATTACTGTGAATTTTATATCCGAAAATATATCTGTTCTGTTCATAACTTTCGAATTACTGGATTTTGTATGGAATTTCCTCACTTTGTGCGTAGTCCAAACCCACGCTGTCTGCCTTTACAATAAGCTCAAGCATTTCACATTCGTCAAAAACGCTGTCGCCCATACTTTCAACCGATGCAGGAATATTCACGGTTTTCAGATTTATACAATAAGCAAAAGCATACTCCGAAATAATGGCAAGTCCTTCCGGAAGCACAATGTTTTCAAGTTGTTCACAATTTTCAAAAGCATTTTCACCGATATTCGTAAGATTTTTCGGGAAATTAATCTTTTGAAGCGAGATGCATCCGGAGAAGGCATAATCCTTGATATATTCAATAGTTGACGGAAGAATTGCTTCCTTAAGGGATTCAAAAGCTTCAAAAGCCGATTCCTCAACATATGTCACGCCTTCGGAAATTGTAACCTTTTCGATGTATTCGCAATCGAAAACTTCCTCAATCCCAAGCGTAATCGGTGTCTCAAACTCGACCAGACTGTCGCAGCCTCTGAATGCATACGGTTCAAGTATTTTCACGCTGCCGGGAATCTTAACGCTCTTTACAAGATTGCAGGCAAAAAATGCTGTCTCACGGATTGTCTTTAATCCTTCGGGAAGTGTTATTTCATCAACATTGATGCAGCTTTCAAATGCAGCTTCCCTGATTTCCGTGACACCACCCATTACTACAATTTTCTTTATTCTTTCATCTTCCTTGAAAGCAGCCTCACCAACTGCATAAACAGGTCTGTCGTTGATGGATGCGGGAATGGTCAGCACTCCGTTTGCAAAGCACGGATACGATACTTCAGGTCCAAGGTTTTCCCATGCTTCTTCAAAGGTTTCTGCAAATCCGGTGATAATAAGCTTATTACCGTCCATTTCATAAGCGAATATCCCATTGTCACCATCTGCGCTTGGTGAGCCGGTCGGTGCATCTGTTGCCTCGGGTGCTTTTGTCGGGTTCTGATTGTTATTTTCGCCTTTTTTTGCCCTGTTTCCAAAAATGAGAATAGTCGCAGCAAGGCCTGCTGCGATTATTCCAAGGATACAGTATTTGATTAAACTGTTTTTTGTCATGTTATCCGTCCTGTTTCTATTTGAGTTTGAATCACCATTAGTTTCAGCGGATCAGATTACTTTAAGGTAATCTTCACATCAGTATCTTCAAGCATTTCTTCCGCATCGGCTTTAAGTGCTTTCGGTAGAATAACTTCCTCAAGTGCATCGCAGAAAGCAAATGTTTCGGAATCAAGCTCCTTCAGATTTTTGGGGAGTTCAACCTTCTTTAAGCCCTGACAGTCATAAAAGATTCTTTCACCAATCACGGTAATTGAATCGGGGAATGTGACTTCTTTAAGCGCATTGCAGCCCCAGAAGATTTCATAACCAAGTTCCTTTACACCATTCGGAACAACAACCTCCGAAAGGCTTTCACATCCGCTTAACATCTCATCTTCAATCTTTTTAAGATTTTTAGAAAAAGTGATTTTCTTAAGCAATGTACATTCATAGAAGCATGAAGGTCCGACTGTTGTAACAGAATCGGGAAGAACCACTTCCTTCAACATTGTACAGCCGAAAAATGCCATCTCGCCAATAGATTGCATTGTATTCGGGAAATTAATTTCCAAAAGTGACGTGCACTCCTCAAAGGCATTATCCTCGATTGTTGTAACACCCTTTGGAATGGTAACCGTCTTCAAAGATGTGCAGCAGCTGCAGGCAGAATCTCTGATCACCTTAAGATTTGCAGAAAATCTGATGCTTTCGAGATACGGCTGGCCTGCAAAAACAGCCTCATCCATATCGGTAATTTTGTATTTTTTTCCGTTCCAGGTCAGGTAATCGGGCATATAGTACGATGTAAGCTCAAATTCATAAGGTCCGACAGCCATTGCAGTTTTTTTGGTCATATCAAGTTCATAAGCGATGCCGTCATGATAATACAGTTCATCATCTTCATCATAAAATGATTCCCACGGTGTCGGTGCTTTGTCTTCATTCTTCCCTGCGCAAGCAGTAAGTGATAATGCCCCAATCAGAATCAGACAAAAATAGAATAATTTTTTCATTGTGTAAACCTCCGGATTGTTGCAAACCCGCTATGGGCCAACATATTTACTACCAATATACAGAATATATCGGATACGTCGCTTGCCTTATTTAGTGTTTCTTCGATTTTTCTTGATTTTTTCACAATTATGCTCTATACTATCCATTGTTCGCGGATATAGTACATCGGTAGTA
>JAZQNE010000048.1:0-19628 GCA_045627185.1 Lachnospiraceae bacterium
TTACAAATAGAAATTGTTTGACTTGTAGTCCTTAATAAGAGCGTCGGCATCAGCAAGAAGGGCTTTGATTTCCTTCTTTCCGTGAACTGTTGCACCGCTTGCGCAGGCATGTCCGCCGCCGTGATATTTATTGGCAAGTTCATTTACGGTAACAAATCTTGAACGGAGCCTTACACGCGTTGAGCCGTCTTTGTTGTCAATAAATGCAATCCAGATGATGCTTCCCTTGATTTCGCCAAGCAACCCGATTGTATTGCTGGCCTGCTCACTTGTAAGGTTGAAGCGCTTCTGCATCTTCTTGTCAACATAGATGTATGCCACACCGTTCTCTGTTATTTTCATGTGTTTGTAAACATAAGATTCGAATTTAAGATAATCAAAATCTTCAAGGTAAAGACGTGCATAAAGGGTTTCCGTATCAATTCCCTGGTCAAGAAGAATTGCTGCACATCTCATGGTTTCACCTGTTGTGCCGTCATATTTGAAACGGCCGGAGTCGGTAACCATTCCGGTAAAGAGGCAGAGAGCTGCTTCTTTATCTATTTTCAGTTCACCCTTGAAGGTGTCATAGAAATCAACAATCATTTCGCAGGCTGAAGACCTTCCGTCTTCTACCCATGAAATATCGCCGTAAGGCTCAACATCAAAATGATGGTCAATCTTGATAAGTTCCTTTGCGGAACCGTAAAGTGAGTTTGAAATACGGTCGACAGTTGCCGTATCGATGACAATCTGAAGAGCATCCTTATAAGCATCCTCAGGCTGTGCGCCGTCTTCCTTACCAAGGAAGGCAACATAATCACAGTAATCATCATTCACAAGAAGAATCTGTTTTTCGGGATAGGTGAGCTTCAGGATTTTCTGAAGACCCATGGTGGAACCGACTGCATCACCGTCAGGACGCTGATGACGGGAAATAAAGATTTTGTCGTATTCCTTGATTTTATTTAAGATTTGCTGTTTTAATTCGAGGTTCATATCAATTACTCTTTCATCATTTCATCAAGATCTTCAAGCATTTCCATTGCGGTTTCGCGGTCGGGAACCGTTGCTCCGCTTGCCTTTGCGTGACCGCCGCCGCCATATTTAACGGCGATGGGATTAATGTTGTAGCGACTCGAACGGAGTTCGCACAGAACGCCTTCCGGTGCTTCCGTAAAGTTAACCCAGATGTCAACTCCGCGGATGTCTGCCATAACATTAACCATTCCTCTTGAAACGGAGAATGTGCTCATTCCAAGTGCTTTGACTTCTTCAGCGGTGTTGTAGATATATCCGACACCGTTTCTTGAAAGTTTCATCTTAAGAACGAACTCAGCCCTGATTTTTACGGAAGAAAGACTTTCAGCATATAAATTACTGTAGATCTCAGTGAGGTCGACAGGCTGTGTCATTAAGAAAGATGCCATCTCGAAGGTTCTTGATGTTGTCGCATCATATCTGAAGCGGCCGGAATCGGTAACCATTCCTGTGTAAAGAGCCTCAGCTGCTGTAGGATTAAGCTTGAATCCGCTTTCCTTTGCAAACATGGTAACAAGTCCGCATGCACTTTCAAAGCTTGAATCAATTACTTCGTCATCACAAAACTTTTCAGCAAAAAGGTGATGGTCAATCCGGACTGTTCTTGCAGCTTTTGTATAACGGTCATCGCTTACAAGATGTGCTCCACCGCAGTCAAGAACAACCGCAAGTGCACCTTCATAATATTCATCAGGAATTTCATCCGGGTCTGAACCCACAATGAAATCATATCTGTCGGAGGTATCTCCTACGGAATAAACTTCTTTTTCGGGGAAGTTTTCTTTAATCAGGTACTTAAGTCCTGTCTGGCTTCCAAGAGCGTCCCCGTCAGGATTGTAATGACGATGGATAATAATTCTGTTGTAAGCTTTGATGTCATTTAAGATCTGCTCGAACATAATGTTTCCTTATTTTATGTTGGTATATTTTTCCGCGATAAGTGCTGCAAGACGTTTTGCGGCATCATCGGGATCATTACCGACTTTTATTTCAATATCACAGACTTCTGCATTTCTGTATTCAAAGTCAAGCGACATGATTCTGCGTACTTTGTCATCCGGGTCAGTGTCACGCTCGACAATGTCATGGATAACGTCATTCTTGCGCCTGTCAACAAATACAAGCAGTGAATGCTTTTTGAATTCATTCCTTATTGAAAGGGCACCGCATACATCAATCGGGATGATTGCATAACGGCCACGGTCAATAATGGGCTGGATTTCATCCTTTGATGTTCCGAAATGGTACATGGAATAAACAGTACTTTCAATGTATTTGCCTTCGTCCTTTTCCTTTAGGAACTGCTCTTCGGAAATGAAACGATAGGTGTTTTCCGGTTCATCATCACGCTTGGGACGTGTTGTTGATGTGACGGGCTTTACATATTTATAACCAAACAGCTTTGTAAGCGAATGGGCAATCTCATTTTTCATGGAACCGGAAGGCCCGACAAGACAGATTACACCACCGTTTGTAAGGTCACTTATTTTCTCGGTAAATGAGTTTCTGATCATTTTGCAAAGCTGCAGGAAATCATTATACGAGTTGACAGAAAGAATTCCGGACATGTCCATATTCCACGGCTTGCGCAGAAGCACAGGATAAGCAGCCTTGGAATTAGAGATGTTGTGTGCGGCATCATCAAGAAGAATGTCAAGCGAGATAACATCCTTACGGGTTCCGATGATTATGTTTTCCGGCGGAATTTCCGGAAAGTCATTCATCAGACGCTCTCCTCTTGCACTCATGCAGGCAACAGGAACAGCTGTAACAAAGAAAACATCCGCAAACTTGGTGAGTTCATGCACAAATCTCTGTGCGCCCGGAAAAACCGGCTGAGTCCGAACGAATTCAGGGTCCGAATAAAGAGCGATTCGCTCCTTCGGGCGTCTGCCGTATTCGCCCCAGCCCTTTATTTCATTAATAGAAATCGGCTCTTCATCCGGATGATTTGCATTAATAATGGACAATGCATAAGCATTGCAATCATAGAGCACATCATCTACATCAAGGCCGATTCGTAATTTATACTTTCTCAATTACGTTCCCCTTTTTCCCCTAAATTGTCCCCAAAAAATCCCAAATGATATACATAGAAATATTCATTCGGGTAGTTCAGTATAACATAAAAAACAATTTTATGCAATCCGAAAGTATGTTTACTCATACAGTTTAACGTGTTAACGTATGATGTTTTCCATCATGCAATATTATTTACAACACCTATGGAAATGTAGTTATTAATGCACGCCCAGACGTCTGTATCTTCCGGTGCATCCGGCTTCCACTCTCCGTTAACTGTCAGACGTTTTCCGCCACCCGGGAGGTCTTCTTCAGCATAACTGTCTGTAAAGAAGGATGATGTCGCAACCTTTCTGTCGCGAAGAATTCCCTTAAAATCCTTCAGGTCGCAGTCCGGGAAATTAACATTCCAGATCTGGTTGAATTTAAGAGGTTTTTCAATTACTTCTGCAAGAATTTCATCAAGATATTTCTCAATGACTTCATTTTTCCCTTCAATGCCTTCCGAAACGGCAATCGAATGAATACCGACACATGCTCCCTCAAGAGCAGCTGCAGCCGTACCCGAATACTGAAGGTCGCTTCCACAGTTATATCCAAAGTTGACACCGGATATTACAACATCCGGATTCTTACATATATTAAGTGCTCCAAAGCGAATGCAATCCGCAGGAGTACCCGTAGTCTTAAATGCATGGATACCTTCAATAGGAAATTCGGCAGGAAAACAGTCCATTGTCTCATGTAAAGTAATATGATGTGACATTGCGCTGCACTGATGATCCGGTGCAACAACCCATACCTCTCCGAACTTGACTGCTGCCTTTGCCAGGCGAACAATTCCTTCTGATGTAATTCCATCATCATTTGTAATCAAAATCTTTCGCATAAAAAAACTCCGTATTTTTCTGTTTTTGGGACTTGACAAATTGTGAAAAAACCAAAAGTCAAATGTCCGTCTATGGGAGACATTTCTCCTTTTTTTCTTTTTGGCAACTTGATTATTTTATATGTTTTGAACAAAAGATGCAACAATTATTTCCCTTTTTTCGTGACCTTTTTTTTCCAGTCCGTCTGAGTTTTCTGAATATTGCCAAATCAACAGACATCTTGAACACATATTGTCAAAAAACGAAGCAAGATTGACATAGAATTGTCAAACAATGTACGTTTTCTTCACGAGATGCGAAAATATTACAATTTTTTAATTTTCAACTTTACGTATTGTGAAATTATATCCTCCGTGTTATAATGCAATTCCGCGGTCGGGGTTGGGTTATTTTTCGGCCGGGAATATATTTATGGGAGGAACAAAACAAAATGAGAACCTTAAAGAAAAGAATTATTTCCTTTTCAATGGTAATCGCTCTCGTTGTTTCACTGTTCAGTGGATTTACACCGAGTGTTAAGGCATCTGCCGCAGGCACATCCGCTTCAGCTCTTGCTTACAACACAGGTAACAGAACTACAATTGCTACTGAACTGAGTAATCAGGCAAAGGCTTATTACTCCGGAAACAATGTTTATTCAACTCTTAGTCAGAAAGATGCTGATGAGATTTATTCAACACTTCATGATCTCATGCAGGACACTCTGACAAACCAGGTAACTTACACCAGTCTTACAAACTATTGGGCAAAGACAGACGCAAGCAACGGTAAATCCGGCGAAATCGGTTTTTACAGCAATGTAAAAGGTGTTTCCGCAATTAACCGTGAACACGTTTGGCCGAAGGCACACGGCTATTTTCAGGAAAAGAATGCAGGTGCTGACCTTCATCACTTAAGACCTACAAACACGACCGTTAACAGTACCAGAAATAACTACACAATGGGTAATGTACGTGCAGAATCTTCAAACATCAAAACAGTTATGTACAATGATTCTACTGTTGCAGGCTGGATTGGAAACAATATGTTTGAGCCTCTTGATGTTACAAAGGGTGATGTTGCACGTATCTTCCTTTATGTATACTGCTGCTGGGCACAGGACAACCTTTTCAAAGCAATCAAGGTTGACAGCAGCCGTTTCGATTCTGATGATACAAAGAACGACGGTGTTAAGGTAATCGAAAGCCTTGACGTTCTTCTTGAGTGGTGCTACGAAGATCCCGTTGATACATGGGAAATGCAGAGAAACGACCTTGCACAGCAGGTTCAGGGTAACAGAAACGTATTCATTGATTATCCCGAATATGCATGGTTACTCTTCGGCAAGGAAGTTCCCGAAGATCTTGTATCTCCTACTTCAGGTAATACCGAACTTAAACAGTATCCCATCGGTCCTGACAACTCAACACTTAATGAAAAATACGGCGGAACAGGTGAAACTCTTATTGTTCAGCTTTCTGCAAAGCGTTACAGCATTCCCGACGGTAATTACGTAATCGTATCTCCTTCGGAAGGCTACGCTCTTTCTTCAGAAGTTGTAAGTTCTTACTACCGCGCACGAGTTGAGTTTACAGGCGGCACAACAACAGATTCAAAAATCATCTGGAACATTACACAAAATACAGATGGTTCATATACAATTCAAAACGACGCAGGAATTCTTGGTTGTGAGCCCGGCCACCACAGTCTTCCTCTTAACGGAACAGCTAACAAGTGGTACCTCTACGGTGATGGCAACGGAAGATTCTTCTTCATGGCAGAGGGACTGACAAACGACAATCCGCTTTACCTTAATTCCAATTCAGTCAACAACGAATTCAGTGCAAACGAGTACACCGGTGCCGAAAGCTTCAAGCTTATTTTTATCGATCCTGTCACCGGTGCCGAAGCACAGGGTCAGATTGACAATACATCCGTTGACCCCGTCATTACTCCTGTTCCTACGGCAGCTCCGGTTCTTCCCGAAACTCCCGCTGAACTTAAAGACGGCAACTACGTTATCGTAAACGCTGCAAGCCTTAAGGCTTTGTCAGTAGTTCCTGCTTCAAATAATTTCTATCTTTCCGGAAAGAACGTTACATTTACAAATAAGGTTCTCGACGGTACCCCTACAGATGACATCATCTGGGCACTTACAAATAACGCAGACGGAACAGTTACACTTAAGAATTCCGAAAATGCTCTTTCAATGGGTGAAAGCTACACCAGCACTCCTCTGTGCGATGTAAATGACACATGGAAGATCGAACGTTCCAACAACGGAACAGTTCTTATTTACAACGTAGGCAGAGACGGTTACGCACTCGAGTGGTTCGCATCAAAGGATTACTTCAGCGGTTACAACAACATTTCAGACCTCTCCGCTTTCGAAATGATTCTTATCCCTCTTGAGGGAGGAATGCCTATTGTTCCTACAACAACACCTGAGCCTACCGTTACACCTGTTCCCGGAACACTTTCCGATGGCAAGTATGTAATTTACAATGCTAACTCAGGCATGGCAATGTCAGTTAACGGCGTTCTCACAAGCAGTGGTTCAACAAATGACTTCTACAGAGCAGGCGTTGCTTACACTGTTTCAGACGGAAAGATTGACGGTGAAGTAGCCGATACAGAAATTTGGGTACTTACCAACAATGCTGACGGCACCGTAACACTTTCAAACGGTACCAACAAGCTTTCAATGAATGCCAATAATGCAAGTGCTCCTCTTAATGAAACAAATGATACATGGGTACTTGAAGCAAATGCAAACGGTACATACTATGTAATTAACAAAGGCCGTGACGGCTATGCTCTTGAGTGGTTCGCAAAGAACAATGAGTTCAGCGCATACAACAAGATTTCCGGCAGTGAAAAAGATTATGAAATGACCTTCATTGCTCTTGAAACAGTAGCTCCCACACCTACAGTTGAGCCTACAATTACACCGGTTCCTACAACTTCTCCTGAGCCTACACAGAGACCCATCCCTTCGGTTACTCCTGCTGTTCCTCAGAATGGTTATGTAAAGATAGGTTCACTTGATGAACTTTCCGATGGCCAGTATGTTATTGTTGCATTAAGTAAAGGCAATTATTTCGCAATGGATGCTGTTGGTAGCGGCGACAAGAACTTTAGACCCGCAATCGCTATTACAGTAGCTGATAATCAAATTACTTCATCTGTAAATGATAATTGCATTTGTACAATTACCAAAACATCTGACGGCAAGTATACCATCCAGGACAAGGACCGTAACTTCCTTCCGATGTCAAAAGTGGATAATAAATGTTTTGGACAAAAAAATCTTTCCACCGCAGACAAGTATTGTTTCTATGATGTTGAAGAAAACGGAGCTGAAGAAGGCGCTTTATTCTTTACAAATGAAAACAATAAAAAGGGCAACAATTTACGTGCAATAGTTTATAATGCTGATTCAAAGGACTTCAGAGGTCTGGATAAGACAACAAAAGGAATTAATCCTCTTTTCCTCTTCAAGATCAGTTCGCAGTCACTTGTAAACTTCTACGTTGACGGTGTGCTTTACAATTCACAGGCAGTTGATAACGGTAAGGATGCTGTTGCTCCCGTTAATCCTGAAAATTATTCAGTAAGAGATGACGCTGCACACAAAACAACTTACTACACATTTGAGAAATGGGATGTTGATTTCACCGGTGTTACAGAAGATATTGATGTAAAAGCGGTATTTACAAAGACTGAAGTCTTTGATCCCAAGTACACAGTTTCCTTCTTTGAGGATGAAAACGCAGCCGCTGCAAACGTTCAGGAAGTTTACAGTCTTGACGATGTAGTATTCCCTGCAGATCCCGTTAAGGAAGATGTTGTTGACGAAGAAGCAAAGACAATCACAAAGTTCTCATTCGTTAAGTGGAACAAGATTGTCGATGAAACAAACGAATATATCGTTAATTACATTGCCGAATACAATAAAACTGTTGAAGACATTGTAGAACCCATTGAGTTCACCAAAGGTCAGTTCGTAAAGATTAATTCTCTCGCAGAACTCGAAGATGGTTTGTATCTTCTTGTTTCACACGTAAAGAAAACAAATGATCCTTACGCAATGAACAATATCGGTACAACAACAAGAGATGGCGTAGCTGTAACAATTAATAATAATATCATCGTTACAGACAACAAGGCCATCGTTTGGAACCTCAAAAAGCAGGCTGATGGAACATACACCATCGCAGATCTTGATGGCAAGTTCCTTCCTATGTCCAATAATGGCAATAAGTGCTATGGCGGACAGACGGCAACCTTAAATAATTACTGCTTCTACACAGCTGAAGAAAACGGCACTGAAGGCGCAATCTTCTTCACCAATTACTCAGGTTATGGACGTTTAATCAGTATTTATGATAACAGCGGAAAGAATTTCGTAGATTACCGTGGATACAAGTCCACCGTAACAGATAATATTCGTCCTCTTTACCTTTACAAATATGTCGGTGAGCCCGTTGAAACCGTAACCGTTACTTTCCTCATCAACGGTGACGAATACAAGACAACAATTGAAAAAGGCAGCAATGTTACCGCTCCTTTCGTAACACCTGTTAAGGCTGACGAGTACGATCCCGCTACTCATATGACCACAAAGTACACCTTCACAGGTTGGAACAAGTCACTTGAAAACATCACGGAAGATACAGTCATTGAGCCCGTATTCTCAAGCGAGCAGATTGAAGACACCTACTACATGGTAGTATTCATGAACGGTCGCACACAGATTGGCGAAGCTCAGAAGGTTTATGAGGGCGAAGCAGCTGTTGCTCCTACCGAAATTCCTAAAAAAGCTGACGTTTACGATGCTGATGCACACATGACAACCAAGTACACCTTCACCGGTTGGGATACAGATTTCAGTGCTGTTTATGACAACCTTACTATCCGTGCAGAATTCGAATCAACAGACGTTGAAGACGATTTCTTCCTGGTAGTATTCAGAAATGAAGGCACAATCATTGGCCAGGCTCAGAAGGTTTACAAGGGCGAAGCTGCAGTTGCTCCTACTGAGACACCTGTAAAGGCTAACAAGTACAATGATCACATCACCACAGTTTACACCTTCAAGGGTTGGGACAAGGATTTCACTGACGTTCAGAGCAATCTTGATGTAAACGCAGAATTCACTTCCGAAACATTTGAAGATCCCAAGACAACTGTTGAGTTTGTTGTTGATGGTCAGGAAGTTTCTGTTCAGGAAGTTTACGCTGATGAAACACCTGTTGCTCCCGAAACACCTGTTAAGGCTGACGAGCGTGATGGACACTTCACCACAAAGTACAGCTTTGATAAGTGGGAAGTTTCCGTAAATGACAACCGTGAAGTAATTTACACTGCAGTATTCACAAGCATCGTTGTTGAAGACGAGAAGTTCACTGTGGAATACCAGGTAACCGATAACGGTGCAGCAGGCTTCACTGTTCCCGCTACCGAGTCCTACTATGCAGGCGATAAGGTTGAATTGGCAGCAGCTCTTACAGCTAACGGCTTTGAGTTCAGCGGCTGGTCAAAAGAGACCACAGACGGCAAGTTCGAAATGCCTGCTGAGAATGTTGTAATCACCGGTTTCTTCACCGAAATCATTGATACACCTGTTATTCCTACCGATGATCCTCTTCCTAAAACAGGCGACAACAAGCGCGGTTTCGTTATTGTTTGCTTAGTTGCTCTTCTCTCTCTTGCAGGCTTCAAGTTTGCTGAGAAGAAAGAAAACGCATAAGTAACAAAATATTAGTCCATACGTAAAATAAATGCCCGGAAAAGCAGAAATGCTCTTCCGGGCGTTTTTTCACGTATTATAAACAAAAAAATGTGTCTGACAAACTTACTGCCAAAAAACAATCTCAGTTAACTATTAGTAATTTTCCGAACGAACTTCAAAGAATGACTGAGGATGAGCACATACAGGGCATGCAGCCGGAGCTTCTGTTCCAACTACAATGTGACCGCAGTTACGGCACTCCCAAACCTTTACTTCACTCTTTGCAAATACTTCCTGCGCCTCAATATTATGAAGCAGAGCGCGATATCTTTCCTCATGAGCCTTTTCAATTGCAGCTACAGCACGGAACTTAACAGCAAGCGCCTTGAACCCTTCTGCTTCAGCTGTCTTTGCAAAATTCTCATACATATCGGTGCACTCAAAGTTCTCACCATCAGCAGCAGCACCAAGATTTTCAGCGGTGGAGCCAATTCCGTTTAATTCCTTGAACCAAAGCTTTGCATGTTCCTTTTCATTTGCAGCGGTAGCTTCAAAAATTGCTGCAATCTGCTCAAAACCTTCCTTACGAGCGGTTGAAGCAAAATAAGTGTACTTGTTTCTTGCCTGTGATTCGCCTGCAAATGCTGCAGCAAGGTTCTTTTCTGTCTGTGTTCCTTCGTACTTATTCATATTGTTCCTCCTGGATTATACTTTAATAATGCTTAAAACGTTCTGCTCATTGCATCACGTCAAAAGTCCGTTCAATTAATCCGGCCGTAAAAAAAATTCATTCGGCCTCTTCGTTCTTTTTCAGGCATTCCCTGCATTTTCCGTGAAAATACATTGTACAGCCTTCCACTTTTCCGTCTGAAATTGAATCAGCTATATCAACAAAACGCTGAACAGATGCAGGCATGGTCATGTCAAGATCAAGCACCCGATTGCACTCAGTACAGTAGAAATGGCAATGTGCACTTGTATCAGCATCAAAATGGTCTATTCCGTTTTCCATATTCAAACGCAGAATGATTTTGTTGTTAGAAAGCTGTTTCAGATTCCGGTAAACAGTTCCAAGGCTGATTTCAGGCTCTTTCTCGCGCACAGCTGTATAAACCTCTTCAGCTGTCGGATGCGACTTCGTACTTTTCAGATATTCAAGAATTAAATCTCTTTGTCTGCTGTGATTCATATGTCCTCTCAATTTATTTCCGGTTTGAAAATTAATTCCTACGCAAAACTGATAATCATTATCACTTTTATTTTATTATATTTAATTTTTCAATTAATGTCAATAAGAAAAATAATAATAATTACTATTTTTGAAATAATATAATTATAAAATCATTTTATTTTTTATCTTTTATTTTTATGCCTTCAAAAACAAAAATCAGTAATCATTCTTAATTTAATTAATTTCACATAAAAAGCAGGGCTCATTTTTATCATAAAAGAGACTTAATAAAAAAATATGGTACAGAAAAATCAGCTGATTTTTTTGTACCATATTTACAGTTCTTTTACTTAAGGTAAAATACGAATTTCCGCATTACTCGGTAAGCATTTTTACAAGTGTATTAAGGTCAGCCTCCGCAACACCGTTATTTATCAGGAAGTTTCTGATTTTCTCACTAAGATTATTTCCGCTTGCAAGGTCAACGGTTGTCATATAGGTTTTAATAATAGACGGTGTCCTGACACTTCCAATTTCGCCAAAATTGGAAAACAGGAAATCTCTGTACAGGTCTTCCTCAGAAGCGCCCATAAGACCATTAATCAGAAATGCCAGCATACCGGTTCTGTCAGTGCCGATACTGCAATGGAAACAAATCGGATAATTCGATTCGTCACCGAATACTGCAAAAATGTCTTTAAGTTTGTCTTTATTAAGCGTAATTATATTTCCGCCTGAAACAATAGGAATTGAAACATATTTCACACCATTTCCGAGCGGGCTTTCGGTAATTCCGCCATTTTCATTGTCGTCAAATGTTCTCAGGTCAATTTCGGTTTTAATACCAAGTTCATTAACAAGTGTATTAATACCATTTTCAGTAACCATAAGTTCTGATGATTCATCTTTGTTGAACTTGGAAGTTCTGAAAATCACGCCCTGCTTTACGGTGTTCTCACCATATTTCCAGCCGCCGATATCTCTTACATTCGTAACACCTTCAACAAAAAGATTTCGCGGAGCATCCGATGCAATCGTAAATTTCTCAATTTCACCGGTCTTATTTTCTCCTGTGACCTGATAATAATATGTTTTTCCGACCTTTAAGTTATAAACAGAAAAGCTGTCGCCGTCTTTTCCGGATTCTGTTTTGATTTCAACAGGATTGCTTAAATCCTCTGACTCGCTTAAAAGGACCTTATAGCTTTGGCTTCCGTCGCCCTTGAATTCAATTTTTACAGGGTTGGGAATACTTAATTCCTTTGTGCCGTCTGCATATGACTTAAAATTTTTGTAATCATCTTTTAAATAATTTGCCTGTGCTTCCGTATGGAAGTCAACTGTTTTTTCTGCTTTTTTTCCACAACCCGTAAGCATAAGTGCCATGCACATAATTAAAACGGACGCTAAGGTAAAGCAGACTTTCTTACCTGAATTCATAACTGTCAATCTCCATTTCATTAATCGGACAGCGCCGGAAAAGAGCCATCGCCCCATTTCTTAACGCCCGACCAAAAACTTAATAAATCAAATAATTCCGAGTGGAATAAGAACTGCAAGAAGAACTGCCACAAGTGCCCATTCTGTAATTAAGAACCACTTGCGATTAGCCGGCTTCATATCCGGAACATAGTTACTTGCAAGGAAGAACGGAATGTAGGTTGTAACAAATACGGGGATAACGCCCCACCACTTGTAAACCCATACAAATGAATTGTTCTTTGTTGCAGCAAGGAAAGACTCAAAAAGTGCAAAAAGAAGAGCCATTTCAAGTGCACCTACAAGCTTGCAGCTGATACCCTTTTTGCCGTTCTTTGCAAAATAGCGCTTGCTTGTATCCTGAGGCATCATCTTGAAAGAAATAATGCCTGCAAGTGAGAACATCATTGAAAGTTCCCAGCTGACACCGATCAGCAGGATAAAAGTTGTTGACTGATTTGTAACTGACCAGAGCGGATAACCTGCAAAATGGGCAATAATCGCATTTGCAATTTCATAAAGCCAGTGAACACCGTAAAGAGCAAGACCTGCATAAACCGCACGGTAATTCTTTTTGTTCATCTCTGTCCAGTAAACGTAAAATACAACAGCCAGGATAAAAATAAAAGTCCAGTTGAAGTTTTCCGTACTTCTGACAACAATTCCGTTCACAAGATCCTTTGCAGTCTGTGAACCGTCACCCCAGAACTTAAACATAAACACCCTCCATAAACGTTTAATTGAGGGAACTTCTCATTCCCTCTAATATATTTTACCTTATTTTTTTCTTTCTGAAAAGAGGGGAATTTACTACTTGAAAAATGATACGATAATGCGATAATAGAAACACAGTTCAAAAACAGGCGGATGTTTCCCGCATTATCATCCCAACATTAAGGAAATAAAGATGACAGACCAAAAAAAGAAAAATCTAACCGTATACTACGGTGTAATACAGTTCACCTTCTGGTTCGGATATGCCGCAACCGGTGCCTTTGCAAATCCTTTTCTTCAAAGCGTAGGCATGAGCACATCACTGATTGGCATTGTAATAGCAGTAAGCAGTCTTGCTGCTGCCTTCCTTCAGCCTGTTCTGGGTTCACTGATTGATAAAAGCAGAAGGCTCACAAACAGACGTCTTATGCTTATTCTGGGCATAGTTGTAATTGCAATCGGTCTTGTACTGGGACTGTGCAACATTGAATCAAAATCAGCAATTGCAGTCATTCTCTGTGTTGCCATAATACTGATTCAAATTGGCCAGCCCTTCATAAACGCACTCGGAATGGAATGCGTAAATTCCGGGCACAAAATGCTTATGGGACCCGCCAGAGCCTGCGGATCCTTCGGTTACGCAATTTCAGCATTTCTTCTTGGAAAACTGTCTGAAAAAGTCGGCCACTTCACAATTCCTCTCACGTTCGCCATAGCCTACGGCGCACTGATGATAGCCCTTGTAATTCTCCCGGCCGTTGCTGATTCCGTACAGCAAAAAGAAAAAGCAAAAGGAACAAATCCTATTGCTTTCTTAAAAAAATACCCGGTATTCTCACTGTTCCTTGTTGGTCTGATCTGCGTTTACTTCGGACACACGCTTGTAAACACATATGCGCTTCAGATTCTCCAGTCAAAAGGCGGTAACAGCGAAAGCGTCGGCATAGCAACATTTCTGGCTGCCATATTTGAAATGATTCCCATGCTGATATTCCCCTTCATCCGCAAACGTTTTAAAATCAAGAAGCTTATCCCGTTTTCAGCAATCTTCTTTGCTCTCAAAACACTCGGAAGCCTTCTTGTTCCGACAGTTACAGGCTATTACTTTGTAATGGCTCTTCAGTTCCCGGCTTGGGGAATCCTTACTATATCGCTTATTTACTACGTTGACAGCATTATTGCCCGCGACGATGCTTCCCAGGGCCAGGCTTACGCAAGCATGACTCTTTCGGTCGCAAGCGTCCTTTCAGCGTTTATTTGCGGCACAATGATCGATAACTGCGGCATTACAGCCACCCTCCTGCTTGGAACGGGTGTAGGACTGGTCGGTGCGGTTATTCTGTTTATCACTACAAAAAAAGAAAAATGATAACAGTGAGTCCGAAAGAACAGGCCCGAGTGGCTGGGAAGGAACAGGCCCAACCGTCATAATCCAAGTCATTTATACGCATGCATCATAATGTATGCAGCCATTGATTCGGCACTTGTTCCCTCTGCAACAAAATCAGGGCATCCGCACACTCCGCGGATAATGCCGTATTCGTCCACATAACGTTCCATCATGGAAAAAACCTTGTCTGCGTAAGAAAGATATTTGTCGGAAACATAGCCCTTCTTCACGCCCCTGTAAATGAAAGCAGCAGTCATCATGGCTGATGTACCGTCAGAAAAAGATGTCGGATCATCCAAAATATCATGAAATCTTCCGTCAGGAAGTGCATATGCAAGCATTGCATCAAGAAGGCCAAGAGCGCGTAAAAGCAGCTTTTCGGCCTTTTCTTTTTTATCCGTCTGCGAAGGGGAAGTTCCGTCCTTAAGCAAATCTTCGGAAATGGCCTCATAAACTCTTGCCATTCCAAGAAGTGCCCAGGAATTGCCCGTAGCCCATAATTTGTCGCGTACAAAGCACCCCCGGCCTGCATCATAAATATGACGCAGAAGCCCTGTTTCAGGGTCTGCAAGGTAGTTCCACATGCCGTTAATCTGGGCAACAGCTTCATCATGATACCCCATCACCGCTATGAACGGCGGAGCCATGTAAATCGAATCAGCCCATATCTGAACCGGCGAAAAGCCCTCATGGAAGGATCTCATATTATGGCAGATGGTACCGTTTGCAGTTTTTGGAGCAAGTTTAAGAAGAAAATCCAGCTGTTTTTTTGCCGCATCAAGGTAAAAACGGTCCTTTGTCAGCTCATATGCGCGGAAAACAACTTCCCCACAGGACGCAGGGTCGGTTACCGCAGCGGACCCGCCTATCAGGGCAAGACGCCCGTCAGAGCCCGCACGCAGCACGGCATCATGCGCCATTGCAACAGCTGTTGTAATGTCACCAAGTTCATAAAGCGCCTGCATGCAGACGCCCTGTTCCCATGGATGGCGCTGCACGGCAAGCATTGCGTTTTTAACTTTTTCAAGATTGTTTTTCATATTTTCATTTGCAATCACATTTTAATCAGTTCGTATTCTCTTGTTCCGATGCCAAGCTTTTCAGCATGCTCAAGGGTTTCTCTCCAGCGGATGCTTGGGTTGGAATCAAGAAAATGGTCATTATGCTTATGCCAGCCGGGTTTTGCAAGATTATCGCCAAGCTGTGAATTTCTGATAGGTGTTTCGTTCAGGCATGCATCAGCACAGGCCTGGTCAAGCGCAACCGGGTCAAACGATGCGAACATGCCGATATCCGGCAGAATCGGAGCATCGTTCTCCGAATGGCAGTCACAATTGGGTGAAATATCACATACAAGACTGATATGGAAGTTCTGCCTGCCCGAAATAACAGCCTTTGTATACTCAGCCATCTTGCAACCAAGAATTTCATTTGTATTATCGTTCGGATTATAAATTGCATCAAATGCGCATGAGCCGATGCAACGCCCGCAGCCCTTGCACTCATCGTGGTTAATTACGGCTTTGCCGGTTTCGTAGTGAATTGCATCAGACCCGCATTCCTTCGAACAGCGCTTGCAGTTTTTGCAGAGATTTGCGTTAACAACAGGCTTTCCGTGGTTGTGCTGCTGCATTTTTCCCGCACGGCTTCCGCATCCCATGCCTATATTCTTGATGGCTCCGCCAAAACCGGTGCACTCATGGCCCTTGAAATGGCTGAGCGAAATGAAAACATCAGCATCCATAATGGCTCTTCCGATGTAAGCCTCGCTGCAGTATTCGCCACCCTCCACGGGAACAGTGACATCATCCGTTCCGCGAAGACCGTCAGCAATAATAATGTGACACCCGGTCGAAAGTTCATTGAAACCGTTCTCAAGAGCGCAGTCCAGGTGCTCAAGCGCATTCTTGCGTGATCCGGGATAAAGCGTATTGCAGTCGGTCAGAAACGGCTTTCCGCCTGCTTCCTTAACAAGATCGGCAACAGCCTTTGCGTAGTTTGGTCTTAAAAAAGCAACGTTGCCAAGTTCTCCGAAATGCATCTTGATGGCAACAAACTTGTTTTCCATATCCATACTCATAATTCCGGCTTTAATACAAAGCTTTTTAAGCTTTTTCGGAAGTCCTTCGTCCATTTTGCAACGGAAATCGGTAAAATAAACCTTTGATTTTTCCATGTACCTTCTCCTTCTGATTGATTATTGGTTCATTTCTGCGGAACACCCCATACACGCCCCGCTTTTTTAATAAGAATATCACATTTTGTTCAGTTCAAATACAAGAATCTGCTCAAAAAATATAATAATGTCGTTTTATTCCTTATCATTCCGGTTTTTATAAGCAAGAACAGCCTCTGCAAACTCATCCATATTTTTAACAACACCGACCGGGTGCCCCACAGGCCCCGGCATATCGGGACGGTTAAGCCAGAAGGCCTTTAAGCCGGCATTATAGCCTCCGAAAGCATCATAGTAATAATTATCGCCTATAAAGAAAATATCCTCTCTGCGGGCCTCAGGATGCGTCAGAAGGATGCTTTGGACCGCTTGGTCAAAGAAACTCCTGTCAGGCTTTCTCCTGCCAAAATCAGCGCTTGACCAGACATATTCAAAATATTTCAGAACATCATGCTTTTCAAGAAGCCTGCAAAGCACATCACGTCTGAATGTACTGTTTGAGAGCACATACATCGGAATGTTGTTGTCACGAAAAGTTTGCAGCATGCGGAGAACATCGTCAAAAACCGTCTCGTCGTTCACAAGGTCAGCCATCTCCCATTCCTCTTCAGGCGACATTTCCCGCTCGGGCAGCCCGAATGCTCTGTAAAACGCAGGTATTTCCTCAGTTGCAAAACATACCTCAAAGTTTTCATGCTGGCGAGCACGAAAATATTCAAGATATTTAAGGTTTTCCTCCCGAAGCGCCTCAAGCGTACAGATTTCCTTGAAACTCTTCTCCCATATGAAATCAATACCTTTCGGAAAATCAATCGTGACATCGTCAAGAATTGTTCCGAACAAATCAAACATAACTACCGGTTTTCTCATCTTTTCAACGCACCGGGTCCGGTGCTGCTCCTTGTAATCATTTTAGCGCGGTCCGATGTACAATCACCGCATTTTTTATCCCAGCATCGTATTATTGTACTCAACAATCATGCAGGCAATAAAGTATTTCAGACGTTCTTCGGATGTGTCAATATCGCTTCCGAGTAATTCCTTTATCTTGTTCATACGGTAAACAATGGTGTTCTTGTGTATGAACAGTTCCTGCGATACAAGCTGCACACTGCCGTTGTTTTTCAGGTAATTTGAGAAAGTCGCAACAAGATCGGAATTGTGCTTCGCATCATATTCAAGCAGTGGCTTCAGCACCTGTTCGCCCATTTCATCAAGAATTGCCGGATCCGAAACGGAATATAAAAGCCGGTTCATACCCATTTCGTCAAATCTCACGATGTCAGTTCTACTCTTCTTCGCAAACTTTGCGGCACATTTTGCACGCTTGTAGGACGTCGAAATCTGCGATGCGTCAAGCACCTGCGTGCCCTCGCCCACAAAAATCTCACGGTCAGGCATACGACGCTTGCTTCGCGCATGGAAGCCCTGAATGATTTCATCCTTGTCCTCCGTCTCAACCGCATTGAAAACCAGGACAAAATCACCGTCATAATAGAAGAAATGAGCATTGTGCGATATATTTTCAAGATAAATCTGCAGGCGGTAGCCTATTCGCTTTCGGTCCATCGAATCCATGGAATCCAGATCATCGGTTGTAAACACAACCACCTGGAACTTTCCGTCAACATCAAATGCTGCGGACAGGGCAGCCTTATATTCAGCCGTCAGATAAGGCTTTTCGATTGCTTTTATGAAGGCCGCCGATATCTGCTCATCCGTCTGTGTCTGCAGGAAAATACGAACCGTCAGGTCCTTTATCATTTCAGACATTTCAACATCCCACGGAACCGTAAAAAGCGGCAGATCGCATGCATTACAGTATTTTATAACGCTTTCCGGAATTTCATTAATGTAATAACCGACATTAACAATCAGGCCGGACGCATGATGTTCATCAAGAATCTTAACAAGCTCCAGAAGTTTTTCCTCTGTTTCAAATCCAAGTCCCGTTGTTACTGCCAGTTCCTTGCCCTTGAAGCTTTTTGTGATGGTTGTGTCCTCAACCATCAGAAGCCAGCTGATTGAATTGGCCCAGCCGTTGTTACCGCCAACCATGATCATCTTAAATTTCTGTTCTGCACTAATCATCATGTCTGCAATTGTAAAGCCCATTTTTCATCCTCCAAATTCAACATTTGTGATATTGTCACAATTATTATAACATAATTTGAACTGTTAGCATATAGTTTTTGTTCTTTTTTGTGATAAAATAAAGTCATAAGATGAAACAAAGAAACAAACACAAAATCTTTTCCGGTGGTATCCGGTATGACAACATATAGCAACTACACATCTACATATTCGAATAACACACCTAACTGGTACAAAGCCGAGCGTTACGATTACTGTGAGAGTCCTAAGTTCGAAAAGCTTCACTCATTTACAAAAGTACTCAAGCAGCTTTTCAGCACTGTATTATTCTGAATTATCCCTTTATTACTATATTATTCCTTGTTATAAACAATTAAAAGCCATCCTTCCGGATGGCTTTTAATTGTTTATTCTTTGCTTTACGCTTTTGGCAGCAAAAAGTTTTAATAGAATCAAATTGCTCAGACCACAAACTTGTCCATAATCTCATACAGATTTGCGGCATTATCCGACATTGACTCTGCAGCGGCTGCTGTTTCCTCGGCAGTTGCAGTATTCGACTGAACCACATCATTAACCTTTACGATTTCATCCTTCATAATACCGCTTTGGTTTGCCTGATTTGAAGAATCTTCATGAATGGAGCCAAAGGATGTCTTAATTTCCTCTGTGTTAAGCATAATCGTTTCAAAGCAGCCAAACGTGGTTTCCGTATGCCTCTTGGCCTTTTCGATTTCCGTAAGACATTTTTCAATTAATTCTGAGGTTTTCTGCGATTCGGCAGCGCTCTTACGTGCAAGAGTTCTGACTTCATCTGCAACAACGGCAAAGCCCTTACCCGCAGCACCGGCTCTTGCAGCCTCAACAGATGCATTAAGAGCAAGGATGTTAGTCTGGAATGCAATATTATCAATTGTTCCGACAATCTTCTGAATATCAGAAGACATCTCTTCAATCTC
>JAZQNE010000049.1:0-6702 GCA_045627185.1 Lachnospiraceae bacterium
TTTTTTTCTATTGATTTACGGCAGGATAATGCCGATAAATAAAGAAGGTGTCTTTTTGTCCAAAAATGGGAGAACACCGTTGCCAAGATACTTCTGATTGAAGAAATAAAGGACGATGTTATGGGTAAAAAAACGTGGATGATTGTTCTGCTTCTTTTCTGCATGCTTGTGTTCGGCGCCGGGTGCTTTGCACTTGGGCGGGCGTTAGGCGGAAAAGAAAGTACTGTCCCGGTGGGAAACGGAATACAGCAGGCGGAAAACGGATTGCAGCAGGCGGAAAACGAAAAACATGCCGCCTTCCCGCAGGAATTACTGGACAGTATCGTTTTACTTGAAATATATGATAAATCCGATAAAAAAGTTGCAACGGCAAGCGGCTTTGTTGCCTTTGAACCTAAAAGGCTTGTGACCTGCCGTCATGCACTTGTAAATATGGATTATGCGGTCTGCACAACAGAGAAGGGAGAAACCTTCAGAGTTACTGCAATTACGGAAGCCGATGAAGCTTCGGACCTTGCATTTCTTAATCTTCCGGAGGATTGCAGCCTAAAAAGCCTGCAGCTTTCAAAAAAACAGTTAAAGCGCGGCGAGAGAGTAACGGCGGTTGGAAGTCAGTTCGGAATCTTAAACGTGGTTACGGACGGAAATGTGAGTATGGTTAAACCGCCATACATTCTTTTTACCGCACCGGTGAACTCCGGTTCGAGCGGCGGGCCGCTGTTTGACAGCAGCGGAGGCGTGTGCGGTGTTGTAAGAGGCGCTTACGACGACGGTCAGGGGATAAATGTTGCTGTTCCCATAGAACTGCTTATCAACTTATACGAGAAAAACGGAGGGACATTATGAGCAAACGGACAAAATGGATTATCGCGGCGGCTGCTGCAGCTGTTCTTATTACCGGAATCGTGATTACAGCTGTGGCAATTCACAAGAAAAATGCCGGAAAAGGGCCGTCGGGCCAGCCGGATAATCCGGTGAATACCACCTTTTATGAGGTGAAATTCGGACTTGCTTCGACAACGGCTCAAAAGGATGCCGCTACCGTTACACTTCCAAAGACCGCTATGGTAAAAGAGGGAACTATCGTCGGTGCGCTTGAAATGCCTTATAAAGAGGGCGGAGTCTTTGTAGGCTGGTATTATGACGCCGAAAGGACAAAAATGGCTCTTTCGGGCGATAAAATCGCTTCTGACACCATGCTGTACGCTGACTTTGAAAGCAGCGACGGCCTGGAAAACAATTTTAAGATAAATTATATGTCCGAACAGAATGTCGGAACCGATTACGAAATCAGGCTGGCAGCTTACGGACTTACGGCTGACGAGGTCAGAAGCTTCCTTACTGTCTGCGATCTTTCAAAGGGCGGAGAAGCTGTTAATTATACAATCAGTGAGATTAAGGATGCGAACCGCGTACT
The DNA here is from genome assembly GCA_045627185.1 of Lachnospiraceae bacterium. Taxonomy (GTDB): domain Bacteria; phylum Bacillota; class Clostridia; order Lachnospirales; family Lachnospiraceae; genus SZUA-448. The sequence goes on from JAZQNE010000049.1 coordinate 1,418, forward strand.
CAATCTTGATGCCGATATTATTGAAAAGCTGCGCCCGACGCGTGACGGAAACGATCTTTCGAAGGCTCCCGATCTGAAACAGCTCAGACTCTTTTCTGTTAAGCCTGTGTCCGCATGGCAGCCGGGTGACCTGTTCCAGGCCGAACTTCAGTCGGCAAGCTCAATTCGGTTTGTTTCGAACGGAAATATTGCCGGAGAAAACGTTGTTTTCAATAACTTTACCGTTGCAAGAACGGAAATCAACACACTGCGTGTAAACAAGGATGTAGTGTTTATTAATGCTGCCGATACAAAGGGCGTTGACGTTAAGGGAGGTCTCTACAATCTTGTTGCAGACCTTAACGGCGATGACGCAAAACAGCAGGAAACAAGTGGCGTAATGCAGTATTCCGGACAGCTTTCCGTCGGCACCACCGTTGCGGTTTATAACGGAACCTTAAGGGCAAACGGAACGGTTGACGGCGAGGTAATATACCTGCTGATAACGGAAAAGAATGCTGACGGTTCCTATACTTATGAGGGCGCAGAGCTTGACTCCGTCCTGTTTATTCCGGATGTAATTCCCGTACCCGATGACGGAACCTTTGAAGACGGCACCGTTACTGTCGAAAAGTCATATTTTGATTTTACAAAAGACAGCTTCCGCGTGTTCGGACTCGATGAAAATACAACGCTTGACGAGGGCGATTACATCGCACTTTACAAGGGAAAACTTAATCTTCTTGATAATGATGCTCTTGTCGGTTACGGCCTTGTAACGAAAGTATCGGAAAAAGGAAATAAGGTTACAATTGATTACACAGAGGCAAATGCTGAGCAAATCCTTAATTCCTTCCAGCTTTATTCCGCTGAAAGTAACATGGATGTTCCTCTTTCCGATGATGAAATTGCCGCACTTGAAAAAAGCTTTGCGGAAGAAGCCGCAAGGAACGGCTTTGGTGAAAGAACAGTTGACTACATCGAAGCGCTTCTTACCGGTGATGAACTTGACGGCGAGCAGTACAGGGAGGCAATTACAAGCCTTAAATTTGAAGACCGAACGGGACACAGTTATTCGCTTGAGGATATTCGTCTTCTTGCCGATTCCTCCGATAAGGTTGAGATTTCGGAAGCACCTAAGATTCAGGCCGTTGTAGGCACAAAGCTCGATCATTTCGAGGGCTCAACGGGTGTCCGCATCGAAATAAGCGCAAGCTTTTCAATTAAGTTCAAGCTGAACAAAACCGCAAAAGGCCAGAATGAAATAGAAATCAAAATTGTTGCCGCTCTTGAGCAGGAGGTTGTGCTCGGTCTTTCCATAAGCGCAGACGCCGACTGGAAGTGGTATGTATGCATTCCCGTGCTTCAGGGCGTTGACATCAAGGTTGCACTTCAGGCCGGAACCTACACGGGACTCGGCGCATCCGTGGCTGTGACCACTTCTGTTGATGACGATGAATCCGAGTGGAAAAAGCTTGTCGAAGCCAACAATTCTGTGGATAAAAAGTCAGGGGAGAAGAAGGATCAGAAGTCGTTAAAGGACACCCTGAAGGCTATGAAGGATACCTTCAAGACCGTTCAAAACGGCGTCGGAGGTTCTAAGGAAGGCAAGGAAAAGCTTGAGGAGGTTAAGGACAAGGATGACGACCAGTTCGAGAGCAACGGCGGTATCGGCGGCGACCTTCAGGATAAGTATTCCGGAATGCTTTCAAACGATGCCGAATATATCGATATTGTTAACCAGAAAATCTTCGAAATAGCCGCAAGTCCCGATCCTATCCACCTTGTGGAATTCAGCCTCGGAGTCAACTTTGTGGTAAGTCTTAAGGTAAACTGTATGATGGGCTGGGGCATAAGCTATGCAAATGCAAAGCAGTACTGCTTCCTTGTTCACATCAATGTTTTCGGAAATGAAGAATCATCCTGCAAGAGTACAACGGCCGACCTTGAAACACCTAACTTCAGGGCTGATTTCTACTGCTTCGGTAATGTCGGCTTAAGAGCCGGAATCCGCATGGATGCAAGAGTTGGTGTTGTTTCCACAAAACTCAATTCCGTCGGAATTATTGCCGAGGTTGGAATTTACGGCGAAGTTTACGGGTTCCTGTACGTTTACTATTCGTGGGAGAGCGGTGAAGGCTCGGATATGGGCGCAATGGGCTCGCTTCTTTTCGAAATCGGCGTTTATCTGAAGATTGATTTTAATGCAAGACTTGTAGGAACAAAGCTTAATAAGACTATCAATATTTACAGTCATCAGTGGCCTCTGCTTCAGCTTGGTGCAGCAAAGGTACCGCTTGAGTTTGAGGATGTTGATGACTCACTGCTCAATCTGGAATTTAAGCAACCGTCCGAAACAGATCAGGCTGCGGGCAAGGCTGTTACGGCATCGAACACACTTAAGATTCCCGATGATGTTTTCAAAATCAAGGTTATGTCGTTAAAGAACGGAAAGACATCGACCGTTAACGATGATACGGACGTTGCCGGAAACGAGGCATATACCTTTACGCAGAACGGTATTGCGTTTACACAGTACAACGAAGAGCACTACGATATCCGCTGTGTCGATCTTACCGGAAAGAACGGAACGGCCGCTGACACACACCAGGTACGCTATCTGCCGGAAACAAACGAAATCTATATCAGACCGCTTCCGGGTGTATCTGAGTTGTGGGGACAGATTATCATCACTTATAAGAATAACACCTTTGGATTTAATACGAGCAGGATTTCACGAACTGTTAACGTTCACTGGAAGGGTTCGCCCGTTTCGGCTGAAGTTCAGTATTATTTGCGTGATGAGAACGGCAGTTATTTTTACATAAGGGGCAACTACTCACTTAAGCAGATCGGCTCTTTCAGCGGATTTGACGGCGTTCAGTACGACCTTGTTGTTGATTCCGCATTCTGTGAGCTCTTCCCGGGATATCGTCTTACCGATGTAAGATTTGATGATGAGGATCTTCTTAAGGAAACATATTATGCGAAGCTTAACAGCTTTAACAACCTGTTTGACGAATACAAAAAGATGCGTAATACCGGAAGCGTTTCCGAAGTTCATAAAATGTATGAGGAAGTCAGCAGGCTGGGTGATGAGCTTGATATTGCATGGAATGCGTATAACAACTACGGTAAAAACGTTGACGAAACCGTAAAGAATCAGGCAGGAACATTGTATTTCCTGATGTGTTCACAAAATACCGTTGTTAAACTGTTCTTCGATCCTGTTGAGAACACCGTTGACTGGGTAATGAATCCGCGCGGCTTTGATGCCATGGATGCCGGCAAACCGGTTTATGCTTACACTGCCGATTGCTATAACAGTACCAAGGTTCAAAAGGATGGTAAGCTGCTTGATGCAATGCCGGGAAACCTTGCAAAGTTTGCAGAAGAACATTCGAATCATAAGATTAACTGGTATTATTTCGAACCCGAAACAAAGACGCATGACATCATTTCTCAGATTGCGCTTGATAACCGTGACAAGTGGCAGCCGCTTACCGCTGAAACCGTTATGCCCGACGCCTATGTGATGGTTGTGGGCGTTGAAGAGGATGCGGATGTATTCACTGTTTTCTGGTATGATGACAAGAATGAGGTTTATGATTATGCAAATGTCAGAGCCGGAGATACAATTCCCGCTCATGACGGCATTCCAAGTGATGAGCTTGTGGGAAAAGTATTCCGGGATTGGGTATTTGAGGACGGAAGCTTCATAATTCCCGGTTATACCGATAAGATGCCGCGTGCAAACGTTTCGATTTACCCGACCTTTGCGGAAACATATCATGTTATAAAGTATTCGGTTGAAGGAAAGGACGGCTATTTCGACAACTCCTTCTTCGTTGCGGCCTACGGCAGCAATGTTCAAAATGAACTTAATTCCTTTAACCGGTGGCCTGTTTACGAGGATCTTGTGCTGAACTGGTACATCGTTACAGGTTCCGAAAATCCCGATGAGCAGGAAATCTTTATTGAGCCTTCGCTTACAATGCCCGATACGGACCTGACGGTTATCGGCAGATATGAGACACCGTCCTTCACGCTTTCATGGAAGGATGGAGTAAATGAACGTAACGAGGTTTACAAGCTTGGTGAAAGCATAGTAATTCCTGCAGATACGGCAGCGGGTGAAACCGGCACAGGCTGGAAGCTTGGCGATGAGTATGTAAAGGGCACCTTTATCATGCCAAACCATGATGTAACGCTGGTTGCCGAAACTCACAGACATGACTTTAAGGTTACGAAAGAGACTGCGGCAACATGCAACGCCACGGGAAAGACGGATAAAGAATGTTCGCTTTGCGGAGCAAAAACAACGGAAACAAGTCCGAAAAATCCCGCAAATCATGCGGCGGGAGACCCTGAAATCAGAAATGCGGTCAATGCGACACATCTTGCGGAAGGCTATTCCGGCGACAAGTATTGCAGACATTGCGGAGTACTTCTTGAAAAGGGTCACACGCTTCCTAAGCTTGAGCTTGGAAACAATTATATTATTGTTTATAAGGACGACAGAGGTGCTGCCGATTTTGAGGCGGTTTATGAAAACGGCAAGTCTGCAAAGCTTGACTTTGGGCTGTTCAGCTATCAGGGAATGTATATTGACGGCTGGAGCTGCAGAATTGACGGTGAACGTCACGGTTTTGATGCAGATGCTTCAATTGTCTGGAAGGCAGCAGAGGCAATCGATGCAGGATATATATATCTTCCGGCTCTTGACCCCGACGGCGACCATATTGTTACAATTACCGCAATTCATACGCTTAAGTTCTACGATGTTGAATATTATTCGGTTGCACCCGATGGCTCAATAATTTCGCTTCCGGGTGGTTTGGGTTCCGTTTCTTACGGCGAAAAACTTAATATCTCTCTCGACTGGGATGTTGCGGATGATTATGCCGGATATCCCGGAAAGACAATTATCGGCTGGTCATACACGCCGGGCGGTGAACAAAAGCTTTCGGGCGCGTCTGCAGCGCTTCCTGCGTTTGATGATGTTCCGGGTGACGGTAACAGAAAACTTCTTAAACTTTACGCTATTTGGAGCGATTAAAATGGACTTTTCTTAAATAAAAACATATGGTAAAATGTAACGCATAGTACAAGGGCATAGTTAGTTAAGACTATGCCCTTGTACGTAATGAGCAGATAATATTAATCAGATTCTTTGAAAGGGGCATTATGAAAAAGTTTTTCGCACTTTGTATGGTTCTACTTACAGGATTGTTATTATTCGGCTGTGGAAAAACACAGGACACTTCCGTATTAAGTGAAAAAAATGATACCTGTGAAGTCAGTGT